>NZ_OY762947.1:3417500-3717500 GCF_963666695.1 uncultured Desulfobacter sp.
CCCAAAAGTTTTTTGGTTTGCCGGCCTATTGACCAAAAATGACTATATTGATAAGACCGCCCTTGTTATTGAAAAAGGGCGGTACTCTAAAACTGTAATTGAAAAGGCAACGGCATTGTCCTCATCGGACCTGGCCATGTTTATACCTAATGAAACCTGATCGTTATTCTAAAAACAATTCTTGTGTGAATGCCAAAGCCTGGGAAAAAAAAGCAAAGGCATTTGCCATCAGGTCCTATAAACATCTTTGGGGCAAAAATAATGAAGACCCCTTATCTTTTTTATACCTTAAAGGCTTACATCTTAAATTTATAGACAAGATGTTTCTTGGGTGGAATAAATTTGGTCACAACCGACCATGTGACGGGTGGGGCCTTGCCGGCAAAGGCTCTTTTTTTATTCCTTCCGGTATTGTCTTTCCCTATATTGTGGAAAAAAAAGTTACCGGTATTTTTATTATTTCAATGGAAAACCCGGATACTGACCCGGATTTTGAATTGATCATCCCCGGCAGTTTTGGAGGTCCCCTAATTTTAGGCCCTGGTAATCGTGAAGTCAAAGATGCGACCGGCATCATGGAAGGTCTTAAAATATTCCAGGAAGATCCGGATCTGTTCAGTGTAAAGATTTCCCTTTTAAAATAATGTTTCCCGTGAAACACGGTTAAAATAAACACAATTTAATTTTTACTAAGATTTGATTTTATCAGTTTAATAAAATCTGCTATCCTTTTTATTTTGATTTCATGTTTCAACCATTTATCATTAGGAGCTTTTGAAGTGGAACAAGACAATATTATTCGGTTTGCATCCCGGATGGATTACCTGCCCCCTTACCTTTTCGGTATGATCAATAAAATGAAAATGGATAAACGGCGGAATGGGGATGATGTCATTGACCTTGGTATGGGAAACCCAATGGACCCCACACCTGATGCAGTTATTGAAAAGCTGGTGAACGTTGCCCAAGATCCAAAATCCCACAGGTATCCCGAAAGTTCGGGACTTCCCAATTTAAAAAAGGAAATTGCCAAATATTATAACCGCCATTACAACATTGATCTGGATGCGGACAAAGAAACCTACTTCACCATTGGCTCTAAAGAAGGTATTTCGCATTTGTGTCTGGCCATCATGGGTCCCGGGGACTGCGTTCTGGTTCCGGCACCAGCCTTTCCCATCCATATTTATGCCGCGGTGATCGCTGGTGCAAATGTTATGAGAATCCCCCTGGAGCCTGAAAATGGCTTTCTGGACAGGATCATTAAAGTATGTGAAGCCTGTTACCCCAGTCCAAAGGTTCTTATGCTCAATTACCCCCATAACCCCACGGGCGTTGTAACGGATAAGGCTTTTTTCAAAGAGATCGTAAAGCTTGCCAAACGGTTTAAATTCATGGTCATCAATGACTTTGCCTACGCCAAAATAACCTATGACGGATATGTTGCCCCAAGTTTCCTGGAAATTGAGGGCGCCAAAGATGTTGGTGTCGAGTTTGGATCCTTTTCAAAATCATACAATATGGCCGGCTGGCGCATTGGCTATTGTGTTGGTAATGAAAAAATTGTCGAGGCACTTGGAAAAATTAAAGGCTATTTTGATTATGGTATCTTTTCTGCCATTCAGGTGGCAGGTATTATTGCGCTTCGGGACTGTGATGATACCATCCCGGAACTTGCAAAAATCTATGAACACCGTCGGGATGTACTTTGTTCGGGTCTTGAACGAATCGGATGGGATATAGAAAGGCCCAAGGCCGGCATGTTTGTATGGGCAAAAATCCCTGAACCTTTTGATAAAATGGGTTCCATGGAATTTGCCATTCAGCTGATGAACAAGGGAAATGTGGCCGTGGCACCAGGCGCCGGTTTTTCCGAAGAGGGAGAAGGATATCTTCGTCTGGCCCTGGTTGAAAATGAAGAACGCCTGCGCCAGGCTGTCCGTCAGATGAAAAAAGCCATGGACCAGATGAAAATTTAACGGCTTTTAAACAAGCTATTAATAGCGCATTCAAGCCCCTGGCAGTCAGGCAGGGGCTTCACGGTATCAGGAAAATGAACCTCGCCCTGGATACCGATAAAATGAAGACCGGTATCCAGGGCAGCATTGTAATCGGTGAGGGCATCACCGATGAAAACACATTGTTCCGGTGTAAGGCTGTATTTTGCCAACAGGTTTCGGATATGCTCCGGTTTTTTGACGGGTGATCCCAGGATTTCCTTGAAGTAATGGCTCATTTTCCTTTGATCAACCAGATATTTGAGCTCGGTTTCCGGGGTGCCTGAGATCACAAAAACCGGCAGTTTTGATGCATATGCATCCAGAAAGGCTTTTGCCCCTTTTATCCAGGGAAGACGGATCATCTCCTGTACCACGAGATCCGAATACCGATCCGCCCATTCCATCACCCCTTTTTCGGTCAGGGGTTTTTTAATAATGTTTTTATGGGTGTGCCGAATTTTTTCAACCCGGCTGATACCGCCGTGCAAGGTATGGTAGTGAACAACCGCTTTTATAATTTCATCGGAAAAATCTTTAAACAGTGTTTCAAAGGCCTTTTTTTTAGTACGGGCTGAGTCCACCAATACCCCGTCAAAATCAAAAAAAAGGGCTTCAATGGATTGTATTGATTCCGTCACGTTTTTCGTCCTTAAATCAAATAATCAGATTTGTGGTAACAGGTTATTACATAATGTTAATTTTTGTTCAAACTCAAGGTGTATGGAATTTTTAACCGTAGGAATATATGACATATTTTGAGGATTAAAAAATCCATACAACGCAGAGATTGGGCAAAAAGTGACGTTCTGTAACAACCTGTCAGGCGCGTTCCTCTAGCGGCCCGTCACTAAACAAAAACCTTTCGATCCAGGAAAGTCCAAGCATTAACAGTTCCCGGTCATCTTCTTTCACCGCGTTCAACTGTTGCTGTGGGACAACATAGCGCGATAAAAAACTGCTTTCAAAAACAAAACGTCGGAAGGTATCTATGTTGTAACTGGCCATGAAAGCCATTTTCATAGGCGGACTGTTGGCATCAATGCCCTGAGCCCTGAAAGAATCGGACTGTAAACGGCCTGCAATGCGGGCCCAGCAGTTGTTGGGTTCAAGATATGCTTCCATTTCCTGATCCGCCATCCACGATTTGGCACTCCAGGTTTTATCTTCACCATGTCCTTTGCAGTAATCATGGTGCATGACATAGTACTGCACGTGCATACTGCCGTCGGCGTCACCATAAATGGCCGGTTCCAGGGGGTAGGCCCGGCAGGAGTAGGGTCTATCTGAATAAATCGTGCATCCCTTTTCCGTCAGAAACGTACAGGGGTTACCCTGCAGGTCGCTCATTTTCAACATCACATTGGGAAAGGTGGGCATGTCGCGGATGGCTGTTGTGGTATGGGCAACCAGGAACTCTTCCGAGGTCATGTTAAGGTTTTGCTTCATGCGTACAACGTCATAGGGATAAAGATACATGTCTGCATTATGGCAGCAACGGGTAAAGCAGGGCACACCGTCGTGACAGGCAAATTTGAAGGTGCCGCTACCAAGTAATTCACGATGTGCCGTGCTGTCCATGGCGTCGTTAGGTATTGTCATGGTCGTATTTCCAATTTTTGTAAAGTTTATCCGTAATCAACGGGGTATATATTTTTATTACTGACTTTCATATTTTACCATATTCCCGCATTTATCAACACACTCGTCTAAGATGTTCAAAACAGTATCAATAAAATGTCAATTAATATAGCACCATGTTTAAAAGCCAATGAAAACTATGTTTAAAACATGTTCAAAACGAATAAAAAGCCTATTAAATAATGATCTTGGCGCTGTTCAAAAAAAATATCTAATTGTTGAAAACAGGTTGAAAAAATGTTGAGAACCTGTTTAAAAAGTAGGGAATTGGAACCATTCTCATGTGATTGCAGCCGATTCATCTATTTTTAAACAGGCTCTGAAAATATCAAACCCGGCATCAACCCGGATTCCTGGAAATCCGGGTTGATGCCGGGTTTGATAAATAAATTGCATCGGTTGTTTTTTAGAGACTAATGATGAATCCCTTAAGACATAAAGGCAGCATCATAAATTTGCGCTACTTTGGCGGCCTGCTCACTGAAAAGGTCCTCATCAACATCTGCGGAGCGCTCCTGGAGAGTGAGCCGGTGTATGGTTTTACGCATGGCTACATAAGCGTTCTGAAGAATACCGCTCTCTTCACCGGATATCAAGGCATCCACACTCAGGGCTTCGAGCAGACGGATATTGTCGGTCCATTCCAAAACGTCGGGATGATTACAGGCATGGCGCAGCACAAGATATTGAACAAGGAATTCAATATCCACAATCCCCCCCCGGCCCTGTTTGAGATTAAACAGTCCGGGTTCGTACTTTAACCGCTGGAGCCGCATTTTTTCACGCATCTGCCCAACTTCGTTTTTCAATATTGAGTCATCACGTTCACGGGCAAGAATTTTCTTGCGAATGGTATCAAAGCGTTTGAATAATGCCGGATCACCGGCCACGGGGCGGGCCCGGATCAGGGCCTGGTGTTCAAATGTCCAGGCCTGATTTTTAAGATAATCCTCATACGCTTGGATATGAGTAATAATCGTGCCTGAATCCCCGCCGGGACGAAGCCGCATATCCGCGCCGTAGAGGGTACCGGCCGGCGTATGCATGGTCAGGGCATGGATAATGCGCTGGCCGAGATTGGAATAAAAACGGCCGATGTCAATGGAGCGTTCTGTTCCGCTGGTATATCCGGATTCAGCATCATAAATAAAAACCAGATCCAGATCGGATTTATATCCCATTTCAAGGCCGCCCACCTTGCCGTAGGCAATGACAATAAACCCGCACCCTTCAATGCCTTTGCCTTCCATACCCTCAGGGTAACCGTATTTTTCAGTAACAATCTGCCATGATGACGCCACCACCTGGTTCAGAATGGTTTCAGCAATCCAGGTCAGATGATCACTGACTTTCATCAGCGGAAAATTGCCTGATACATCTGCCGCAGCCACCCTGAGCGTATTGATCTGGCGGAAAATATTGAGTTCTTCCAGCAGAAGTTCCAGATCCCCTTTTTGGACCCGGGCCATGCTGCGTTCCATTTCCCGTTCAAGCATATCCCGTTTGGGCGGCGAGTACAGGGTGACCGGATCCATCAGTTCATCTAAAAGTACGGGGTGCCGGCTTAAAAAGGAAATAATCCATGGGCTTTTGCGGGCAAGTACGACCAGGTTATCCAGGGCACCTTTATTTTCAATGAGTAAAGACAAGTAACAAGTGCGACGCTCAATGGTCGCCACCAGATCAATGAGTTTGGCCATCACCTCGTCTGAATCCGGGTGCTCACCCACCTTTTTAATCAAATGGGGCAGAAGCTGGGACAGTTTATTTCGCCCGGTCTGCGAAAGCTGGCGGGTGTGGGGATGCGCTGCCAGGGCTTGAAGAAGCCGCACTACAGATCCCGTATCCCGGTAACCGGAAATAGAGAGATCTTCACCCTGAAACTGGGGATCGGTAATACTGTCCCATATCTGTTTCAATTCCTCGCTGCTGCTGTCTTTGTCTTCGTCATCGGCTTGTACCAGAAGCCTGGAAAAATGTTTGTGCACGACACCTTGAATCCTGGACAGCTCCGCATAAAATGCGTCTTCATCATCATATCCCATGGACAGGGCAAGGATCTGTCGCTGTACCGAATCTTCGGGGATGTCGTGGGTTTGCCGGTCCTGGTAGGCCTGGAGCCTGTTTTCCACAAGCCGAAGAAAATGATAGGCCTTTTTGAGTTCATCACACACGTTTTCGTCTATCAACTTCTTTTCCACCAACGTGTCCAGTACCAACAATATGGGCCTGGCCTGAAGTGCCGGTTCCACCCCGCCTCTGATGAGCTGAAAAAGTTGACCGAAAAATTCAATCTCTCTGATACCGCCGGCCCCTATCTTGATATTATGTTTTAGTCTGGCGTTTTTGACCTGCAGTGTTATGCGCTGTTTCATGTCCCTGAAGGAATCAAAGGAGCCGTAATCCAGATATCTTCGGAAAATAAAGGGTTTCAGGGCTTGAATAATTGTGTTACCCGCTGCAATATCCCCTGCCACCGGACTTGCCTTTATCATGGCATAGCGTTCCCATTCCCGGCCCTGGGACTGGTAATAATGTTCAAAAGCTTCGGCATCCATAACAAGAGGACCGCTCTCCCCGAACGGACGCAGGCGGGCATCCACCCGGTAAAAATGAGTACCGTTACCCATTGAAAACAGCTTGATGAACTCCCGACACAGTTTTGTAAAAAATTCATCATTGGATATGGATCTGTCTCCATCGGTCTGACCCGAATCGGGGTATACAAAAATAAGATCAATATCCGAAGAAAAATTCAACTCGCCGGCCCCAAGCTTACCCATGCCCAGTACCACAATGTTCTGGGCATTGCCGTTGCTGTCCCTGGGGGTTCCCCATTTTTGGGTCAAAACAGGATACAATTGTTCAAAGCCAAAGGAGATGCAGGCACAAGCAAGATCGGACAGATCCGCCATGGTTTCGGATAATGGTGCCGCACCTGTAAGATCGCGCCAGGCAATACGAATGATTTCATACACCTTGAATTCAAGGAACCTGGCTCTAAACTCTGCGCTACCCTGATTCTCCCCGATAAAATTCCCAAGTTTTTTTTTGATGTCCCCCGGGGCATAGGACGTGTCAAGATCACCGCTTTCACCAAACCGATCAAGTATCAAGGGATTTGCTGTAATATGTTCAGCGGTAAAAGGGCTGAACAGCATCACCCGGGTAAAATCCATGGCATTCACAGGCAATTGGCTGATATCCTGTATATCGCCGGCGGAAAAAAAATCTTGAATCCGCCGCTGCAAGGTCTGGTAAAGGGATTGGGGAAGTGCGGGAAAAACAGGGGATATTAACTGTTCTATGGCTTCTTGGATCATGGCATAACTTTCATGTTATAATTCATAGTTCGGGCATTCTTTGCTTGCAGCAACCCATTTTTCCAAAGGGACGGGGATGTTGCATACGAGAGATTTTTCCAGTTTCCATTTGGTTTTTAATACCGCACCTCCTATCATGACCGAGACCAGGGTATCGGATGAAACGACAATCACAATAACATTTTTGTGTTCTGCCGTGAACCGCAAAGCTGAATTGAATCTGGCACCCCTGGCCCTGTTTTCACCGGGCACATAACTGCCTTCCAGAAGGCAGGCAAACCCATGCAGCTTTATATCACCCCCTATGTGCAGCGCCCCATCTACCTTGGACAAGGATTTGGCCAGATCATAATTATCCTGATTTTTCAGGTCTATGGGGTGCAGCAGTGAATGGCCCATGATAAAAACCGGGGATTCATTCAGGTCAATCACAATGCTGCATCCATGCCGAAGGCCGGCAGCATTGTGAACAATCCCGGTAACTATTTTAAATAAAACAGCTGCTTTTTCAGCATCCATATCAGAGTCCATTAATGCCTCTTCCACCTGAACCAACTTTGCTTTATGCGTGGTCGATTTGAAGCTGCCGTCGGAAAAAGAGCACACCTGACTATCATTAAGTGCCAGAAAACCATATCCGCCTCTAAAATCCACTGAGATTGAAAAATCCGAATGATCTTCCCTGGTGATGCCGATAATCGTATTTTCAGTGGCAACCAGTTTTAAATCTGAATTTTCAACCGACTGAAGCAGCTTTCTGATATGCTTGACATTGTCCAGGCCCGGCTGCTCTGCCCTGGGAAGTTCTAAAATAAAATTCATTTTAGGAATTGATTCTTTTTCCACAAAAATCAGCTTACCTCTGGGCCATTCTCCTTCTTCCGGTGTTCTTGAAATTTTAAGCACTGTCTCTAAAATCGGGTAAACCCTCATTCTGGTATCCCAGCCGATCAAAACATTCATTTCATCCACAATAAAATCTCTGACCGCATGGGTAGCGTATTCCTTGAGAAAAGAACCTGAAATACCTGTGTACAAGTCTTCTTCATTGGCCATATCATGGGAAAATCTGTAAACAGCATGCTCCAACCACCGCTCAGTTGGGCCTATGGTACACATATCCGGGTGATGGTCGGTAAACCACATCTGATAAACGATAGAACTTGATCTGCCGCCATAAGATATCAGTCCGGCCAGACCAAGATTTTTTTCGTGAATCAGATCACTGAATTTTTTTTTGTCATAATTGATGGAACACTTGTTTCGCCAATCATCTGAGTCAATATACAATTTTTTGAATTTCGGTTCGTGCCCGGCCAGAAGATTCTGGGGGTCAAATATATAGATGGGATCGTCGGGAGTGATGGCATAAATAACTGCCGCTCTGCTGGGTCCGGAAAAACGAGTCAACCCCGCCCTCAATCCCTCGATAGTTTCCTTGATGCACCTGCGGATAAAGCCATGGTTTGCCAAACAGGAAATCTCCCTTAAATTATTTAAAACTGTAACTGTTTTAATATAATATTTCTCAATGCATTGTGCAAATTTTGGTGAGGTGTGTTCATGCCAACCAAGAGCCTGTTTGGTAATATCCAAAAACAAATAATTTTTGCATAAAATTCGCCCGGCGGTGACGTTGCAAAAAAAATCTCAATCCTCACACAACCATGAGGTTGCTTCGGTTGAGATTTTTTTTGCGCATCCGAACGAATTTTCAGCAAAACACGGCGGGATTATCCCATAAACGGATAGCCGTAATTTTGAGGCGGTACCAAGGTTTCTTTAATGGTCCGGGGTGATGCCCAGCGGATCAGGTTCATGTAGGACCCTGCTTTATCGTTGGTACCGCTTTTGCGGGCCCCGCCAAAGGGCTGCCGGCCAACCACGGCACCTGTGGGTTTATCATTAATATAAAAGTTTCCGGCGGTGTGGGTCAACCGGGCCATCAAGGCATTGACCACGTTGCGATCCCGGGCAAAAACAGCACCGGTCAGGGCATATGGGCTTGTGTTGTCCAGAATGTCCAGGACGGCATCAAGGTCTTTATCTTCGTATACATAAACAGTGAGCACCGGTCCGAAGATCTCTTCGACCATGGATTCATAATCCGGTGTTTTGGCCTGGATCACGGTGGGGTGAACAAAATAACCCTTGGACTTATCCCGCTGACCGCCGATGATCACTTCAGCATCGGAAGATTCTTGTGCCCGTGAAATGTAACCGTCGATGTTATCAAAGGATTTTTCATCAATCACGGCATTTACAAAATTTGTGAAATCAGTCACCGGACCCACCTTGATTTCAGCTATTTTTTCCTTAAGCTGATCCTGGACCGCAGGCCACAGGGAGGCCGGCACATAGAGACGGGAACATGCAGAGCATTTCTGTCCCTGGAACTCAAAGGCACCGCGGATGATACCTGTGACAAGCTCATCCACATCGGCACCGGCATGGGCAAAGATATAGTCCTTACCGCCGGTTTCACCCACGATCCTGGGATAGGAAACGTAGGTTTCAATGTTTTCGGCCGCTTTTTTCCAAAGATTTTGGAAGACAGCCGTGGAGCCGGTGAAGTGCATGCCGGCAAAATCCTTGTGGGCGAACAGAATATCGCCGATTTGGGAGCCGTGGCCCGGAATAAAATTGATGACGCCGCCGGGAAGGCCTGCCTCTTTAAGGATCTGAATCACATAGTAGTTTGACAAAACAGCCGTGGTGGAGGGTTTCCACACAATTGTGTTACCCATCATGGCCGGTGAGGTGGGCAGGTTACCGGCAATGGCTGTAAAATTAAATGGGGTCAGCGCAAAAACAAATCCTTCCAGGGGACGGTATTCCAGCCGGTTGTAAACGCCTTTTTCGCTCAACGGCTGGTTGGCGTAGATCTCTTCCATATAGCTGACATTAAAGCGCAAAAAGTCCACCAACTCGCAGGTGGCGTCAATTTCAGCTTGAAAGGCGTTCTTGGATTGACCCAGCATGGTGGCAGCATTCATCTTGGCGGAATATTTGCCGGAGATCAAATCTGCGGCTTTTAAAAAGACTGCCGCACGCTCCTGCCAGTCCATGGTCTCCCAAGCCGCTTTTGCAGACAGGGCTGCGTCCACAGCAGCCTTGATCTCTTTTTCGCCTGCCATATGCACTTTACCCAGCACGTGGCCGTGGTCATGGGGACAGACCACATCACGGACATCACCGGTTTTAATCTCTTCGCCGTTGATAATCACTGGAATTTCAACCTGGTCTGCCATCTGGCGGCCAAGTTCTGCGGATAGTGCACCACGTTCCGGACTACCCGGTGCAAACATCTTAACAGGTTCATTATAAGGTTTAGGCACGGTAAATACGCTGTTTGTCATTTTATAACTCCTTTTTTTAAAAATTTTACGGCTACCAATGTTAGGCAGTGAATCCATCAGTGAATTAAGACAGCCGATTCTACCACTGAATGCTTCCGCCCGCCGGGTCAGGTAAGGTAATGTGGATTGGTATTTACTCACATTGTATCCCGCTTTGGACAGGTTAAAACTGATGGTGTCGCTCATCCCGTCTGAGAAAAATAAATATGGTCGTGATTGTTCGCAAAATTTTTTTCGGTCATCAATCGAAAACTGCTGCTGACAACTTTCTTCATTGTGTATTCCCACGCAAAGCGCCACCACATCGATATTTTCAACAACTATTTCCACGGCTTTATTGTATTCTCTGTCCGTAGCTTCTTTGGTAGGATTAATGGATGTAGGATATCCCATCTGTTGTGCCCTGTCATTTTCTTTTTCAAGATAGGCCCCGCGTACAATTTTAATACCGAGCCTGTAGGAACCGGCCCGTGCCGCTTTAATCAACCGCATAAAATATTAAATCAGCCGGGTCTTGAAAATTAGAGCTTTTTCATGATATTTAAACAGGTTCCAAATAAATTGCGGAACGCTTTTTACCATAAATATATAAGGGACAGGTATTAATTCATATGAAAGCATTGTTAGCCCTGGAAGATGGAAGAACCTTTTCCTGCAGAAGCTTTACAGGGCCGGGTGAAGCCCAGGGAGAGGTGGTGTTCAACACCAGCATGACCGGGTACCAGGAAATCTTGACCGATCCGTCCTATTACGGGCAGATGGTCACCATGACCTATCCGCTCATAGGCAACTACGGCGTGTGTCCGGAAGATGTTGAATCAGACCGTATTCATGTGGCAGCCTTCATTGTCAAAGAATACCAGGAGTTTCCAAGCAATTTCAGATCAAAGGGAACCCTTGCCGACTATCTGATAAAATCCCATGTTCTGGGTATTGAAGACCTTGATACCCGGGCCCTGACCCGGCATATCCGAAAATCCGGCGCCATGAGGGCCATGATATCCACCACGGACCTGGATCCAGAATCACTTGTGGCACGGGCCGGACAGATCCCTTCCATGGAAGGGTCGGACCTGGTGCAATATGTCACAACCAAAAAACCCTATTTCTGGAAATACAACCAACCGGATTATGTGGATACCAAAAGCCTTGAAGATCCCCTTATATGGCGCCATAAAGGTAAAAAACATTCTGTGGTGGCCCTGGATTTCGGCATAAAATACAATATCATCCGCTGCCTTGAAAACGCAGGGTGCGAGGTGCTGGTGGTTCCGGCAAAAACCGATGTCCAGACCATAAAACACCTGAATCCGGACGGTATTTTCCTGTCCAACGGCCCCGGCGACCCGGAACCCTTGACCTATATTGTGGAAACCATACGCGAACTTCTCGATAATTTTCCGATTTTCGGTATATGCCTTGGTATGCAGCTTTTAGGCCTTGCCATGGGCGGTAAAACCATGAAAATTAAATTCGGCCACAGGGGCGGCAATCAGCCGGTGAAAAATATGGATACCGGAAAGGTGGAAATCACTTCCCAGAACCACGGGTTTGCAGTGGATCTGAACACCCTTGACAAAAACAAGTGCCACCTGACCCACATCAACCTGAATGAAGACTCCCTGGAAGGGCTTAAAAACGATACCATCCGGGCGTTTGCAGTTCAGTACCACCCCGAAGCCTCCCCGGGTCCCCATGATGCGGCCTATCTTTTTAACCAGTTTGCAAAAGTGATGGAAAATGCCAAAGCGTAACGACATCCATAAGATTCTGATCATTGGTGCCGGCCCGATTATCATCAGCCAGGCCTGCGAGTTTGACTATTCCGGCACCCAGGCCTGCAAGGCCTTAAAGGAAGAAGGATTTGAAGTTGTCCTGATCAACTCCAATCCGGCCACCATCATGACCGACCCTGAAACAGCGGACCGGGTATATATTGAACCGGTGACGGCTGAAACCCTGTGCAAGGTGATTGAAATTGAGCGTCCCGATGCCGTGCTGCCCACCCTTGGGGGGCAGACTGCCCTGAACACCACCATTGATGCAGCTAAAACAGGGATATTTAAACGCTATAATATTGAACTGATCGGTGCATCCATTGACGCCATCAACAAGGCCGAAGACCGTGAACTTTTCCGGGATGCCATGAATAAAATCGGTTTAAGAATTCCCAAATCCGGGTTTGCCGTCAATATGACTGAAGTGGAAGAAGTGTCCCGGCGCATCGGATTTCCCATTATTGTCCGGCCAAGCTTTACCTTAGGGGGAACCGGCGGTGGTGTGGCCTACAACATGGAAGAGCTTGCCAATCTTTCCAAGGCCGGCCTTGACGCCTCCCTGATCACCCAGGTGATGCTTGAGGAATCTGTTCTGGGATGGAAGGAATATGAGCTTGAGGTAATGCGGGACCATGCGGACAACGTGGTAATCATCTGCTCCATTGAAAACGTTGATGCCATGGGGGTTCACACGGGTGATTCCATTACCGTGGCCCCGGCCCAGACCCTGTCGGACAAAGAATACCAGACCCTGCGGGATGCCTCCATTGCCATCATCAGGGAAATCGGCGTGGACACGGGCGGCTCCAATGTTCAGTTTGCCGTGAACCCGGAAAACGGGGATATTATCGTGGTTGAGATGAACCCCCGGGTGTCCCGGTCTTCTGCCCTTGCCTCCAAGGCCACGGGCTTTCCCATTGCCAAAATTGCAGCCAAGCTTGCAGTCGGGTACACCCTGGATGAGATCCCCAATGATATCACCGGCGAAACCATGGCCTGTTTTGAACCGTCCATTGATTACTGTGTGGTGAAAATTCCGCGCTGGACGTTTGAAAAATTTCCCGAAACCGACGACATACTCACCACGGCCATGAAATCCGTGGGTGAAACCATGGCCATCGGCAGAACATTTAAGGAAGCACTTCAAAAGGGTCTGCGCTCCCTTGAAATCGGCCGGGCCGGTTTTGGTGCCGACGGAAAAGACCCGGCTCCCGGATCAGTGACAGGTACGGATCTGGAATACAAATTATCCACCCCCAATTCCCAGCGGATTTTTTATATCAAATACGCCATTGAACACGGCATGCCCATCACCATGATCCATGAGCTGACTGCCATTGATCCCTGGTTTCTGTACCAGATGAAACAGATTGTGGACCTTGAAAAGCAGTTGAAACTGGCCGGCATGAACCTGCCAAAGGATCTTTTTGAAAAGGCAAAAAAATACGGGTTCTCCGACATGCAGTTGGCGTATCTATCCGGAGGACTGACAGACAAGCAGATCGAACGGAAACGAAAAGACCTTGGCATCGTTCCGGTATATAAACTGGTGGATACCTGTGCCGCGGAATTCAGGGCTGTCACTCCTTACTATTACTCCACCTATGAAAGCGAATGCGAGGCCCGGGTGTCGGACAGAAAAAAGGTGATCATCCTGGGCGGCGGTCCCAATCGCATCGGCCAGGGCATTGAATTTGACTACTGCTGTGTTCATGCCTCCTTTGCCTTAAGGGAAGAAGGGGTAGAGTCCATCATGGTCAACTCCAACCCGGAAACCGTCTCCACGGACTACGATACATCGGACAAGCTCTATTTTGAACCGCTGACCAGAGAAGATGTCCTCCACATCGTTGAAAAGGAAAAACCCTTTGGTGTGATTGTCCAGTTCGGCGGCCAGACGCCTTTGAACCTTGCCACGGACCTTCAAAAAGCAGGCGTTCCTATTATCGGTACAAGTCCGGAAAGCATTGACCGGGCCGAGGACCGGGATCTGTTTGCGGCCATGCTTAAAAAATTAGATCTGCGCCAGCCGGATAACGGCATTGCCTATTCATATAAAGAAGCCGTGACCGTAGCAAGGGATATCGGATACCCGGTCATGGTTCGCCCCTCCTTTGTTCTGGGCGGCCGGGCCATGAAAATTGTCTATGATGAAAAAGATCTTGAAGAATATTTCGATCTGGCGGTCCAGGCCTCGCCGGATAAGCCCGTGCTCATTGACAAGTTCCTGGAAGAAGCCTTTGAGCTGGATGTGGACGCCATTTCCGACGGTGAGGATACCGTCATCGGCGGCATGATGGAACATATCGAAGAGGCCGGCATTCATTCCGGCGATTCCGCCTGTGTACTGCCGCCCTATTCCATCGACGAACACCATATCACACAGATGGCGGATGCGGCCAAAGCCATTGCCAAAGAACTGAATGTCAAGGGTTTAATGAACATCCAGTTCGGAATTATGAATGATACGGTGTACATCATTGAAGTCAATCCCAGGGCATCCCGGACCATTCCCTTTGTCTCCAAGGCTATCGGCGTGCCGTTGGCCAAGCTTGCCACCAAGGTTATGCTGGGCAAAACCCTGAAGGAACTTGGGGTAACAAAGGAAATCATCCCGCCCTATTATTGTGTCAAGGAAGCGGTAATGCCCTTTGACCGCTTTGAAAACGTGGATCCTGTTCTTGGGCCGGAGATGAAATCCACAGGCGAAGTCATGGGTATTGACAAAGATCTTGGCGCCGCTGTGGCCAAAGCCCAGTTTGCTGCCGGACAGAAACTGCCCAAGGAAGGTACGGTTTTTATCTCTGTCCAGGACAAGGATAAAAAGGCGGCACTGCCTGTGGCCCAACGTTTCCATGACATGGGATTCACCATCATGGCCACCCGGGGAACCGTCACATTCCTGGAAGAAAACAACATTCCTGCCACATTGGTGAAAAAAGTATCTGCAGGCCGGCCCCATGTGGTGGATGCCGTAAAAAACGGTGAGATCCAGCTTATTTTAAACACAGGCGCCTCCAGCCAGACCCAAAGAGACGGATATGAAATTCGCAGGGCGGCCATTAAATATAAAATACCCTATGCCACCACCACGGACGGGGCCCGGGCCATCAGCCTGGCCATCCAGGCCATGAAAAAAGAAAATTTAACGGTCAAGCCTATCCAGCATTATCACCAAGAGAACTAAATAATGTTTGAACGAAAAATCACCCATCTGCGGCGTTGCCGGAATATTTGCAATCCTCACAACCATGAGGTTGCTCCGGTTACAAATATTCCGGCGCCTTGCATCTGGATAATTTTTCGCCCAAACGACAATAGATATTAGATATTGGAAAATCCAGAAATGAATACCACCCAACCAGAAAGCCCCTGTCCCATTTTTACGCCAAGCGAACGCCCCAAAGATGAATGTGGGGTTTTTGGCCTTTATAAACACCCGGAAGCGGCCAAAATTACCTATTTCGGACTTTATGCACTTCAGCACAGAGGCCAGGAAAGCGCGGGCATCTCCGTGAACCGGGGGATCAACGACAAAATTTTCTCCCATACAGGCATGGGACTTGTACCGGAAATTTTCAACATGGAAGATCTTGACCGTATCGAAGGCGGATCTGCCATCGGTCATGTCCGTTACTCCACCACGGGGGATTCTGTTCTGGCCAATGCTCAGCCTTTTGTGGTCAACCACCGGCACCGCTCCTATGCCCTGGCCCACAACGGTAATCTGGTCAACGCCCACATCATCCGGGAAGAACTTGAAGAACAGGGCTCCATCTTCCAGACGACCATGGATTCGGAAGTGTTTTTGCATTTGTTTATTAAAAATCTGATAAAGGGCGATTATGAGTCCGCTATATTAAAGGCAGTCTCAAAGGTCGAAGGGGCCTATTCCATGGTTCTGCTTACCTGTAAGGGTGAAATCATCGGCATGAAAGATCCCAACGGATTTCGCCCCCTGGCCCTTGGAAAATTAAACGGCCACTATGTATTGGCGTCTGAAACCTGTGCTTTTGACCTGGTCCAGGCTGAATTCATCCGGGAACTGGATCCCGGTGAAATCGTCATTATCAATGAAGACGGCATCAGAAGTATTAGACATCCTAATGCGGCGGCCAAAAAATCGTTGTGCATATTTGAATATATCTATTTTGCCCGGCCTGACTCCACAATTGACGGCAAAAACGTCTATGAAATGAGAAAGGCACATGGAAGACGCCTGGCCCAGGAATCCCATGTAGATGCAGATATAGTCATGCCGTTTCCCGACTCCGGCAACTATGCGGCCATAGGTTATGCCGCAGAATCCGGCATCCCCTTTGAAATGGGAATGATACGCAACCACTATGTGGGTCGAAGTTTTATCCAGCCCACCCAGTCCATGCGGGATTTTGCCGTGCGGGTGAAATTGAACCCGGTACGGGAACTGATAAAAGGTAAAGATATTATCATCATTGAAGATTCAATTATCCGGGGCACCACGGCCAAAACCCGTGTGAAAGCTCTAAAGGAACTGGGTGCCGGAAAAATACACATGCGGGTATCCTGTCCGCCCCATAAGTTTCCCTGTTACTACGGTATTGATTTTTCATCCAAGGGAGAGTTGATTGCGGCCCAGAAACCCATAGATGAACTAGCCGAGTACCTTGGACTGGATTCCCTGCATTACCTGTCCATTGAAGGCATGCTGGAAGCGTCCGGGGTTAATGACCCCGAAGCCAATTTCTGCAAGGCCTGTTTTGACGGAACCTATCCCGTGCCCTTTGATCCTAATTTTACCAAACAGTGTATGGGATAACAGGTGTCAAGAAACTGGAGACAAGAAGGCGAAGCGCCGTTGGCGCCTATTTTATAACCCATTAGCCGGAATAGCCACTAAAAGTGAAAAAACAAACCGTTGCATTTTCAAGACAGAGTACCAATCTTTTTTTTCACATACTGACACGTTGCAATCTACGCTGTGCCCACTGCTATATCAACCGGGAACAGCATGGCAGCAACACCCTTAGCCTGGACACGATTAAAGACTGGCTTGGCATCTTTGCTTCAAAGGCAAAGGATACCAACCTTATTTTTTTAGGGGGTGAACCCACCCTTCATCCGGATCTTGCTTCAGCCGTCTCCATGGCCGGATCCATGGGATTCAAATCCATCACCATTGATACCAACGGTTTTTTGTTTCACAACATCCTGGACAATATAGAACCAAATCAGATTGACTTTTTTTCATTTTCCCTGGACGGTGTCAGCCGGGAAACCAATGATGCCATCCGGGGAGACGGATGTTTTGATGCAGTCATGTCCGGTATAAGCAATGCGGTTAAAAAAGGGTTCTCCTGCTCAATGATCTATACGGTCTCTGAAAAAAATATTCATGAGGTGCCAAAACTGCCTGAATTGGTAAAGGATCTTGGAATTTCCCGTTTTTTTATCCAGGTAGTGGGACTCCGGGGTGAATCGGAAATCACCGATGCCAAACACCAGGTATCAAAATCTATCTGGCAGGAGACCATTCCCAAAACCGCGGAACAAATTGCAGAACAGGGAATTATTGTTACCTACCCCAAGGTGTTTCTCACCCATGGCGACACCTTTGAATGTGCGGCCAATGTGGCGGACAACTATTTTATATTCCCCAACGGACGGGTGTATCAATGTCCTTTATGCGAAGATTTTCCCTTTCATTCCTATGAAATAATAGACAATGTGCTTACACCCCGTCCAAAAATAAATGAAACTGATTTTTTCTCTTTGCAGATTCCTGAAGGGTGTGTCATGAACAAATTAATACAGCCGGGAAATTTGTCCTATGATGATAACGGAAACCCCCGTTATAAAATCGCCTGTTGTATGCTCAAGGAAGAACTGCAGCCGTAAAACCATCGAAGCAATTGATATTGCCAGGTCGAATACCATTGATGTCGGTTGGGCTTGATTCTATTATAGGCCATTTTTCGTAGGGGCAATCCCTGTGTGGTTGCCCTCGTTAGGGCAGGCACGGTGGCCTGCCCCTACAGCGCCCGACGATAGAACCAATCCCATCACAAATCAAGATTTGACCCCCTTCATCGCAGAAACGATTATACAAAGCTGTGCCTTTATGATATTTTATAAAAATTAATACACTTAAAAAAAGAGGGCATAATGCTTCGCGAAATAATTACCCCTAAAAGCAATCAAATAGTCATTACGCTACCACCAGAATTGGTTGACCAGGAGCTTGAACTCTTAATTTTTCCAACTAAAAAACCGAAAAAACATGACACAAAAAAACTGATGGAATCCGTTTTTAAAAATGCGGAGACAATTGAGGTCCACGACAGTATCGACATAAATGATTTGATGAACGAAATGAATGATGCATTATCTTGATACCAATCTCCTTATCTACTCTGCTGTCAACCAGGATCTGCTAAAAAGACAGCAAAGCCAATCCATCATTCAAAATTTATTTGAAAGTGACCAACTTCTTTTATCACCATTATCGATTCAGGAATTAATTTTTACGCTTTCAAAGCTTAAAATACCCGAAGCACACATTGAGAATACATATTCACTATTCCAAAAATTTTGCCGGTACGAAATCAACTGCAAAATTATGGAATCTGCTTATTCTATAGCCGCTGAACTGGGATACGGCAAAAACATCAATGATGTAATCCACCTGAAATTTGCCGAAAAATATTGTGAAAAACTGATCACATTCGACAAAGACTTTAAACGGTTGTCACCATTTTCTAAGATTTCTATTGAAATCATCACCTGACACTACAAGTGGATTCAATGGGCACCTGACTTAATTTTAAAACTCTGAGTGTTTTTGTGGCTCATTTCGGATTAGTGTGATCAACGACAATTACTTTTTCATAACTTCTTCAAAGAAATCGAGTTCATATTGTGTTGATAGCGTAAAGGCTTTCAACATTTCCTGATGAAGTTCTTCATCTGCCCCTGATGACAGCCGCTCTACAATATCAATAAATCTTTGCGTGTATTGCTCGTACTCTTCACTGTGATAGGTGTCGATCCACATCTGGTATTCGTTGTCAGCTTCCGCAATGGCCAAGATGTGATTGCCAACGCTGTTATACACCCAGAAACAAGGTAACAAGTGCCGCAGCAGCAAGAGCAAATACGGAATTTTCACTGTGGTTGAGCAAAAAGGACGTGTATTTCTCAATTGCAGGAGACTTTTCTTCAGCTTCTTCAATATCAAAATATTTCAGGAACTCATTGTGAAGGTTTTTTTCAATGTCCAGCCCATCTTTGGCTAACAGTTGAAAGAATTGCTTTTCAGATTCGTTAGGAGCTTTTTCGGCTATCAGGTCCAAAGCCAGATTATCATCTTTGAGATAAAGGATATCCTGCGACAGGAAATGTGCAAAATTATTTTTATTTAACGTGCCTTTCGCCAGTTGTACAACGAAGGGATGAGTAATTGTATCCTCATAAATAGAAGCTACCGCATCCCACATCTTTTGAGTGTATTTTCCTGCCGCTTTCATATGTTACATCACCCCTGATTCCTCTATTTTTATTTTTTAAAGGCACAAATGGCAACATAATCACCGCAGTCAAACCCCGGAATTGGTTGTTCTTCCATATTGTTTGAGTATAGCGGATGTTTAGTGAGCGTTTGTGCATAATCAAAATCTTGAAAACCTGCTGTTTTAAGCATCTCTACTTTCTCAGTCGTTGTACGCCAGTTGGCAACCTTTACAAATTCAATTGGATACGGGTCCCTTGGGTGAACGCCTTCCAACAATGGATGTTCCCATGTTTCGAGACTTTTTGCCAGGTTATACATGGTTGCGTATGAACTTTCCTTAGGAACATCAATAACCACGATTTTACCTCTTTTTCTCAAAGCAGTATAGGCTTTGTGAAACACGGACTGCAGGTCATTGATATAGCTTGGTGTGCCGTTGAATAGGATTGTATCGTATTGTTCTTCGCCCAGATCGGCGTCTTCCGCTGTGGTTACATCAACACTTATCCCGCGTTTGCGGGCAATCTCAGCCATTCCGTCTGATGGTTCGAGACCGTACTGAATGGGAATGTTAAAATCTCTTTTCAGGATTGATTCAAAAAGACCACTTCCGCACCCTACAGAAAAGGCATCACCCGCATCTTTCATAAAATAAGCGACCAGGTTCACCTCTGAATTTAACAGATTCATATTGTCAAAAAACCACGCATCATATGCTTCTGCAAATTCATCAAAACTTCTTTTTTTATCCATGCTGACCTCCGAAGAAAAACCGTTATTATTAACCCGGTGCAGACAATGTATTTTTATAGGGAGGCACTACTTGAAGAGGTATGATCCGCTTGCCTACGTCGGTATTACCCGCATCAGGTTCCAAGGGTCAGGAAAATGTTTCCTTCTCAGCTTTTGCAAGCTCCCCCAGCTAAATTCTGTTGTGTATTTATGCTCTGTAACCAACAGATTGTCAATAACCTTTCAATCCTGTTGACCCAAGCTGCTGTCTTTTGCATCAGTTGATCATCAGTTTTATCATCATCGTCCAGAACAGTAATGGCCTGCCTGCTTTGGACAGGAGGATTCGCACACCTTACAACAGGTACATTCGCGAGAATAAAGCGCAAATATTTTGTCATCCAGTCTTAAAATCAATACATTTTCAGGACATCTGACTACGCAAATGCCACACCCTTTGCACCACTTGTAATATCCTGATAATTTTTCTGATGAAAAGTTACAGGGTGATCAACAGGGAAAATCTTGGGTGTTCATTCTCCTGAAAAAAACGGAGTTTGTAACGGGTAGCCCTCGCCTCAAACATGTCGGTTTGATCTGTCGGATTTTACATGCCAGGCATTCAATAACAAAAGTAGTCAACATCCGCTCAAGAAACGCCTATGTGTTCATAAATAGACAAAGTCCGGATGTACCGATCACTTTTTTCAATCGCGGTGCTAACCGGCGCTGTGCGCCTATCAGCACCGCGATTCACGGCGGCGGAGCCGCCGTGAATATGAAAATCACCGGTACCACCCGGTTCATTTTCTTTGTGGATATTTCCTCAAGGATCAAAGGTAGGCCCTCCTTTCCATCTATATTATAACTCCAGGGATTTTTTTATTTTTTGAAAGCGGGAATAAAAATTCTCCCATTGATCTATATCTACATCATGAATAAAGGACATAAGTCCAGATATGTGATTAAAAAAACCATAAACGGAATCAAAGCCATCATTACTGGCTACTGCCTTAATACCAAATTTTTCAATTGAATAGAGATTGCGATCTATTCTTTTTCGTAGTTCCTTTGTCAAACGAGGTTTTTCACCATCAACCAATAGGCCAAGAATGAGCTTTTTTGCTCCCGGGCCAGCTACCCGGATTTTCTCGCAATTCTCGCTAAACCCATTTTTTCTGATTATTGAAATGATTTCCCTTTTTATCAGTGCTGACGCATGATATTTTTTACCCTTTGATACCAATCAGCTCCGTCGGTATTAAAAAAACTTTGTCGCAAAATACTCATAGACTAAATTTCGACTTTTTGATAAAGGTATATTGAGGGGGAGTTTAGTGCACCCGCCTTGATTAAATCATTACCTTTGAATGGAGGTTGGAGTGATAATCCACTGTGGCCGTAAGATTAGCAGTAAGGAACTGATGCAGATTTGTGAGACGGTTAAGACTTTTTCACGACTGAGTCGAAATGAGTTGGTGCATACAGTATGTGAGCATCTGGGTTGGTATACCGCTTCAGGTAGAAATAAGTTCGAGGCCTGCCTGAAATTGCTTCAGCGTTTGGAAGCAGAAGATTTCATACAACTGCCTGAAAAAGGTAAAGGCAAGAGAGGACCGAAAAATCCCAAAGAGCTTATACCAACAGACAGAACCCGTCCTCAAAAGGAATTGGATGGTAAACTTTCAGATATTGGCCCAGTCTTTTTGAGGATCGCACAGACCAAAGACGAGGTCTCACTGGTAAATGAATACCTTCATCGCTATCATTACCTAGGTTACAAAAAACCATTTGGGTGTCATCTACGCTATCTTATCAAGGCCCAAGATTTAATCTTGGGTTGCATGTTGTTTGGTGGGGCCGCCAAGGCCTTGAAACAGCGAGATCAATGGATCGGCTGGAATGCTGAAGAGCGATTAAGGAACCTGGGATTTGTTATAAATAACGGCCGCTTTCTAATTTTTCCCTGGGTCAACGTCAGGCACTTGGCAAGTCACATATTGGGCAAAGCTGTCAGAGGCCTGCTGCAAGATTGGGAGGCGCGCTGGGGGTACCGGCCGGCGTTGCTGGAGACCTTTGTCGATCCGCAACGCTTCGAAGGGACGTGTTACCGGCTGCAAATTTCAGATACCTTGGCATGACCAGCGGAGTTGGACTTGTCCGGCCAGGTAAAAGCTACACGACCAGTCCCAAAAAACTCTTTGTTTATCCGCTGGTGGATAATTTCCGCCAGGTTTTATGTTCCCAGGAATTGATTGGCACGGAGGTTAAATGAGCAAACCAAGCCGAAGACCCAATCGTGAGGAGATCAAAGCCCAAAATAAGCAGTACAAAAAAGCACAAAGACAGTTGCTTCAGGATGAAAAGGCAAAGGGATTGCAGAAATCTTCTCGTGTTACAATTTCCAATTGTAAGTGTCGATTTGAAAGCATTGAGCAGGAGGGTCGCATTCGCAATGAGACTGTGGCAGAGCACCTGAGTATTTTTCGGTCCAAATTGCCTGTTTTGCTCAAGCGTCTTGCCAAAATTCATGACCCACGAAACCCCAAAAAGATAAAGCATAAAGTATCCACGCTCATGATTTATGGGATACTGACCTTTGTGTTTCAGATGACTTCTTGCCGCCAAGCCAACAGAGAAATGACTCAGCCAATGTTCTGGCAGAATCTTCAATTTTTTTTCCCGGAGCTTGAAACCCTTCCCCACCATGACACATTGAAGCGTCTATTAGCCAAGATAAACATCAATCAAATCGAAGAGCTCCATCTTGATCTGATCACAGATTTGATCCGGAAAAAGAAATTTCGACGATACCTGATCAATAACTGTTACCCAATTGCCATTGATGGTACCGGCAAATTCAAACGCGACTGGCTCTGGGAAGAACAGTGCCAGGAGCGTACTATCAAAAAAGATGATGAAACCAAGAAGCAGTATCATGTTTATGTTCTGGAAGCTAATCTTGCGTTTCGCGATGGAATGACCATTCCGCTAATGAGTGAAATATTGAGCTACACCCAGGGAGATACCGACAATGATAAACAGGATTGTGAACTCAAGGCATTTTACCGGTTGGCCTCTCGTTTGAAGAAGGCATTTCCAGCGTTGAAAATCATGGTGCTTTTGGATGGGCTTTATGCAAAGGGGCCTGTGGCAGAAATTTGCCGCAAAAACAAATGGCAATTCATGATCGTATTAAAAGATGGTGCCTTGCCCAGCGTAATGAAAGAATTTGAAGCTCTTTCGGCACTTGAAAAAGAAAAACTGCACCGGCACACATGGGGTAACCGGAAGCAGATTTTTAGATGGGTTAATGGCATCGACTACCGGTTTGAGTCAAACGATAAGAAAAGCCAGATCCTGCACGTCGTTGAGTGCCAGGAGAGTTGGAAGGAAGTTGACCGGGATAGCAGGAAACCGGAAGAAAAAAACAGTCGCCATGTGTGGCTTTCCAGCGAACCTCTGAATAGATTCAATCTTCACGAACGGTGCAACCTGGCCGCCCGATCCCGTTGGTGCATCGAAAGCTGTATTCTTGTTGAAAAACATCATGGATATGTATACGAGAACTGTTTCTCGTATGACTGGAACGTCATGAAAGGATATCATGTCCTGATGCGCCTGGGACATGTGTTCAACACTTTGGCTCGATATTCAGATCGGCTTGCCAGAATTATTAAAGATACCGGCGTAAGGGGCTTGATCCGTTTTATGTGGAGTACTATGTCCGCTCCCTGGTTGGATTATACGTGGCTGGAAAAACATTTGGCAGCCCCCTTTCAACTGCGACTGATGTGAGGGGTAACCACGCAAAGACACCCAACACAATCTCCCGAGCGAGAACGGAAAAGCTGCGCCTGGAGTAAAGGAAATCCTTCAGTTGGTTGCGTTTTGAGTGTCTGAAGAGCACTTTTTGAAATTAAAAATGGTTGAAACCCCCTCGAGGGAACAGTAGGGTTTCCTCAGTCGACTATTGTTTAATATTCATGCGTCAGCACTGCCTTTTTATACGTGCAATTGACTTTTTGGGAGGCAGCACACTTGATGAGAACGCCATATCATCGGCGTATCGGGTATATACAAAACCATTCTCCTGGGCATAGTCGTACAGAAAACTGTCAAGTTTTATAGCCACGATATTGCTAAGCATAGGGCTGGTAGGTGCACCTTGGGGTAATACTCCAATCGACCTCTGCGGTATATAAGGATAATCCTCCCCATCTTTAAAATTAAAAGGGGAAACCGTGAAGAACTTATTAGAATGGGCGTAAAAACTCTTAGTTTTAGGCAAACGCAAGGTTGTACACAGACGAGCTAATTCGAAGGCCAGCAAAGGACGATATCCAAGTTCGACAAACGCTTTGAAAACCTCGATTTCCGAAATTGTGTAAAAAAAATCTTTGAGGTCAAATTGCAGGAGCCATTTGCAGCCACAATGCATGGCAGCACATTGTTTTATCCCTCCTGAGGAATGAAACGCATAAGATGATGGGTGCGGTTCGACCTTCTGTAGGATTTCTTCGTTAATGAATTTTTGTAGATTATAAAGTTCCCCATTAACTGCGTGTATGAAGCGTCGTCCTCTGGATCGTTTCCGTATTGAAAACATATTGTAGTTGGCTGATTCGCGCTTGCGATTGACACTTGCATGTAAGAAGTCGTAATCAATCCCCGTTATCCTTCCCAAGTGTCCTAACGAAAAGATTACAGGAAGTCTTCGATTCCGCAGGCTGTTAGCATAGCGTTGAACCAGAATAGCAGTGTCAACATCCAACTGTTTGGATGCTTCTTGAAAAAGAAGGTGTGCCGACCAAGTTTCCATCCACCTACTCCTTTAGCCCCGTGGGGCCATGAGGGATGTGGCGCTCCCGAGCCCACGATGGATATTGCGGCACATCCCTCATGGGCGACGGAGTCGCCATAGCGTCAGTTCTTTCCAGAGATGACTCTCCGTCATCCCCATCCATCGACTCAGGGTCAATGGAATCTGTCTGTACCCGAGTTTCAGAAACATCATGGTCAGACGGCTGGATAGTCTCCTGGTCGGCACACCAAGATTGTGGAACATACAAAGTATAGTCCGGTTTTCTTGTAGAATTCTCCCCGTTCTCTTTTAATAAGTAGTCTTCCCCCGCTTTTAACAACCTTTTAGTGTGAGAAATAAGACCGAGCTGAATAGCCTGATCAACAAGTCCCTGTGTGATGCATTCATCACAATCCAGACGACGAGACAATGAAGCTCTCGTACGTAGACCAGCTTTTATCGATTTGAGCAATGGTCCCATGCTTTCAGAGAACTGAATTTGTTCAAAGGCCGTTTCAGAATTTTCTGATGAATCAGTTTTTTTCTCCAAAAGATCAATTGTCCAATCTGGCAAGCTACGTTTGGGAAAAAGGGGATTCCATCTATTATTTTTTGAAAACAGCAAGCCGGGGATATTGTTCGGAACGCTGTGATAAAAAATGATATTTCCCATAACATTTCCAAACCCTTTGCGTCGATCTTTTGCAATATTCTTGATTGAGGAGCATAGGGAAAGAATTGATTGACAACGATTTCCCCAGCGAGTGTGAATATCAAAAGCATCATAGACAAAATCATTATCAAACCTAAGCTTTGAAGAAAGACGGATCTTTCGAGTTCCATGATCTGATCCAGGTGTCCGCTTTAATATTACCCCTTTTGACTGGCGAGTTCTAGCATAGCTCAAAATATAAAGTGTGATAAAACCACCGTTCCACCAGCTGAGAAAGGTTTTACTGTTGGTCATGAGTTGAATGAAATCACCGATACGCTTTCCGCTCCCGATTGAGTCATCAACTAAAATTATATGCCTAACCTTTCTATTCTTAAGCTCATTGATGCTTGGGTGATCCAAAAAGCAGTTGTTATGCTGACGGTTTGAATTAGAGATAATAGAAGAAACAAAATCTTCACTGCCTTGTGTTTGAGCTGGTCGAGGCTGAGTGTTACCACTCCTTTGCCAGAGACATTGAGCCTTTTTTCTAAATTTCCTGACAGCATATACTGCCGTCACTCCATGGTTAGAGTATCCTGTCAGCTTGGAGAGCAACCAATTTGAAAATTCATCCCTGGAGATAAATCGTAGTCGACACAATAATGACTTAGCCGTGAGCACATCATTGGTTGAAAATTGACTTAACCAATTTTGTATGTTCTGACTTTTTTCGATATTTTCAAATGTAAGTCGTTTTCCAAGCATATTTTTTTAAATAAGTAGCTGAACGGGTCCGGTTATCTTGTTTGACCTGATATCTATCCGCATATCCTGAAGAAAACATTGATAGCCAGAGCGGTTATCACCTTTGTATCTACTGATTCTATACCAGCATTACCAGTATTTATAAATCGTGTAAAGAGATTCCAAAACAGCTGTATGAACTTAATGAAATATAGTAAATCTAAACTCCACAATAATGGTATGATTTTTCATAAAGGTCTCTCAGAGAAAAGCGTTCAATAACAGAAGTAGGGTTGGTCGTCCTTTTCATACCGACGCTGCCAAATATCAGACTGATAATTTTCATGGGGCTCTGACACCATGATTGACCTTGCCATTGATATCAGTGACTGTTTATTTATGTAATTTTCGTAGTGCTCGATTTTCAACAGATTTTCTTTTACAAAACGCCTATATTTATCGATATACATCATATTCATGATATTAGAAGAGAAGGAGTGTCCATGGCAGAGAAAATTTGGGTTCTGGGTAGCGGCACTTTTGGTGTTAGAGCGGTTAGACAGTTAAGCGGCATCCATGGCGCCGGCAGCATCACCCTTGTGGACCCCAGCGCCCAGGCATTGGATCAGGCAACAGTTATAGGTATCAATAAAGTTTGCGAAGAGGGGGCGGCCTTTTTACACAAAAATCTTTCGGAGAGTGAGAGACCGGACTGGATAGTTCCGGCCCTGCCGGTCCACTTGGCCTGGGAATGGATTTTATTGAAGTTGGGACAAAACCGTCTGGTACGCTCTCCTTTGCCGGAAATCTTGGTTTCTTCTCTTCCCAACGCTATTACCGGTGATTCAGGAGATATCTATGTCAGCCATGCTGACTTTATCTGTCCTCCTAATTGCAGCGAGCCGGATCAGTTTTGCACCAGAACCGGGGAACCAAGAAAAAAGGATATGTATCGACTCCTTGCTCAAATGGGACAGAAAGATATGCCTTTTTTTGTAATCCAGAGTCTACAACTGGGGCCGGGGGTTGGCGGATATCAAGCCAAGACCCTTTTTGATCTTCTGGACAAGATTATGGGTTGCCAAGGACTTAACGCCGTGGTCACGGCCTGCCGTTGCCACGGTGTGATTACCGGTGGGAAACGGATCGGAGATCCTATTTAAAAACAAATCGATCGAGTACTGGTATGCTTTCTGGAATTTTATGGCAATAGGACAAACAGAATAGGTATAATTCCAATCCCCAACAATAGAAACGCCAGTGCTCATGGGATTTTTGGAACAATAGAGTTCTTTCATAGACATATTGTGGGGTTTTTGATTCCTAAAATTTCTAACCCCAAAATCACCGGTTCGTCCGGTGGATTTTGATGGTTGGAAACATCCTATAAATTGGTTTAACTTCGACGCCAATATAAAATAATAAAGCTGTCGCAATACCCATAGCATGGCTGACAGGCATTATTACAAATGGCTGATGCCCCCAATAGGGTAATATTGAAGCATTGCTGTATAGTTCTATGGCAACCTTAACCGGAAGAAAAATTATTATACCTTGGCAAACAGTCCGCCAGTGTTCTTCTCCCATTTTCAAAAGAGCACAATAATATATCAAACCACAAGAGATACCGGACAATCCACCATAATAAATCATGCCGGGCTTAAAAAGTAATAAAGCCATACAAATCCCAAAGGTCATTAAAGTGTATAAAAATAACAATTGGGAATAGCTTTTTCTTTCAACAACCCAGCCTGAAATTACAAATACCAAAAGGTTATAGACAAGGTGGTTGATGCTAAAATGAACCCAATGAGATGAAAACAGACGCCATATCTCACCGTTGAATATTGCTTCCCTGTCAAATATTAATATTGAGGTGGTCTCAGGTAAAAGAAAAGTTCCCATACTAATAAAAACGATAGAGAAGGTTATTATTGGTAATTTTTTTAGTGTTTGCGCTTCTTTTTTGTCCATAAGCCGTATCCACCCAAAAGGGTTAAAAGAATAATAAATGAAGCATCAAGACTTCCGCCGCCTGTATAGCCAGGCCGATGAGTTATCTGATAATCTTCTGGGGCTTCTTTTATTTTTTCTTTAAATAATTGAAGTTGGGTATCAAGATTCTTAATTAGATCTGAACTGGCAACTTTAAAACTCTCAAGGCTGTCTTTTCGAAGTTTCTCTGTAAGATTAACCGGTGTTGCATTACTCTTGATGTGGTTAGTTCCGGGGGCCCTGAAAAGCATTTTTCGACTTAAGATATCATAAACAGTTGCATCCACCATAGTGTGGGTATCATTTTTTTCACCGGGAATTATATAAGCACCAATGATAGTCCAGTATGTGATAGAGGCCAAACCCTCATCGGTAAATTGAGTCTGGTCATAGGAAAGAAGTGTGATAACATCAATGCCATACATTGTACGGATTTGATCTAAATTGCCAAAACCGCCATCATTCCTTAGATAGGCAGATGGTATAAGCTCGATTGACTTTACAAAATCATATTTTTTAAAATGATGACTAACTTCCTTCATCAAGTCCATTTTATCAGTTTCTGTTAAGGCTTGGCTTTTCACACTGTTCTCCGGTACAAAAGCGATGCCGACCCTTAATGGAAGAGCTAACCGAGGGATGCCCGGGACTTCGACATGGTTCTGTCTGTCTGGATAAAGGTATTGCACGACACTGCTGCTACGATGCTGTTTTGTCTGGATTCCACATCCTGTCGTCAAAATTATGGTTGCGATTAATAACAAAATCAGCTTGAAGATGTTCCAAAAGTTCATCAGAGTTATTCTCCTTATGTAATTCAAATTTATTATTGTTAATAATTCCTATAGCATCACCTTTAGGGACGTGAACAATATAATGTGTGGTTCTGTATATTTCTAATATCCTTTATCTAACTGGATAACAGACGAAAAGTTGAAATTATTCAAATTTGGATAATTTTTTAGAATATCAACGAAAACATTCATACCACCATTAGAAATGCTTCGTAAAGATTTTCATCCAAATTCTATATATACCAAGGCTGGATGATTTTAGTTCAAACATCCTTGCATTAATTCAGATTTCCGGATTTTAGAAATCATGTATTTGAATGATAGCGACAAGCTAAATGAGTAATGCCAAGGTCAACAATGATGGTATCAAAGTTGACCGACACTGATTTCCAGATAGGCAAGAATAATGAAAGTAGTTAACGCCTTTATTGGCAAGGATTACACACCAGATATAGACATATTGTAGGATTTTAACGTTGCGGATTAGGGGGCCTGTAGTGGCAGTAGAAGTCTTTTCTGCACCTGGCTTGTTATCAAATTTTTTTAGCCATCAAAATGAACAGAATTTATATCCAAAGTTAATTGGTCTTCATCATTAAAAAATAACTTATAACTTTTAATAAAAAATTTTACATCATTATAATATTTAATTTTTCTCTGGATTAATATGTCGATCTGCTCAACGATTAAGGCTACCCCCATTGCATCAACCGCTTTTGGCAAAATTTTAACTATTTTATTTTCAGTATTTTCTCTAATGTCTTCTGAAACTAAGGACATATTCCATGCAGCAACGGCCATGTCAATTATAACAGTAGTACGTTTACGGTTTGGGAATTTCCTTATTAATGGTTCAGATATTTTTAAAATAGCTTCTGAAATTTTTATTTTAGGAACATTGTTATTAGATGTCTCAAAATCGAATTTCTGTTGGTAACAACATTTTTTGTATTTTTTACCGCTACCACAATAACAAGGATCATTTCTGCCAATCTTATTTTTTTTCATCTTTTACTGATTATCCTTAGTAATCTATTTTCTTATGATAACCGTGAAAAACAATTGAACCTTTCCCCAAAAAATCGACATAGGGTTCACATCACATTTTAGGACTATACCATTCCTGCTTACAGTAGGCAAAAAAGAGTTTTTTGTAATAAACATGATGGGTATTTAGGTCGCCCGGGTCTATTTCGAAGCTGCATTCAATAACAGAAGCATTGTGGAGGGCAATAGTTCAAATTTTCACTGAAAACTACATCAATATCGGAATACCCCTAATGTGGAATTCAAAAGCCCGGACTATTATTAAAAGTGGGATTGGTTCTAACGTCAGCCGCTGAAGGGGCAGGCCACCGTGCCTGCCCTAACGAGGGCAACCACAGAGGGATTGCCCCTACGAAAAATGGCCTAAAATAGAATCAAGCCCACTGTAGGGGCGGATTCCATATCCGCCCCGAACAGGGCAGATATGGAATCTGCCCCTACCCAATACGTGGCCAAAAAAATGATCAAAGCTAAACATCAAAGATAGTTTGATTATTTTTAAGAGCCCCCTTTTTCAGTTTTCTGAAGAAGGGGGCTGGCTTTTTGGATTAGAGTGCGCCTACCGGAAGAATTGCTTTTTGGTATTGTTCGTTGAGAACTTCCGCCATGGCAAGATAAATGGCGCTCAGTCCGCAGATGATGCCTTCAAAACCGGCAATTGTTCCAATAAGATGTGAACCTGTCCAGTCTTTGACTGCAAGAAGAAAAAACAATAACGTCAGCGATGCAAAAACAAACTGAAGGCTTCTGTTCGATTGTAATGTCCCAAAAAACATAAACAGTGTAAACATGCCCCACATGAACAGATAGCAGGCCATAAATTTTGCAGGCGTCGGATCTGCCCAGCCGAGTTTGGGCAACAGAATAAGCGCTACCAGAGTCAACCAGAAGTGGCCATAGGATATGAATGCCGTAACGCCAAACGTATTACCTTTTCTAAATTCAAGAATACCGGCGATAATCTGGGCCAGACCGCCATAAAATAGTCCCATCGCTAGAATCATGGCACTGATTTCAAAAAAACCGGCATTATGAATATTCAAAAGCACAGTTGTCATTCCAAAGCCCATTAATCCGAGAGGTCCAGGATTTGCTAATCTTTCGTTTCTCATCTTCATACTCCTATCTATAAGTTATTAAAAATTGTAAAATACTTTCATCAGAAGTAGCAAGCATTGTGCCATCGTCTCGTTGCAGATTTCGAGTCAGTTTATTCCCGAAAAGAATCAACCCATATGCCCATTATCATTAATCACAATACTTCATATAGTTTTTGAAAGCCCGAAAGAGCCTGTTATCAACGTTTTGAGGGACGCCGAATAATTATTTAAAACGCAACGTGAAAACTGAATTGCAAATAAATGGCTGCTTAATTCTGCTGAAAAAAAAGGCGTGGAGGAAAGGATTAAAACGGGGAAAGAGAATGTTTGGGTCAGGTATGACCCAAACTAGGACTGACTTGACTTATTTTAGGGCAGATCTATCCCATGGACCACCATTTTGCGATAGAGTGTCTTGCGGGAAACGCCCAGTTTTTTAGCTGCTTTTCCTCTGTGCCACCGGGAGAGCTCAAGGGCGGAAAGAATAAACTGTTTCTCAAACCGGGCAACGGCATCAGTCAGCGGAAGGTCTGCGGCTAAATCCAAAACGGCCACAACTCCTGAGGGGCGGGCGGGTGGAATCTCAGGGAGGGCGAGATCCGGGGGAGCAATACCATCAAGACCGTGAAAGCCAATGTACCTGCGGAGAACATTCTGGAGTTCCCTGACATTTCCGGGCCAGTGGTAATTGTATAGCGCTTGTATATCTTTTTCGGGCAACGCATAAAAATGAAGGGGTGATTTCATCCGGCTTAAAAAATAATCGGCAAGGAGAGCAAGGTCTTCCTTCCGTTCACGAAGGGGCGGGATATCTACCGGTATCACATGCAAGCGGTAAAAAAAATCGCTGCGGAGCCTGCCTTTTTGAACCTCTTCCCATAGATTACGGGTGCTGGCGGCAACAATCCTGAAATCGGAATAAAATACTTCATTGCTCCCGACCGGCGAATAGCCCCCCCCATCCATTACCCGCAGGAGCTTGACCTGCATATTCAGGGAAAGTTTTCCAACGTCATGAAGAAACAGGGTACCGCCCTGCACATGGGAAAAAACGCCTTTTTTGTCATTACAGGCACCCGTAACGGCTCCTTTTACATGACCAAAAAACTCGATTTCCAGAAGAGATTCAGAACTTACATCACAATTAACAGAGAGAAACGGTGCATTTTTTCTTTGGCTGATATCGTGTATAGCTCGTGCTATCAGTTCCTTTCCTACCCCCGATTCGCCGTGGATAACAACATTGTCGGCAACGGCTGCCGCGCGTACAATGATATCATAGACCTTCCGCATTTTTCGGCTTTTACCGACAATATTGCAGAACGTGAAGCGCTCACCCATAGAGGACTGAAACAGTGAATACTGTTGCTGGAGCTCTTCGGATTCAGGCTTTACGGCGTCTTCCGGAATTTTGTGGCGGGTAATATCCTGAAGCGTTGTGACTGCGCCTGTAATGTTGCCTGTGTGGTCAAAAACAGGCGCCGCCAGAAAATTTATATATCTTGGCCTTCCGTTCATATTTTCAAAATAGTCTGTGGCCTCCCAGGCATTCGGCACAATACTGGACTGTGCCGGATTTTTTGTGCCGTATATTTCAAGGAATTTTTCGTAATCCTGCTCGACAACAAGATCGGCCAAAACGGGCCGTTTGCTGGAATAAAAAACCTTCCACTGGTGGTCTGTGTCGATAATCTCTTCAGCGGAAACACCGGTAAGAACTTCAAAGGCTTTGTTCCATACCTTTACCTTGTGGTCGTTCCCTATGGCAAACTGGGCTATGGGCGTATATTCCAACATAATAAAATCCGGCCCCGGGTCTTTAGCTGTTCTAAAAAATCAGGGATAAGTTCAACGTAAAATAATCCAATCATGGTCTTGCCAGGCATTATTTTTGATCAATGACCAACCAAAACCCGTAAAGCAATAATCGAGCCTACAAAAACAAAATTTAGCGTATTATATTTTTTTCCACCCGGACAGGCGCTTTTATTTCTGCCAAGAGCAATGCGTTACTTTACAGGGTATACCGTTGGATGGCTTAACGTTGAAAAATTTTTGAAATTGAAGAAAAATACTATTTTGAAGATCTTGGCATCCGCCATGCGATGGTTGGGTTTAACGCTTCAGACATCAATAAAATTATTGAAAACGTTATATTCACCCATTTGAAAACAGCTGGATATGAGGTCACCGCTGGGCAAATCGGTAAAAAGCAAACCGATTTTGTTTGTGAAAAACAAGGGGAACGCCTGTACATCCAGGCAGCCTACATGATCCCGGATGATAAGGTCCGGGATCGTGAATTCGGCAGCCTCCTTGCTATTCCGGATAACCACCCTAAAAAAGTGGTGACCATGGATCCGGTTACCGGCGGCACATACAAAGGCATTGAGCATGTTCATCTTGAGCAATTCCTGCTTTCTTTATAGATGTTTCAAATTCAGGAGGCCGGTAAAAATTAAAGTCCACCCGTATCTTTCAACTTTCCGTTATTTATCCATGTCGGTAATGTATGCATCTGCACCATGCCGGAAATATCTTTCACACTCAACAGTAAGCGGTCATAAATTTTCTTGATTGATCAATAGACCTAACGGGGCTATCATTTTACCAAGAACATGAAGCGCATGAAAAATAGATAATTCTTCATGTCCTTCATGCTCTTTATGGTTTTAATTTGAAAGCATCTAAAATTTTTTTTAAAAAAGGAGTATATATTGGGATTAATCTCATCCACCCATTCCATAAGCCGTTATTACATTGACGGTGAATTTCCTGACGGTACTGCAGAAGGTGTCCGCCAGGGACTGATTGAAAACGCCATACCTGAAATTGAAAACGAATACGATGAAATTTCAGCCGGATGGACCCCCCTTGAAACCCCCTATAAACCAGACTTTCAATCGGCTTCATTTCTATTCGGCACCTATTTTGCTTTTTCTTTGCGCATTGATAAAAAATCAATCCCGGCCAAACTGATCCAGAAACATATGGCCATTGAAACAGAAAAAAAAAAGAAAGAGAGCGGCAGACCCTTTATTTCAAAAAATGAAAAAGCTGAAATAAAGGAGATGGTCATTGATATTTTAATGCACAAAACCCCATTTATTCCAAATCTCTATGATGTATTATGGGATTATGAAAACAAAAGCCTGCTTTTATTTTCCACCCAGAAGGCGGCCAATGAACTGTTTGAAACCCTGTTTTTCAAATCCTTTGACCATAAACCTATCAGGTTATTTCCCTATACAATCGTGGAAACGCAGGGCAGTTTTTCAAGTGATGAAAAAGACAGGGTGCTGGCTCTAGCCCCGTTAAATATGAAAGGGGCTCAATGATGCTGGATATTGCTACCGCTTATAATAAATACGGCTTTCTGGGCAACGAATTTTTAACCTGGATCTGGTACCTCGTTGAAACAGACCAGGATATTACAGCCCTTTCAGGTTCAAAAGATCCGGTAACCTTTGAAATTGGAAATTCCATCAGCCTGGAGAACAATCTTGGCGATAAATCAAAGGAAAAAATTACCATTAAAGGCGATCAGGCCGGTCTTGAAGAAGGGACCACGGCCCTTAAAAAAGGGGCATGGGTAACGGATATGAACCTGATCTGCAGGATGGGTGAAGAAGAGTATAAATTTTCCATCAAAGGTGAAAGTTTCAACGTCACCGGTTTAAAAACACCCACCATTGACATGTCCTCATCAGAAGACGAAATTGAGGGGTTGATCATTGAAAAAACCTTTTTAATCATGAAGGTTATCAACGTTATTGACACCCTGTTTTTAAAATTCATTGAAAAAAGGATTTCAGATGACTGGAATACATCGGATTTAAAGGACATCAGGACTTGGATTCAATCCTGACAAAAAATCGTTTAAAAAGCCTGTGTTATGGACATTATTATCAGACCTTTGTTCCGAGCCGCTACATATAGAAATCACTTTGCCCAGCAATTCTAAATTTGAATCCGTACGTATCGTGCTCTTAATCTTGCTCGTGCTCTTGCTCGAAATAATACTTTGAGCAAGAGCATGATTAAGAGCACGAACAAGAAAAAAGCAGGCAGAAAAAATAATAGCCTGGGGTTTTAATTCCTCATTTTGGGAATTTCTTTTTTGATATGGTCTTTAGTGAAAAATTTAAACTACTTTACCGTTCTCTTGGCGCCGCCGCGTCTCGTTTAAAAATATCAATTTTGGTTTCAAGGCACTTTTTAAGAAATTGGTCATAAACACCAACGCTATACCAGGAGTCGGGTTTTTGATACAAATCCAGACCACGGCCGATTTTAATTGTCCAGCCATTGTCGATCCTGATTTCACGATCATGGAGGTGCTCGTTAATTTTGATATCAAGTTCGATATCCAGTTCCAAAAGACTTTGTTTTACATCATTCAGGCGGTCTGAAAGCTCTTTTAAATCAGTCAACTCATCGTAACTTGTGCAAAGTGAAATTTTTTGGATTGTTGGTGTTTTGATTACAGCTTCACAAAATCGGATGAAATTCTGGACCTGATGATTTGCCCGAATGTATGGGTCTTCTATTTCTATGGTTTTAGCCCCCGTCAGATACGGGGACAGAATGGATTCATAACTGTAGCCTGTTGCACCATAGTGGATGGTAAAATGTTGCTCTTTGGGTTCTTGGGCATTTTCTTTTAGGGTGACTTCCGGGCTTGGCTGTTCACCCGGTTCCGGTTGTTTTGTCTGTGCTGTTGCAGAAGGACTCTTTTTATTTCCGGCACTTTTTTGCGGACTGATTTTCTTTGCCACTTCATCGCCATGTATATCCTTTCTGACAGGTTCCTGGGTGGCTTCAGCCGTTTTTGATTCCGGGCAGTAAACAACAATTTCTTCGTCTTTATTGTTAATATACGACAAATTGATTTTTGCAAACTCATCATCTGATTTGCGTTTGTTCATCTGTTCCTTGACACGCCGGCGGCATTCAATGGCATAGGTGACATACTCTTCAAATTCTTGATCTGAAACGTCTCCGGCTGGATGAAGGATCTTCAGGAAAGATACCACTGTTTTTTTTATGCCTTTTTCATCCCGGCCTTCAACGGATTTTCCAAGACGAATGCGTTTGCTTACTTCTTCATACCGGTTGGTCTGTTTGAGCTGATAGTGAAAGGCCTCGGCAAGATAGTCGGTGATAAACCCATAACTTTTTGTTAAAAAATCACTGCTGTTTTTAGGCATTTCCCAGCCCGGCAAATAAAGGGCAAAACGATCCATTACAGCTAAATCAAACTCTTTGGGAAGTGGCTGAAAAAGATCGTAAACTTCTGAATGAACAATTTGCTGGACTGACAGGTCCAGGTTTCCGACAAAGGCCATGGATGCGTCTGCAATCACCTCGACACCCCGGGAGAATCGACCGTTGGCCATAAAATCCTTCATGATCTGAATGGTATCCTGGTCTTTCACCTTGATACCCCCGACTTCGTCAAACGCAACGGTATCCCAGAATCCGACCAGCCCAATCTTTTTGCGCTGGTTGTTGTAAAACAAGGTTGCCTTGGTGGCCTGCCCGCCGCTGATCAGGGTTGAATATGGCGAAAATTCACTGAAAAAATAAGATTTCCCGGTGCCCCGGGGGCCAAGCTCAATAAAATTAAAATTGGGCTCTACCAGCGGAAATAACCGGGCAATGAAATGCAGTTTCAGCCTGTGTGACAAAACAGTTGGTTCCAATCCAACGGATCGTAAAATGATATCTATCCAATCATCCCGGCTAAACTCTTTTCGCCCCTCACAATACCGGTCAAAATCGAAACGGCTGAGCTGGATCGGACGCAGGTCTTCCACATAGAATGCATAGTCATCATCTTCAATCTCATTGTAGGCGATTGTGACTTCCGCCCATAAACCACCCTGGAGCAACCGGTCATTTTCATCAAAATATTTACGGGCAATGGCAATCCGCCTGGAATCAAAATTCTCCAGTGCAGCCCAATGCCGCCGGTCTTTTTCCACATAATTGACATGGACTTTATCGATAAACCGGTATTTGCCTTTGGTGGCCACCTTGGACTGGGCTTTGTTGGCCTCGTTGGGACGGACATAATTGTCGTTAAGGGTTTCCAGCACAGCTTCAAGTCCCGCCTGGATCTCTTCGGGTTCATCACTGGCGCAGTAACGCGCCAGCAAAAACTCCAGCACAAAGGTGGGCACATTGGTGCCTTTTTTAATGCGGTGAAGCAGGTCTTTACGGACCACTTTCCCGTCAAACGCTGAAATCAGTTTTCTATCTAATGCATCCATTATTACACCGTATAATCCGTTTCCAGTTCGAGCTGGTCATAGGCTGTCATTGTCGTGGGATTGAGTGCCTTGATTTTAAATTTGCCTTCGAATTCCAGACTCATTTTAATTGCGACCTTTTCTTTGCCGCCGGCAGTCAATGTAATCGCCCCTGTGGCCGGATTAACACACCCGCCAGGCTTAGCCTCACCCACAACATTGCCTTTTTTGTCATGGGCCTCCAGCAGAATTTCAAACTCTTTTTCGGCAGAGAACAGGCTTTGGGATACCGCCTGAACCTCTAGGACCGGTATGCGTGTGGTAATCCGTTTTGCCCCGTTTTTATAGTTCAGCGCAATGGAAACATCATTGTCTTCACAAGGTGCATTTTGATTTAAATTCAATTGGATCACCGGGACCACACATTCTTGAAGCGAACACCCGCCATGGTAGTAAAGCAAGCTGTCTTTATAAGATGCCATGCTCAAAGGAGCGGCAAAATATTTGTAATCGCCGTGAATACCCGCTTTTTCCGCTGTGATACAAAAATGTGCTGCATCTGCCTGCCCCTGGCCCAATAACGCGCGATCATGGATATTAACCCAGTGGCCGGTCAATTTTTTACAAGTATCCCCCGGTCCTGCATGGGTATTCATAAAAAAACCATGGTCTGTGGCAATGACCACCTCTGCAAATCCTGCCTCTTTGAGTTTATGAACCGCCGCACGAATGCGTTTAAGCGCATTGGTTATTTCTGTGGGCGCGGTATCCGGATTTCCTTCAAAGTGTGCGTCAATTTCCACAGATCTCAGCACAAGTAAATCCGTATCCGGGCTGATCTTAAAACGCTTGCGCACATACGCTTCCAGCCGGGTTTCCTGGAAACGGCTCCCATATTTCTTTCGTATAAAATCCATCCGCTGGGTTACATTGCCAACGATAGCCCCATTGACCTGGGGAGCAAATCCTCCATCGGTTTTGATCAATTTGAAATCAACGGATGCTCCCGGCAACAGGCCGGCCATTCCCACGGAGGTAATGCTTGGCAGCTGTACCAATGCCGGAAAAATTTGGGCCTGGGTGTCTTCGGCAAGCTGTTTTTCCAATTCAACCCCCAGTTCATACCGCAAAGTATCCACCATGATAAATGCGATTTTGTGGCCGCTGATCTCAAGTTTCGGGGCCACCATTTTATCGAATACCTGCGTGTTTGCCATCCGGCCGGTGACGGGCCATCCCGTCTGCTGAAAGTGCTTGGTAAAAATAAATTGAACGGTTTCAATCAGTTTGCCGTATTGCTTTCGTGCAAACGCCAAAACCGGCGTAAAAATGCCCTGGGTATCCTGCCAGGCATAGTCACTGACAGCCTGTTCAAATTCCCGATGCCGCTGATCCACTTCCCTGAACCTGCTGATGTAAAAGTCGAGCAACGCATCCATGGATTTCGTATGGTCCGGCAAGGCCCGGTCATTATCCCGGCAACATTCAATCAACCTCACAGCAGAACGCAAAAAATCCCACTGGGCCTGACTTTCCCCTTTGCCGTTCCACACCGAGGCCGCATGGTTGGAGATGATGTCGCGTGCCTCATCAATATCATCGTTCAGTAAAGCGGTAATGGCGTTTCTTAAAAAGGTCCGCTCTTCAAAGGGAAAGGTATCTTTAAGTCCCAGATCCTTGATATGGCTGCATGCTTCAACCAGATTCAATCCCTGGGACTTGCTTTCTATGGATTCAGCCCGCTGGATATAAATGTTCTGAGTGCGCCGGTCATTGCGGAGGCGCTCGCAGATATCTTCAATCAACGGTCTGGCCGCATCCGTTGCATGGGGAACGTCGCTTAAGCTCTCGGGCAGGGACTCGGGCAAATCAAACATAAATTCGCTGAACAGAAGATAGCGCCACAGCTCATCTGCAATGGGGCCCCAAGTCTTTCCTTTTGTTTTAAGGCTCAACCCCATGCTGACATTTAACAGGTCTTTTAACTCACTCACCCAGGCATCATTGCCTTTAAGAGCCTTTTGCTGCCGTTCACTGGGGTTAAGCAGGGCAAACAAAATATCCCGGGTGGACTCCACAGACAAAAGCGATCTGAGATTCGGCCAGTTAAGGCCGCCGCCGATGGCATCAATCACAGAAAATCCAGGATTTTCATTTTCCGCAAACACCGCCCGCACCTGGGTGGCGTGGTCAGGTTTTGCCTTTAGACAGATACTCAAATAGGTATCACCGTCTCCATCCGGAAACACAGCCCCGCACGCAGCATAAAGGGCAAAAGGATCTTTTTGTTTATCCTCTTCTTCAATGGGTTTGGCCGCGGGCACATAAACGAGCAACTGCTCTATTTCATTTCTGCCCAGGGCCGACAGCGCTTCAATGGCGGCGGCCCGGCTGATGATACTGGAGTGCCCTGCATCCACCACACAACGTTTGTCATCGGCCAGCTCCAGGCACACCTCTTTATAGCGGCAATCCGGATCATACACGGCCATTACCTGTTTTTTCTGCAGGCGGGGTAATAATATCTCTTCTTGAATAAACGATTTTATGCTCATGCCATGGCTCCTGAAACAATAGACTGTACCGCTCCGTAGAACCTGTTAAAACTTAAAGACCGGTTCTGATCAATATTCATATACCGGGCAACCTGCCTGGCGCAATCTGCTTTGCGCAGGCCGCCGGAAAAATAACCGGCCCGGTTTAAAATCCGTTCCAGTGCTTCCCACGTCCCACCCTGGATGTCATCTGGATTTCGATACGGCGCTTTTTCCGGGATGGTCCCGGACACCCGTGGATACGCTGTTTTGACTGCTGTCCAGTCCCCGAAGTACCAGGATTCCAGCTCTTCAATCACAATACGGTTGGTCACTTTGAATCGTTCACCGGCTCTGGCCCGGGTTTTGGTCAAAAGTCCTGCCTCCTGGGCATACTGCTCCAGTTGCTGTTTCAAAATCATGCAATCATCATCGTCCCGGTCCACCAGCACCAGGATGGACCAGGTCTCCGGCATCCATGCGCTGTAACCTTTCAGCCTTGCGGGCAGCTGTTTTAACAGATCATCCTTGCACTGGAACCGGATAATCTGATAGTCAGCCCCATCCAGCATGCCGGGCAGCAGGATGTGCAATGCCGCTTCCATGGAATATTCCTCCACAAAAACGATCAGCTTTTCCAGCATTATTTGCCCCCTTTTTTGCCGGACTTGGGCGCGCCAAAGTTGACCAGGGGATCACCAAAACCAAAATGCCCTTCCATCCAGAGATGCCCGATGGCGCCTCCCGCCTCTATCATTTCAGGCATGCCCGGGATATCCGACACTTTGACCACCTGGGTAAATCCGCTGTCATCCCGGTACAGGACACAGACCTCCTGTGCCCGCATGGCATTGAGCAGGAACGGAGAATGGCTGGTAATCAACAGCTGCGCGTTTTCGGAAGCGGCCCGGCACTCCTCGGCCAGTTCCGGCAGCAACCGGGGATGAAGAAAATTTTCCGGCTCTTCAATACCCACAAAACGCGGGGGTTCCGGATCGTAGAGAACCGTTAAATAGGCCAGCATTTTCATGGTTCCGTCCGAGGCAAATTTTGAAAGCACCGGTTTTTCAAAGGGCGCATCCTTAATTTGCAGCAGCAGACGCCCGTCCGGCATGGGGTCGGCATCCACACGCTCCAGCTGGGGAATTCTTCTGCGAAGGATTTCAAATATTTTTTCCAGCCGCTGTGAATGCTGCTCCTTTAAGTACTGGATCACATTGGGCAGGTTATCTCCGGTTTTGCTTAACCGCTCCTGGGGGCCGGCTTCGGGCTGGTTGCGGGTTTGATCAATGGAGAGATAGGAGACATACCAGTCCGTGATAAATTCACGCAATGCCGCGATCCGGGGATGATCCGATAACTGGCCAAGGGTGTTGACCGCGATCAGATCCGCAGATCGTAAATTTGACTCTGTGCGGACGTCATCCACATCCGGCAGTTCTCCACTGACCGCTTTTCCCATGCCCCGGTGGAACTCCAGAAACCGAAAGGGCTGGCCCTTACTGCCCCGGCGCCACTGCAGCCATTCGTCCACCACCTCAGGACCTTTTTTCCCTTCGTCGATGGCCAGGTGATAGGTGATAATCGGGGTTTTCGGGGCTTCCCGGTACTTGAGTTCAAACACAACCGGACCGTCAGCACCCCGGGATTTAATCTCTTTGCCCCGGCCCCGACGGTCCCAGGCATGGCGAAGTCCGTATTGAAAACATTCGGATAAAAAATTGAACACATCAAATATGGTGGATTTTCCGCTGCCGTTGGGGCCTAAAAGCACAGTCATGGGTGTCAGTTTATCCAGGGTCACATGTTTCAACACCCGGTAATTTTGAACCATTACCGACTCAATTCTCGGAATACCTTTTTTATTTGGGGATATATTTTCCATGCTTTTTATCTCCTGTTTACCCGGCTGAATGACCGGTTTCAATGATCCGGCGGATCAGATCCTGCAATTGGGTTTCCGACAATTGTCTGGGCTGCCACTCCCATTTTGTTTTTCCGGTATCTTTGCCCCGGCGGATGACCGGCACCTCCACCTCTTCCCAGAAATCATCTTCCACATCATGGGCAATGGCGAGACTTCGGTCTGAATGACATTTTTTCAGCACCCGTTCCGGCCAGATGCTGCAGGCCAGATGTGCCCAGTCATAATCCCCTTTTTCCAGTTTTTCCCAGGTGGCTTTCAATTTTTTCTGCCATTGCCTGTGCTGGAATAATTTCCACAGGGGAGCTGCTGTGATCTGGACGCCGTCGTTCAGGTTGGGTTTCCAGAACTTGGCGATTCGTAGCAATTCATCCCGGAAATCTTTTAGCTCGGCTTCCAAATCGGTGAGTTTGGCCAGTTCCTTTTCTTCGGTGCTGCTGCGATTAGATTTGCTGCGTAAATCGTTTAGGTCATCTGTAACGGATTTAAGTTTTGGCTCCACAAAATCATTTGTGCAGGTGTATAGGGTTTGCCCGGTTAAGCGGTGGTAATATACCCACAGAGTATATGAGCCAGATGGGGTTTGGAGGGGCCAGTAGATGGGGGCTTGGCGACGGCTTTTTGAATAAACTCTTAAATGATCATTAAAAAATTTGGCAGATTTCGAAAAATATTGACGCAATGAATTTATATTTAAAGCATTACAAATTTCTTGCTCAATATTGCTGTGTTTAGTTTTCCATATATATGCAATAATTTTTTGTGCTTGAAAGACAATGTCCTCTGAAATTTCACTATCTTCCACAATAATACCAGACCAATTAATATGTATTGGATAGTCAATAAGAGTATCCGTATCTTCAGGTAAATTTTTGTAATAATTTTGGAGCATACCTGGTGAAAGAATTGGGAGAGTATCGTACGAGTTCTGAATTTTTTCCGAATTATTTATTAATAAAAGTCGGATATTCCACCTACCCAAAATTACACCAATAATATAAGAAATAATTCGGGTAGCAATTTCAATTTTTTCAATTTTTGATATACCAAGTGTATGAGCAAACGTAGACTCTTTTTTAGGGTATTGATGTATGAATTCGTCATGTTGATCTTTCAAACCATAAAGTTGACCCATAATATCGTTCGCTTGAAAAAAAAGATTAAGGCTTTTTTCTTTATAATTGTCTAACTGTTGGTTGAATTCTTGGGCAATATCTTTAAGCTTTTCTTTTATGGAAATTATAGGTGCATAGAAATATTTTGTATTTTCTAAATATTTGGCAAGATCAATTCTTAACAAAATCTGTTTTTTTCCTATTTCTGCTAATTGTTTATCAACTTCATAATCAATTGTTGGAAATGGTATAGATTGGATTGTTCCAGCTTGGTATAAAGATCCCATTTCAATCCTTCCGAGCCAGATGCTAACAAATTTATTCACATAATCTGTGTTAAGTGCAGTTACTAATGCTTCAACAGAAAAATTCATAGGGAATATTCCCATTCCTGTGACACCGGTTATACAACCTGACGGAAGAATTGCTGGCGAAAATCGAAACACTCGATAGGGAAATGTTAAACCCTTAGAAAAATAAAACTGAGAGTTTCTTATTGTTGATGATTTATGTTCTCGTATTTCCGATCCATCATTTTCCCAATTAACTAATAAATGAATATCAGAATAAAATGGTGAGTTCTCTCCTCCCTTTGCATGTGGAACCCATTTTAACCTATTTTTTTGTTTAGAAATTTCGTTAATAGGAATCTCCCAAGCAGTACGAACAAATCGAAAATCATCACCGGTTTGGAGGCCGACTTTTATTGTAGCCGCATTACCCTCTATTAAATCTAACTTTTCGAAAACTGATAAAAATTTAATGGGAAGCCAATATGCAATAGAGTGGTTAGGTATGGAATAAAATAGTTTAGAACTTATATAAAAGGACTCTTTTAATTTGTTTTGTAAAAATAAGTTAATTATTTGGGCCAATCCCTCCGAATTCGTTGTGTTTTTAGGAAGGCGCATGAATAAAGATTTACTATTTGAAATATCCTTTTCTAATGAATTTGGGCCAAGTATATATGCCGCAGTTCCTACCAATGCTGAATCCAACACTCCTTCACCTAATTCAGCAAAGGCAAAAATACCAAAAGGTAAAATACAGTTTTTTCTCCATTTATTTAAAGTTTTAATAAAAAAGCCAGTTCGAGAAGTAATGGTACCTAAATATCCTACTGTTTCAATTAATTTTCGGCTCCTTTCGACAAATGCAGCATAAAATTCTCTACTAGAATCAGGATAAGCGTTATCTAATATTTTTCGAGTTTGTTTTGTAAATTCCCCAAACGGTGGATTCATCAAAACCACATCAAATTTCTTCCTACAAAGATCGATAAAAGCAAATCCCTTGGCGGCATCTTCAGCAAAAAGCCGTTTTTGCGCATCGTCAGACTCAGCCTGATTCGCATAGTTTTCCAGCGCATCAAGGATTCGTTTTTCAGCCGTATCCCAAAAATTGGTGTCATCCGGCAGCTCTGCAAAATCAAATAAGGTGGGCTGACGCTTGGGCGCCATGCCTGGAAGGAACCCTTTCTCTTTTTTGCTTTGCAGGATCTCTTTATTGAATTCATCCTTGGCCATGCTGATGGTTGAGGCGATTTCCTCTTCTATTTTCAAAAGACTTCCGGCTTCTCCGGCCAGTTCCATCTTGTCAAAAATGGTTTCAACCAATTGCCCTAACACGGGGGGATGCAGCTTTGAAGTGAACTCTTTAAGTATCTCTTTATCCCCGGGCATGGGTTCGGCACAGACGATGTTGGATTTTCTGATCATGGGACGGTCACCGGGTTTTATTCCCATCTGGTGCCAGGAACGGTGGGCTCGTTGCCAAAGGGAAAGCCCTGCAATCTGGACGGCGCGGGGATCAATATCCACACCGTGGATGTTATGTTCGATGATTAGTTTGGGAATGGATTTTTTGAATTCGTCGAAACCGGAATAGATCGCCTGCAGCGACGCCATTCCCTCCGGCCGGTCAAATGCATCACCTCCCAGCTCGGATTCCAATTGCCACGCCTCTTCATAAATCCTTTCAAACAGATCGAAGGCATAAAGCCCAAAATGCATAGAACCACACGCAGGATCAAGCATGCGCAGTTCCCGTGGATCTTTAAGCCCCCGGAAAGGAATATAAACAGGCTGCTTGAGCAGCTCTTCCTGGGATAAACTTTCATGCGCTTCTGCGTCTGTATCCGGTGCGTCCTCACCTTCTGCCAGGAAAATTACATTTGGCCGGCGGATCAGATACCGGCAGGTGTCCACAAGGGATGTTTTGCCTTGGGTCATCTCATACCAGATCCGTCCCAGGGTGTTGTCAGTGAGAAATTCCACCACATACCGAGGCGTAAAAAATTGGTTACGCACAGCCAGTTCCCGGCTGTTCCGAGGGACCTGGGACTCGGCCCGCATTTTTTTGCGTTCTTCCTGGGAGTTGAAATACTGGTAAATCCAACCAATGGTTTCATCTTCGGCCCAGAGATGCTCAATCTCAAAATGGTTGATCTGATCCAGCAGGGCGAGAAAGGCAGACTCCCGGGGAAATAACCGTCCCTGGATACTGTACCGGTCAAACAGCACAGGCAGCTCCCCACTGAATTCGTCAAACAGGCTGAACAGATACTGGCGATAGGTATCCCCGGTTACGGTTTGCTCTGTTTTGCCCAGGGCGGTTCCGGCCAGGTTCTTATACAGCTGAAACCCTTTTGAACTGTAGCCGTTGGCAATGGATTCAATCAAAAAGCCCCGAGCTCCGGCCATGCGAAGCGCGCTCAAACGGTTCAGGACCGTAAATGCCTGCTCCCGGATGATGCGGTCCAGTGCCTGACAGGTTCTTGTCTTTTGGGATTTGCCTGGGATGGTTGCCTGGTAATGGGTCAGGGTTTCTCGCAGTATTAAGGCGGTTTGCTGTCCCTGGTTGTCCAGAAAAGTCAAGGTTTCAGGATCGGCAATGGTCCCGGTTTTGGGGTCCATGCCATAGGTGGACTGCAGCTGACGGGTAAACTCCTCGGTTAAAATGGCCCGGGATTCGGCGACAAATTTCTGCACGCGGTTGCGGGTACTTTGATCAAAGGCCATATCAGGCGTCCTTGTCCTCTTCAACATTAAAGGTCAGTTCAAATTCATGAGCGTATTGCAGCTCTCCGCGGATCTGCTGCAAATGGCGTATCAGTTCATCCAGATCGTCTATAGCCGTAATCCGGCGTTTAGGCTGAAGGCAGCGGGTGATTTTCTTTTGGCCCTGTTTTTGGGCCTTTTCCTGCTCGGCTTTAAGCTTTTCCTGCAGACGTTCCCGGCCGGTTCTTTCCACCTTTTTTTTATAATCCTGCAACCGGCTTTGAATGGTATACTCCTGACTGACCAGGTTCCGAAGTCCCACAACGTCCTCACACACCTCGGTGTCCAGGGATTCCAGATCAGAGAGCATATAGTCCTGTTCCTGTCCGGTCAGCTCTTTCCATTCGGGGATACGGTTCAAATCTTTTTCAGCTTCTTTTATGCGATTTTTCTGCTCTTCTTCCATGGCAAGCACGGCATCCCTGACCCGGGCCTTCAGGTGGGTAAGGGCAGATGCATACTCGGTGGTATGCTTGAAAAAATCAGGGCCAGCCAGGCGCTCTTTGAGCTGCCCCAACTCTTCGGACAATTCGTTTTTCAAAATACCCGGCGTTCCACTGTCCGGCAGAGTCTCGATTTCTTGTCTGTGATGCTGCAGTGCCTTAAGTGTATCTTCCAGGCCATGATCCAGGGCCTGCTTTAATTCAGCGGCCCACTTGAGATTGGCATACAGCAGCGAGTCCTCCCCGCCCAAACGCTGGGGGGCGTCCGACGCATCGGTGAATAAAATATCCTTGATATCCTGGCTTACGCTTGAAAGGCGGTCTGATCCCGGCAGGCCCAGGGACTTTAATTTTTCAGCCAGGGGACCATAAGCGTGCTGCAGTTGTGGGAATAGCTTTGTGGCGGCTTTGCTGATCTCATCTTCCAGGGGAATGACCATATCACCGGTAAATTCTGTCAGGCGCTCGGCTGCCTTTGCCAGAATTTCCATGCCGGGCCGTTCGTCCCGCAGTGAAATGCCTACGGATTTAAACGCATTATTGGTTTTCAGGGCATCAATGGCGTGCTGGCCTTTTACGGTCACTTCCCGGCCGGCCACTTTGAGTTTGATCTCTCCTGCCACCAGCATGGCCGCCACCAGGTACCGCAGGGTATCCTGGGACCAGCCAAAGGGGGCGCCGGTAAAAATTTCAGTGAGCCGTTTGCCTTCAATGGCACCCTGGCGTTCTATCATATCCCGGATACTTGTGACGGCTTTATGGTCCTTATTTATGGATGGGACTCCGCCCTGGGTCTGCACCAGTTCCAGGGGATCGGTTTGGGACGTCACCCCGGTGAGATTACCCAGTCTTAAAAATTTTTCCGCAAGATCGGTTCCGCCCCTGTGGGGGGCCTCTGCATACCGGTCAAACACCTGCTCTGCCACGCCGGCCAAATGCTTTCGCGCGGCTTCGATCAAATCCGGTTGAATGCTTTCCACCGCAGAGACCTCTCCTTTAAAAATAAAAGAGCCCTGGAGCAGGCTGCGCTTGATAAGCCTTTCCAGATCCGCCATCAGGCGGTTGGCCCGGTCTGCCTGGCCGTTGCAGTACTCTTTGACTTCCTGATCCGGTTCGCTGCGGTATTTGGTGACAATCTCCCGGCTGCGGTATATTTCATTGATCAACTCTTCCATTTCAGGGGTTGATCGTCCCAAAAGAAAGATATGGTATTTGGCTGAATTATGCCGGCTTTCATCGGTCAGGCGTAGTTTGGTGGTGTCATATTCCTTGGGTTCAACAATTTCTATAAACGTCTGGATGGTATTTCTGTCCCCTGCAATGGATACGGGCAGACCGCTGGATGCAAGGGCTTTGAGCCCGGTTTGCACGGATAAACTTCCGTTCAGCTGTGTGCTGGGAAGCGGAGAGTAGATCTCTTTTAATGCCTCGTTTTGGATTCGCCGAAGTTCAACCGGGCGCAAGGGGATGGTGGCACGTTCCTGTTCAATGTCATTGAGTTTTTCGCTGAAAAAGCATAACTGCCCGTCCTGTTCACCAAACGGCACAATGGGATCTTTTATGAGATCTTCTACGGCGGCCTTTACCTGGTCCAGGGAAGAGGCCTCACTGATGCCCGGATGCATCAGGCAGGTGACGTTTTCAACGGAGACAGGTAAATTGCCCAGAATCTGCAACACGCAAACGGTTTTGGCAATATCCTGGTGTATTGGCGAATCATGGAAACGGGTATTGACCACCTTGCCGACAGATTGATGATAGGAAGGAAACGCCCTGCGGATATCCTTTTCAAGGGTGTCATAAAGCGTCACTGTTGTGGCAATCCAGCCCACCGGCTGGTCGGCAATGGGGGTTTGGCCGTCCGAACCCTCCACAAGGATATCCTGAATAACTTTGATGGCTGAACGAAGTCCGAAGCCCCCGGTGCTTTTGGCAAGCGCCCCTAAAAGGTGTAAAAGGATGTCAAAGTGGGCCGGCAAAAAGGGATAAAGATCAATAAAGGTTTTTCGATTAAAGTCCGCCCCATAGACCCTTGCGTCCACAAGTTTGGTATTATGGCGCAGCATCTGTCCGTGCTTATCAAACAATTCTCCTAACTGACTTTCACCGGCTGGTGATTTTCCCAGCAGCCGGCTGTAGCAGATCTCTTTGATGTCATTGGCTTCAAGGTCAATCTGAATGGGAAACCGGTCTTTTAATTTATAAAGCTCCGGTGAATTCAAAGAGGCATTGGGATCATCCTCGGTCAATGTCTGCTGGGCGGTTCCGATAATCCACACTTTACCGTCACCGATATTTTTCAGATTTTTAGCCAGGCCGTCCAGGTTTAAAATAAGGTTCTTCCTGGAGCCGACATACTGACCGACTTCATCAATGATAAAAATTATGTGTTCTTTGCCGGTGGCCTCCCTGGCAATTTCAAGCATTTCATCCACACGGTCATTTTCAAAACGAATAACTTCACTTGTTTCCGTTGAAAACGAGGCCGGTGTTTTAAAAAGAGAGGGATACATCTGATGCGCAATTTCAGGAATAAGGCTGTCTACCACCAGTTCGTCGTTACGGTAAGTTTCCCATGCCTCACCATTGGTCTGTGTTTTAAAAAGCTCTAAAAATTCATTATACCGATTTTCTTTTTTAAGCTTTCGTTCGAACGCAGCTACCTTGAGATTGCGCGAATATCCGGCCCATTGGAGTACTTTATAATAGAGAACGGTGGAAACCTCTTCCATGGTGGAACCGGCCACCTGCTCGCTGGCAAGGTCGAGCATCAGCACGGCCGCGGGGAACCGTTTGGCAACAGTATTTAGCAATGCCCGGGTGGTTGATTTTTTCAGGCGGTCCTGCAGGTGCTGGATAAAGGCAATGCCGTCAATGGATACGTTATCATCAAAGGCCAGTCCCAGATACTTGGTAAAAGAGCTTTTACCGGATCCATAAAAACCGGATACCCAGACACCCACCTCGTTTTCACCGCCTGCCTCCATTGCCGCCTGCATTTTTCCAAGCAATTTTTCAAACTGCTCTTCAATACTTTCGGTTACCACATATTCTGAAATTTCAGCTTTCAGGCGGGCTTCCTGGGAAGCACTATATGTGATCACCTTTTCAATGGTACGATAAATGTCTTTATTTGAATCAAATAAGTTTTTAATTTCCATAGCAGGTCCCTGTTTTTGAGTATCAACCACCCACGTGAACTGATCTGTAATTGCCGTCTTCCGGATAAAATCCTAAAAACTTCAGCTGGGTTTTTCCCGTTCGTGTTCCGGGATAAAAGAATATCGTTGGAATACTGAATTTACCCTGGAGCCTGCTTTCAATGGCGCCAATCCTCATATACGGATGCAAGGCTTCAATATCGGTGACTAGCAGTAGATTTTTGGGATCTGTTTCCAGGCCTTCCAGTACGGCTTCCATTTTTTTTTGCAGCGCGCCATTGCAAAGGGCATTGGCAAGCGCTTTATTGGTTTTATCCCACTGCAGCGGTGCCTTGGCATCGGCAGCCAGCCAGATCTTTCGAAGGGGTGCGGCTTCAAGGAGCTTGTTGATTTCTGTTGCCATGGAGAAAATATTCACCTTCCACCCTTCATTTTTGAGCTTGGCGGTCCATGCAGGCATTTGACGCTTAACGTCAAGGATTTGTTCCGGAGAAAAAACCAGATAAAATATAGGTTCGAAACTGGCATGGCCAAGCTCCCGTCCGGCTTTTATCCGTTTGACCAATTCAGTAAAATCAGCTTTCAATGATGACATCAACGACCTCCTCCAAACTGTTAAAGCGCCAGCTGATTCTTGTCACATCTCCGGCGGATTGGACTATCAGCCAGCCTTTTTTTGAAATTCGTTTGAGTTCTTCCCGGATATCGCCTGGGGTCATTCCAAATAGCTGCCATAGGTCATGCTTAATCATGCTGTTGTCCCCCATCCTTTGAAAATGAAGCCAATATGAAAAAAAGAACAGAATATGCTCTTGAAGCCGGATGGATTGAATTTGTCGCACAGAAGACCGTTTTGACGATAACAGGTCATAATCGGCACAGCATCCGATTAAATAAGATGATACTCTGCGTATGGTAGTTTCAGACCAGGGCTTTTTCGTTTTTCCGTCATTAACCGCTTTGCTGACAAAATCTTTTGCCTCATCCCTTGACAGCGCATCTCGTCCGCCGGCATACCGGTTCCAATAAACCTCTATTATAAAATCAAAAAAAATCCGATTGGCCAGCGCAGTGAATACCAATAGAAATTGGTTAAAAACAGGTGTTGGTGAATTTTGGCTTATTAGTTTCAAATACTTGGCCGAGTCTGTCTTTAAATATCTTGGTGAAAAACATTCAACGATTATATTTCTCAACCGCCTGGCAGAAACCATAGGGAACAGCCCGGACTCAAGGGCGGTATCATAGAGTTGAGTGGCTGTCATTCCATCATTGTAAATCGACAATAATGACTTTGTCTCTTCTACAAGGCCTAATCCTGCTTGAAGTTGCGTTGTATATCTTGTTTTTGTACTGTCTGTCATATGCATCTCATGTAAGGAAACGTTCTATATCCACTTTCAAATGCTGTTATATAGTGTGACCGGGATACTTGAATCAATGCGTCTAATTTATTATCAGCGTATTGGCCCACAGGAATAGGGCCATCTGATTTCTCAACAGCCTCTTCTCCCAATTCTTTGAGTCTTTCAGTCGCTGTGTCGCTGGTCTTCAGGCAATGCAATATGTTGTCAAATACTTTATGCGTCTGTATGTATTTAAAAAGTCCCTGCTCTATAGCATCTGGGAGACGGTAGAGGTGATAATGTTTGCCTATTCCTATGTGTTCATCATGGACAATTGAAGCTGCCTGACAGACACCGCTATATTGAGCAATATCAATGGAATTAGGATAAATCGGCCCAAGAAAGGCCTTGCTTGATGATGACAAAAAAGAAGAACCCCACCAGGATGCCTGCTGTTTTTCCCCTAAAAAGCCTACCAGTATTCTGGTTTCACATATACTCTCCATCGAGTCCGGTTTCATTAATCATCCCCTACTAAATCATATTGTTTTATATTTTAGACGACTCGAACAAACGCTTACACCCAAATCACCTATCAATTACCAAATTAATCAACTGATTTAATTGAATAATATTTGTGTGAAAACAACACTCGGAGAAGAACGCTTTATGTTTAGAGCCCACTTGTTCTTATCATTATTGCTTTTTTTTTTAAAAATTACCAGCATTCGAATACCGCTGAACTAAGGCAAAATCAATAAAATATAGTCAAATCGTATAACATTTATATGACATTAAAAACCAGCTATTCGGTTTTTTTTAATACAATTCATCCACGGTAGTATCATCATCCATTTGCGCATTTTCGAGCAGGGCTCTTTTCCCGACATTAATCATGGTCGGGCGAACTTGAAGCCGAGCAGGCAGTTCGGGAATTGTTTCTTTGTTTTTCAATGAAGATTATCAAAGTTATTGACACCCTGTTTTAAAATTGATCGAAAAAAGGATGGCAGATGACTGGAATACATCGCATTTAAAGGATATCAGGGTGTGAATTCAATCCTGATAAGAAATTGTTTAAAAAGCCTGTTTTATGGACCCTTAAAAAACAGGCTTTCAATACCCCATAGTTTTAAAATTTTTTTATTTAAAACTATCAACATAAAAAATAAAAGAATAATCAATCATATCTTATAATTAAACTAATTATAAACATTTAGAACTTGGTTATTATTACTATTATATTTTTTAAAATAATATTTAATATATTATCCATCCTCTTTGAAATTCCCAAAATTTAAAAACTGATGTTTGAACGAAAGGTCATCCATCTGCAACCTTGCATATGGTCCTATATCGAGTCGTCCAAACCATATTTTTTTATTTCAGACACAAACTATACTCTTTCAGGCAGAATCCATGCGATGATCATAAAAACGATCCCAATGCAGGCTGCCAACAGAGTGCCCGGAATGGCGGGTAAAAGTGCTTGAAACGTATCCGAGCCTGTGGCCAGCATCACGCTGCCGCCTGCTATTTTCTCAAACAGCCATGTGTTTTGAATACTGCCGTATACCAAGGTATAAATCAGGGCACCTAAAAGTCCGCCACCCACGAAAAATAAAGCATCTTTACGCCCATCCGCTATAGCTGTCAGGCCCGTACCCGGGCAGTAACCGGCCACGGCAAACCCAACCCCCATAATAGCCCCGCCGATAATCACGCCAAAGTAACTGCTTTTAACGGAAAGGTGACCCGGATCAATAAGACCTATACTCATGAGTACAAATAACAGGGTTGAACTAAGGCCGATGGCAAAAAAGATGGCTTTCATCAAATGTAGATCGGTCAGGCGCAGCATGTTGATAATGTTTGCCGGATTAGTGGCCCCCACCCGTTGTAACGCAAATCCAAAAAAAATACCGAGTATTATGGCAAGAAAAATAGTCATGGGTCACCTCCTAATTTCTTTTGTAAACAAGTACGGCAATGGGAACGGCAACGGCAAATGTCCCAAGGGCAAATAGATATCCGCTCAACGATGTTTGCATCATACCGCTCATCATATGCCCGCTGGTACACCCGCCGGCCAGACGTGCACCGAATAGAACCAGCATACCGGCTAAAAATACCGTTACATACCGCAGCACAGATTTTTCTCCGAAACGGTTTCGCCAGGGCTCAGGGGCAATCCGGTCCTGGGTCGTTGGTTTTGGTCCGCCCAGTTGTGCCGATATAAAGGCACCAATAACCATGGCAATGACAAATACGAAACTGTAGTTTAAAGGCTTTGCAACGTTTTTAGCGTATTTTCCGCCGCTTTTATTCAAATATGCATTGGGGCTGGCATATCCTGATTTGCTTGCCGTATCTTTTTTAATCACAGTGTCGGAGAATAGATTCCAAACAATGCCGTCGGCAATGACAAATTGGGTGGACACCCCGATGGGTTTCACGAGGGCTACCGCCAGAAGAAATGCGGCGCCCAGTAAAAGGCCGCCTTTAAACCAGTTCAATTGTCCATTCATAAATTTCCCTCCGTATCTTTATTTTTTGAAAAAACCTTTTTAATCATAAAGGTTATCAACGTTATTGACACCAATTTTTAAAACTTATCAAAAAAAAAATTTCAGATAGCCCAAAACAACGTATATAAAGGGTATCAGGGCATGTATGCAATTTTAACAAAAAATTGTTCAAAAAACCTGCTTTATGGATACGTAAAAAATAAGCGTTCAATACCTGATGTTTTTGAAATTTTTTTATTCAAAGTTTTTAACAGATAAAAATAAAAAATAATAATATTTTCATAGTATTATATTACTTATAAACATTTAAAGTTTAATTATTATTACTATTATATTTTTTAAATTAATACCTAAATATATTTACTCTGTAATAAGAAATGAGATCCTCATTTCTTATCCCCGGTCTCTTGTTTCTTGATTCATAAACTGGTATTAAAAAAACGCGAATCTAAACTCCCTTCAGGAAAGTTAAAATGACAGACGATTTAAAAATATTTTCCGGTGGATCCAATCCAAATCTGGCAACGGAAATCTGTAAGCATATCGGAATTCCTTTAAGTCCTATGAAGGTATCCCGGTTTTCAAATGACAATTTATTCGTTCAAATAAAAGAAAGTGTCAGGGAAGATGATGTATTCGTGGTCCAGTCTTTAACTACGCCTGTCAGTGACCACCTCATGGAGCTGATGCTTACCCTGGATGCCTTGCGTAGCGCATCTGCCAAACGGATTACCGCCGTCATCCCTTATTATTCATATGCCAGGTCCGATAAAAAAGATGCCCCAAGAATTTCCATTGCTGCCCGCCTGGTGGCGGATCTTTTGAAAGCTGCCGGAGCAGACCGGGTACTGACTATGGATTTGCACGCCGATGCCGTGCATGGATTTTTCAGCATTCCCGTGGATCATTTAACAGCCATGCCCACAATCTGTGATTATTTTGCAGCGCTTTTGGACCTGTCAAAGGTGGTGGTGGTGGCTACGGATGCCGGCGGGGCTAAAAGAGCCGGCCGGTTTGCCCAACGTCTGGACACTTCCCTTGCCATTATTGACAAGCGTCGGCTCAGCGATTCCAATGTTGAGCAGGGGCTGGTTGTGGGTAATGTAAAGGGTTTGAATGCCATTGTTTTTGATGATGAAATATCCACAGGGGGAACCCTGGTGAGCACTGTGGATACCTTGAAACGGGCAGGTGCGGCTAAGGTTTATGTTGGTGCGACCCATCCGGTGCTTTGCGGCCAGGCCGTAAAAAATTTAAGCCAAACGTTCATATCTGAGATCGTTGTTACCAATACGGTGAATATCCCTGCAGAAAAGCAGTTTCCCCAGCTTAAACCCTTGTCTGTAGCACCGCTTTTTGCCCGGGCTATCAAACATATCCATACAGGGGAAAGTGTATCAGCGCTTTTTAAACCATAACGACCAGGATTATATGGGGGAAATCGCAGCAGCAACTGCTGCTGCCACCTGATCCTTGGGCAGGGCAATTTCCCTGATAAATGCAGGTAGACAGTCCCATATTTTTTTGGGCTGCCTGATGCTTCTGTCACTGTCAATGGCAAGAAGCCCGGTCTGTTCCCCAGCGTTAAAAGGATCCGGTCTGGATGTTAAAGGGACCTGGTTTTTGTCTGTAAAAGGAAGAACAAGGGGCCCCTCGTTTTCAAGAACATAGGCCATTTGTCCGCTTTTAAGAAAAACAATGCTGCCCGGCGGATAGAGCCCGACGGTTTTAACAAACGCATGGAGAATAAACTGCAAGATGGGGTCTTTGTGTACGTAACTGCGGAACAGGCCGGTGACGGCAGTAACCTGGTTAACGGCGTCCTGGTAGCTGCGTTTGGAAGTCATGGCATCATAAATATCCATCAGTTTGCATATTCTGACATAGGGCGGCATCATCCCACACTCCAGCCCCATAGGATAACACCCGGGCTCTCCTTCATATAGTGGCCCATGATGATATCGGATCATGTTACTGAGTACGGTACTGCCCAGATGATTTTTTTCAATGATCGTAAATCCAAAATCTTTGGTGTGCCTGCGCAGCAATTCTGTTTCATCTTTGCTCAAGGGAGATGTTTTGTTTAAAAGATATTCCGGCACCATGGATTTTCCCAGATCATAGATGAACAGGCCAAAGGACATCTCATCTATCTCTTGGGGGTAGTAATAGGAAAACATTCCGGAAGCTTTTTTGTCCACAAGTGCGGATGATGACCATAGCGATTTTTCCATTACGTTTGAAAAAGCATTGTTAAACCGGTGCAATACCTGGGAGCCCAAGGCGCAGACATGGGCGGCATGGCTGTATAAATAGTCATCATAGAAAAACCACTCCCTTGGCGCGTATGCAAAAGGATGGTGGTTCTGTTCGGCAAATGATGCAAGCTCCGATGCCTGATTTGATACGGCATCCACATCAAACTCACCCTTTGTCTGACGGATTTGCTCCACAGCATTTTTTATGATGGCCTGGGCTTTGAAGCTTATGGCTTCGGCAAACCTGCGCAATTCCAGGATTTCCTTAAGCCGTTCAGTAACATTCTGAGTTTTGACGGGTTCCGGATCAAAAAATGAATCCGGCAAAGGGTCGGGTATGTTGGCAGGCCCCATGTCTATTTTATTACCGGATGCGTCAAACACACCGCCGTTACTTGCCACGGGTACATGCCGAAGGCCATTGTTCCGAATGATTTTCAGCGGTTTTGTCTTATCCACCACCACATTTTTGGATAGAAGCAACGTGCCGTTACCGTCATACACATCCACCCCGGTTTTAACCCGGCCGCCCTGGCGGACAACATCAATCAGCTTATCTATGGAAATTCTTGATTTAATCATGATTCATGGGTGACATTCTATCATTGAGTGATAACCCTTCCCACCGCTTTTGAAAGGTCTATGAATTCCTGTACACTTAGGGTTTCAGCCCGCCGTGAGGCGTCAATGCCCGCATTTTCAAGGGCAGTACCCACGATTTTTTTTGTCAGGCCCAGTTCCCCGCCGGACATGGCATTGTGAAGGGTTTTTCTTCGTTTGGAAAATCCTGCCTTGATTACGCTGAATAACAGGGTCTCGTCCTCTTCTCCCATGCCTTGGGTTTCGAAAAAATCAAAGCGCAGGACCGTGGAGTCCACTTCCGGCCTGGGGAAAAAATTATTGGCCCCAAGATCTGTAACCCGGCTGATTTTTGATGCATACTGAACCACCGCAGAAAGTCTTGAATAGTCTTTGGTGCCGGGTGATGAAAGAAGGCGTTCGGCAAGTTCCTTTTGAAACATCAGAAACGCGCGGGTCACAACCTGCCGGACTGTAATCAGCTTAAAAAGGATCTGGGATGAAATATTGTACGGCAGATTCCCAATCACCACAAGTTTTTCTGTCCCTGCGATCTGTCTTATATCTGTTTTTAAAATGTCCTGATTGATAATTGTAACATTGCGGATTTCTTCTTCGGCCAGTTCCCCTTCAAGCAAAGGAATTATTCGGCGGTCTTTTTCAACGGCCACAACCTGCTTGCAAGCCCTTGCCAAAGGCAGGGTGATTGCGCCTAAACCCGGACCGATTTCAAGTACGGTCGTTTCTTTATCAACCCCGGTTCTATCCACAATCATCTGGGCTGTAGCCGGGCTGGACAAAAAATTTTGCCCCAACTCTTTTCCGGCATATACCCCGTTTTTTTTTAATAACTCACCAGGATGCGTCATTCCTCTTTTTGCTCTCCGTTTATTTGCTGTTTATTTACATAACGCCATATGTCAAATAAATTTCGCCCTGGAAAAGGAATAAAAGATTGACAGTAGCGGTTTTCCTTTGAAATTTTTAAGGTAAATGCCAGTAAATCACAGTTTTTTATTAATTTCCATAAAATTTAAAGCCTGTTGTCAGATACTTTTTTACTATATTTAAATATAGTCGACTTGACTTTGATAGATTTAAGAAGTAATTTTTAATAATTATCATATTAAAAAAGCGGCTTGGATCACAAACCAGCGCCTTAAAAAATTACTATAACTAAATTAACAGCATTGAACGGGAATTACCGGTCTTTTTTAAACTCGATGATCAAATTTTTGTTAATTTGCCCAACTTCGGCGTTGGAAACAATTTTTAATCCTCAAAATATATTGTATATTCCTCCGGTTAAAAATTGTTTCCGCCTTGAATTTGAACAAATTCCCTAAAAACTTGATGATCGAGTTGAAGGATTCGGAAAAACCTCAGTTTCAGGAAGGATTGATATATGGAACAACCTACAGAATTCAGCAACAATTGGGAGAGCTTTATTAAAATGCTTCTTCATCAACTGGACATTCCAACAAAAGAAGATATTGCTAATATTAACAAAAGGCTTGACAAGCTAGAACAATTGATTTACCAGAGTCATCCGTCGAGCAGACAGAAAAACAAAAGCCGGACCCCAAGAAAAAAGAGTGCATCTTCCATTGTGCTGAATATCATCGGCAACCATCCGGAAGGCACTGATTTTAAGACCATTAAGGCGGCTACAGGTTTTGACGATAAAAAATTGAGAAATATTATTTTCAGGCTGGATAGAATAAAAAAAATAGAACGGGTCAGCCGGGGAATTTACAAAAGAATTTAGTTTTCCATAGAGACTTTTATATTGAGCCCGGGATCACCCGAATTCGTAACCCCCATAAATAAAAATATGCGAAACAAGGCCCATGCCTAAGACGGTTAAGGGAAACCTTTTACAGGAAAATATATGAATAAGACTGCATTTACACCCGGGCAGGCCATCTGCGGCTACAAAATTCAACAGGTATCGCCCCTGCCTGCAATTAACGCCCATCTCATTCAACTGGTCCACGAAAAGACAAACGCTGTGCATATCCACATTGCCAACGAAGATAAGGAAAATACGTTTGGGGTGTTTTTCAGAACCGTGCCCACGGATTCCACAGGGGTTGCCCATATTCTTGAGCATACCGTGCTGTGCGGGTCCGAAAAATACAAGGTCCGGGATCCTTTCTTTTCCATGCTTAAACGAACCCTGTCTACCTTCATGAATGCATTCACCGCATCAGACTGGACCATGTATCCCTTTTCCACCCAGAATAAAAAAGATTATTACAACCTGATGGATGTTTATCTGGATGCGGCGTTTTTTCCGGATATTGATCACTTAAGCTTCAAGCAGGAAGGCCATCGGCTTGAATTGGAACCAGGGGAAAACGGGGAACCTGAACTGGTATACAAAGGGGTGGTTTACAATGAAATGAAAGGTGCCATGTCCTCACCCGGCCAGGTCATGTCCCGGGCCCTGCTTAAAGGGCTTTATCCGGACACCACCTATGCCAATAATTCCGGCGGCGAACCTGCAGATATTCCAAAACTCACCCACGAGGATCTTAAGGCGTTTCATGCAAGGTATTATCATCCGTCCAACAGTTATTTTTATACGTATGGGGATTTGCCCCTGGAAGAGAGCTTACGCTTTATTGAAAAAAAGGTTCTCTCCAGATTTGATTTTCTTGAAATGGACACCCGGGTGCCTTCCCAGCCCCGGTGGCAGGCCCCTAAAACCATGACCCAGCCATATGCTTACTCAGATACTACTAATATCGCCGCTAAATACCAGGGGTGTGTGGCTTGGCTGACGCCTGATATAGCGGACCATTTTGAAATGCTGGTAATGGCGGTGCTTGAACAGATTCTCCTTGGAAATTCCGCATCCCCCTTGCGAAAAGCACTTATTGACAGCGCCCTGGGGTCTGCCCTGTGCGATGGTACAGGGTTTGACTCAGATAATCGGGATACCATGTTTGTCTGCGGGTTGAAAGATATTGAAGTCTCTGCAGTCCCCGAAGTGGAGAAACTTGTTTTTGAAACCCTTGAAACCCTTGTCGACAAAGGAATTGATCAACATTTAATAGATTCTGCCATCCACCAAATCGAATTTTCCCGCAAGGAGATCACCAATACACCATACCCGTATGGCATAAAACTGCTTATGGGTGTTGCTTCAGTCATCATTCATGAAGGTGATCCCGTAACCGCCATCAATATTGACGGTGATTTGGAAAAATTGCAGGAAGAACTGGCTAAAGGCCCTTTCCTGGAAGGTCGAATTCGCCGGTATTTTTTGGATAATCCCCACAAGCTGCTGTTTACCCTTGCCCCGGATAAAGATATTGAAGCCCGCGAGGCCGAAAATGTACGCCATGAACTTCAGAAAATGCGAAAATCATTGGGTGAAGCAGAACTGGCGCAGATCAATAAGGATGCAGAAGCCCTGAAAAAACGCCAGGAAACAGAAGAAAACCTGGATGTTTTGCCCACCCTGGCACTTGAAGACGTACCCCCTGAGATCGAAATCGTCCATCCTGACACGATAGAGGGCATTACTTGTGCCACCGCCTTTGACAAGGCCACTTCGGGAATCCTCTATTTTACCTGCCCGGTAGGTGCCGGAAACATTGCGCCGGATCTTTTCCCCATGGTGCCGTTTTTTGCCCGGGCCTTTACGAATACAGGTACAAAAAGTTCTTCCTATGTGCAGATGGCCGAGCGTATGGACCTTTATACCGGCGGCATTTCCATGGCTCCTTTTTCCGGCACCCATTTTGACCAAAAAGGTGACGGCCACTCCTTTCTGGCGTTGCAGGGAAAAGCGTTGGACCGGAATATTGACCATCTTTTTGATATGGTGGATGAATATATAAATGACAGTGGATTCAAAGACCATGACCGTCTCAAAAGTCTGATTTTACAATATCAGGCAGGTCTTGAAGCCTCCATTGTCGGATCTGGTCACAGGTATGCGATAAGCCTGTCTGCCCGGCACCTGTCAACGGCTGCCAGTATCAATGAACTATGGCATGGCATCGCCCAGTACACACGGATCAAGGATCTTACCGCCAGGGTGAATAATGAAAAAACAGGGGCCCAGGCCCTGGCTGAACTGGAGAAAGACTTTTCTGCCATGACTTCGGCCATCATGAGAAAAGATAATTTTAAACCTGCTGTTATCGGGTCTGCTTCGTCCATGATTCAGGCAGACAAGCGCATTGAAAACATTTACGACAACCTGCCCAACGGTAACAGCCAGGCATTTTATACACCGCAGATAAAAACCGATACCCTGCAGCCCTACGATGGCTGGATGACCAATACAACTGTCTCCTTTGTGGGACAGTCCTTTAAAGCGGTGCGCATATCCCATGAAGACGCACCGGCTTTGTCCGTTATTGCCAAGCTTTTGCGTTCCCTGTTTCTACACCGGGAAATCAGGGAAAAAGGTGGGGCATACGGCGGATTTGCCCTGTATAATATGGAAGAGGGTATTTTTTCATTTGGCTCCTACCGTGACCCCCATATCAAACGGACCTTGGATGTTTACGCAGATGCCTGTGATTTTATCACCCAGGGACAGTTCACCGGGACAGACGTAAAAGAAGCGATCCTTCAGGTCTGTTCGGACATTGATAAGCCGGAAACACCGGCACCTTCTGCCATGAAGGCTTTTTATCGCCAAATAACCAAGTTATCCGATGAGATCCGCAAGGGGTTCAAGGATGCGCTGCTGGGTTTAGACAAGCAAAAGGTCGCGGAAACGGCAGGCCGGTATTTTTTCCGGGATGACGCTGCCAAGGGTATTTCCGTAATCTCCTCAAAACCACTGCTGGAACAGGCCAATCAGGAACTGGAGACAGAAGGGCGTAAGCCGCTGACTCTTTATAAAATATAGGAGGAAAAATGCAGTTTATCGTAATCGGCCGGGACGGCACAGATGAAAATGCCCTGGAAAGAAGAATGGCCGCCAGGGAGGCACACCTTGAAACCGCCAAGAAGATGTACGAATCCGGTAATTGGCTCTATGCCGCCGCTATTCTCAACGACGAAGGGAAAATGGCCGGCTCTATGATTGTCTGTGATTTTAAATCCAGGGAAGCATTGGAAAGGGAATGGCTGGACAACGAGGCCTATGTAAAGGGCAATGTCTGGGAGACAGTCGAGATCAAGGAAGCAGCCGTGGCCCCCTTTTGGGCTCCAAAATGCTGAAACAGGCCAATCAGGAACTGGAGGCAGAAGGGCGTGCGCCGCTGATCCTTTATATTATAAAATATTAGGTAGTTGGATGAACCACGGAAAGCACGGAAGAACACGGAAAAGAATTTGATTACTGATCAAATTTGGCAGTCACCGACTTTCAGTGCTTTCCGTGTTTTCAGTGGTTATAAAAAAAGATAGGGCGATCGTTTTACATTTCAAAAAGTTTGGATAATATTTCTTCCGCTTCTTCAGGCAGTCCTTCCCCGGCTTTGGCAATATCCAGTGTATGGGTGCCCAGCAGACGGTACAGGTCTGAAAATTCCGGCAGTTTTTCGTCAATGTCAGCCAGGTGCCGGGATACTGTTTCATGATCCCCCCGGACCACAGGGCCTGTCAGGGCACGGGTGCAGCCCTTGGACCCGATATTAAAAAGGGTGCCCTGGATCAAGGGCGACAAAATTTCAAATGCCACATCTTCCCGAAGCCCTGTTTCCATTAAAAGGGTCAGGGCAAACCGAACCAGGGTCACAAGGTAGTTGGATGCAACCACAGCTGAGGCATGGTAAAGGGTTTTGGATTCCGTTGGGATGGCAAAGGCCTGAGCGCCAAGGGCTTCAGCAATGTCCTTGCCCTGGGAAACGGCATGGGGGTCACCTTCAACAGAAATATTGATTCCTTCAAAGGGGCTTGCCTGCCCCGGTTCATAAAGGGTAAAGGACTGTAGGGGATGAATGGAGCCCACAACGGCCCCGGCCTGCTTTGCCTGGGCAAGAATTTCTGAAGAATGGGCGCCTGACAGGTGGAAAACCATGGTTTCCGGTCCCAGGGCATTTTGTTGGGCAAGATCACCGCAAATAGACTCTATTATACCGTCAGGGGTGGTGATAAAAACAAGGTCCCCGGCCCGGGCACACTCAGCAGCCGTATCAAACACCGTGCCGCATCCGGCTGCTTTTCTGGCGGCCTGGGCCGAGGTTTTGCTCCTGCTGAAAAAACCTGCAGGTTCATACTCCTTTTTAAAGAGAAATGCGGCCAGACAGATCCCCACTCGTCCACAGCCGATCACGGAAAATCTACGTTTAGGCGTATTCATAATTATATTTTTATTTGTATTCATGTTCCTTGGCCGGAAAACTGCCATCCTGAACTTCTTTAATATATTCATTGAGCCCCTGGGCAGCCAGAGCAGCTATGTCCACGTATTTTTTCACGAATTTGGGCATAAATCCGTCATTGATACCCAGCATGTCGTGGAACACCAGAATTTGGCCGTCGCAAAAGGGACCGGCGCCGATGCCGATGGTGGGAATGGACAGAGTCTCGGTAATTTTTTCAGCAATGGCAGAGGGAATGCCTTCCAGAACCACGGAAAAAGCCCCGGCTGCCTCAACGTCCCTGGCGTCTTTGAGCAGACGTTCTTCATCCCGCTGCACCTTGAATCCTCCCATCTGATGTACGGACTGGGGTGTAAGGCCAATGTGGGCCTGGACAGGTATCCCCGCCTTTACCATGGCTGAAATGGCAGGACAGACAGCAGCACCGCCTTCAAGTTTTACAGCGGTGGCATCGGCTTCCTTTAAAAATCGCCCGGCGTTTTCAACGGCCTTATCCAGGCTGCTCTGGTAGGACATAAAGGGCATGTCACCCACCACCAGGGCCCTTGTGCAGGCCCGGGTCACAAGTTTTGTATGATAAATCATTTCATCCATAGTCACGGGCAAGGTGGTGTCCCAGCCCTGGACGGCCATGGCAACGGAATCGCCCACAAGGATGAGGTCGATTCCGGCACGATCCACCATGGCGGCAAAGGGGTAGTCATAGGCGGTGAGGGCGGTTATTTTTTTGCCCTCCTGTTTCATCTTCATCAGGCTGGAAGTGGTAATTTTTTTGCTCATGAGTGTCTCCTGGTTTTGGGTTTATGTATTATATTTTGCCGAGTCAAGCCATTTTTTATACCGGACCATTCCGGCCAGCGCCTTGACAGCACGTTCCGGCGAAGGAAAAAATACCCCCTTATAGTCAAGATCGTCATAACGGTAAAGGGTGCGGCTCATTTCATCGGTTAAAAGGCTGACACCGACTACAGGTTTGTTGTATTTTTGCGTCATTTCAACGGTATATCGGGTGTAATGCTCTTCCTCTTTGAGAAGGTTTGCCATAAACATGTCTGTCGCTTCCTGGGTTGTACCGGGATCTGTTTTTAAAACAGCGTTGGCCATGGCATTAACCAGGATGCGTCTGCCGTGGATGCCCAGGTGAATGACCGCATCACACCCATCCCATTTTAAAAGTTCTTCCAGGCAGATCATGGGTATTTTGGGGTCTCCTTCGCCCACAATATCCACGGGGTTGCCATGACTCCAGAAGTCCGGCAGGCAGCTATTTAGCCGTTCAATGATTTCTTCGGACAGTTTTGGCACCCCAAGCCCGTATTCTGCACAAAGGTCTGTGGTGACCACACCCCATCCGCCGCCCAGGGTCATGATGGCCACACGTCCTCCCTTAGGCATGGGCAGGGATGAAAATACGGTCGACATATCTAAAAGCTCCATGGGTTGCTCCACCTGGATAATTCCGGCCTGGGTGCAGGCCGCATTAAACACCCCTGCATCCGAGGCCATGGCCCCGGTATGGCTGGAAGCAGCCTTTTCCCCATCTTGGGTTCTTCCGCCCTTGAGCACCACCACCGGTTTGATTTTCGACAGCCGGGCGGCAGAGTCAAAAAACCGGCGCCCATCTTTTACGCTTTCAATATACAGGACCACGGTGCGGGTCAGATCATCGGGTTCAAGGGCCTGCATATAATCTTCAATGGTGATCATGGCTTCGTTACCTGAGCCTACAAATACCCGGATGCCGATGCCCTGTTGCTCGGCAAAGGCCAGAAGCTGGGTGCCGAGATTGCCCGACTGGGACACAAGGGCGATGGAGCCGGGAAGCGGAAGAGCATTGGCTCCGCAAACGTAAAGTGATGCATGGGGATTGCACAGGCCCATGGTGTTGGGGCCGATGACCAGGATTCCGGCTTTTTCGGCAGCAGCCATGATCTCATCCTCAAGCTGTCTGCCCTGGTTCCCGACCTCTCTGAACCCGCTGGTGATCAGCACCATACCTTTGACATGCTTTTTTTCCAGGGCGGGAATCAAGTCCATCACCCGGCTTGCAGGCACGGTTACCACAGCCAGATCCACATCGCCTTCTATGTCATCAATGGTTTTGTAGACATTCCGGCCCATAATCGTGCCGCCCTTGGGATTAATCAGAAAAATTTCGCCTTTGAATTCCCCGGCATAGGCGTTTGTGGGCAGTATATGACCCCATTTACCCGGGACTGCAGAGGCCCCCACAAAAGCGATGGTTTTGGGATAAAAAGTGGTGTGTAATCCCCTAAAATCAATATTTTTATGCGCCTGTGTGTTACAGCCTTCTGATTTTTCAAGGATCATCAACCCGTCAACTGCCACAGGTGAGCCGTCCGGGCTGATAATCAAAGGGTTTATATCAATTTCGCGTATTCCCGGGCAGGCCATGGCCAGGTCAGACAGCCCCTGGAGCACGGATTTAAGTTGTGCACGGTTTACAGCCGTCTCCCCCCTGAATGACCCCAGAAGGGCTTTGGCTTTCAAGTTATCCAGCATGTTATCAAGGTCTACTTCGGATAATGGGGCAAGCCGCAAAACCATATCCTTCAAGGCTTCGGTGAGCACACCGCCTACTCCGAACATGATTACCGGGCCAAACAGGGGGTCTTTAAACATGCCTGCGGTAAATTCCCTTCGACCCTGGATCCGGGGTTGGATCAGGAAGGCTTCAAAATTTTCGCCGGCCCGGGACTTCATCCTTTGAGCCACTTCTTTTAGATGCACCTCATTGTTGATGCCTATTTCCACCATACCGGCTTCGGTTTTATGAAGCATCTGTTTTGCAAGACCCTTTAGCACAACAGGATAACCGACAGTTTGAGCAGCCCCATGGATATCTTCAATGGATTCCAGCCGTATTTCCTGTACCACGGGCAATCCCAATTTTTTGAAAATTTTTTTTGCCCGATCCTCGTTGAGGCTTTCGATCCCGCTTTTGATGTAATTATTAATGGTTACTGTGATCTCTTTGAGCTGGGTCATGCTTTCACTCCGTTGAAAATGATGTCTGAAATACCGGCAGCCGTTTTTTCTATATCCAGGGGTTTGCCGAAAATAACCTCCCCGAGACAGGCATGTTCAATGGCCCCTATAATAACTTTTCGTAAAAGATAGGGGTTTGTATCGGCTGCGATTTCACCTGAGGCAATACCTTCCCGGATAATTTTAAGGATGGTGCGGGCATAAATGGTTACCATTTCATAGGCGCCTGAATTGAAAAAAGCCTGGGAGCTTCTGACTTCAAGCAGCAGAATTTTGGACAATAGGCGATTTTCCAAATATTCTTCAAGGCTGGCAAGAATAATCATGTCAAGTTTTTCAATACTGGATGTGGCCTGGGCCATTCTGATTTTTATTTTTTCATGGAATTCCTGGAAATGGGCGTCAAGTACCTGGTAAAGTAGATCTTTCTTATCTTTAAAATATTTATAAATCAGTCCTTCGGTGACACCGGCATTTTTGGCAATTTGGGCCGTAGTAATGGAGCTAAAATCCTTTTCCTGCATCAGTTTGGAAAAGGATGCCATGATTTTTATCCGTCCGGGGGGATCTGTTTTTTCTTTGCCGGTCATATAATACAGCCTGTCTATTGTAAAAAATTACATGCAGGAAATAAGGTGAGTGATACTTACTTACAAACTTATGCTCTGTCAACATAAAATCGGTTTTCAACATTTTATCAACTTGTTTTCAACACCCAGGAGCTTTTTTTGAACAGCACTAAGATCATTGTTTGACAAGGCTTTTTATTGGTTTTCAACATACTTTAAACAGAGTATTTATCAGTTTTTAAACATGGTGCTATGTTTATTGACATTTTATTAATAATTTTTTGAGTATTTGAACCTGATATCAACCCCAACCCCTATTTCAAGAAATTTAAGATGATTCCGTCTTGATTTTTCAACATTTTCTCAACCTGTTTTCAACAATCAGGCATTTTTTTGAACATTGCTGAGATTGTTGTTTAACGCGATTTTTTATTGGTTTTAAACATGTTCTGAACACACTGATATCAGCTTTTTAACATAGTGCTATATTTGTTGGTATTTTATTCATACTGTTTTGAACATTTTAGATGAGCCGTTGATAAAAGATAAGTGCTGCAGATTTTGCGTCGAATTTCTATTCGTTTTAAAGCGCGCCTCAGTGAGCGTATTGAAATATGTGCCCTAAGGCGCAATAAAAATGAAGGATTTATTTTTTGGGATTTATAGAGGGTTTAGAGCCTGTATAAAAATTAGGGGGCTTGATTCTATTATCGGCCATTTTTTGTAGGGGCAATCCCCCTGTGGTTGCCCTCGTTAGGGCAGGCACGGGGGCCTGCCCCTACAGCGGCCGACGTTAGAACCAATCCCAAATTAGGGAATTGGGGCCATTCTCATGTGATTGCAGCCAATTCATCTATTTTTAAACAGGCTCTTAAATAACGCATTCGTGTTAACGTCTGTATTTCTTATTATTTTTTATTTTCTGGGCACTACATTTTGAGGTTTTCCTGCCAGATAGCTTTTTATGTTTTCAACGGCTATGGACATCAGTCTTCCCCTTGATGCAAGCGTTGCCCAGGCAAAATGGGGGGTAATGTAGCAGTTTTTAGCCGTCAGCAACGGGCAGGACTTCTCCGGGGGTTCTTTCTCAAGGACATCCATTGCAGCCCCGGCAATCCGACCTTCATTTAATGCATCGGCCAAATCGTTTTCCACAATCAGCGGCCCCCGGGAGGTGTTGATTATGTAAGACGTCTTTTTCATTTGAGCCAGAGTATCCTTATTAATCATTCCTTTTGTCTGGGGCGTCAACGGACAATGCAAGGATATGATATCGCTGGATTTAATCAGGTTGTCCAGATCCGAATAGGTGATTCCCTCGGGAAGATCAGGGGGAACAGAGCGGTTATAGATCAGAATTTTCATCCCGAAAGCCAATCCGAGTCGTGCCACCGCTTTGCCGATACCGCCATAACCGACAATGCCTAAGGTAATGCCTTCCAGTTCCACCAAAGGATAATCCCAATAGCAGAAATCCTTTGATTCCGACCATTTTCCGTCCGTCACCGTCTGGCTGTGGTGTCCCACTCTGTTTGTTAATTCCAGAATCAGGGCAAAAACCATTTGCGCTGATGAAGAACCGGAATAGCCGGGAACGTTGGTAACCGTAATACCCTTTGTTTTTGTGTATTCAAGATCGACTACATTTACCCCTGTTGCTAACACCCCGATATACTCAACCTTATTCATTGCCGCAATGTTTTCAGCTGTCAGCACGGTTTTGTTTGTCAACACAATATTTGCGTCAGTGGTTCGTTCCAGGATCTCTTCGGGGGCTGTCCTGTCGTAAACCTTCAGATCACCAATTTCCGAAAAATTTTCCCAGCTGAGATCTCCGGGGTTTAAGGTGTATCCATCAAGAACAACTATTTTCATTTTTCACCTTCCTTTCTTATTATGTCCAAGCAAGTAGGAGATGGGCATCATAAAAAACTTTAAGTTAACGATATTTGGGTGTCACATTTATAACCGGCAAATAACAGCCATGGGCTGACCTGATCTATCGACCCTATATTCAACCCATAACAAAATATAAAAGTAATTCAATAAGTTATTTTAACTTTTATATCAAAACTAAAAACCGGGTTTAAATCAACACGGATAGGGCTATATAGTCCCTTAACATGCTAACTTTGTATTGTATACAAAATTTTGAAGTAATTTATATAACAGTCTTGATTTGCATCTTATTGAATGTTATTAAAGTTTTGGTTTGTTTTTTGTTTAAGAACAAATTGATTCAGACCGGTCAACTACCCCTCCTGAATCAAAGATTCAGAAGGGGCTTGTAAAAGTCCAAGTTGACTAGCCTGAGTCCCATTTATTGGGACTAGGTTCGGCAAGATGTAGACACCTTTGGATGTATTCGCCAGTCCAAAGCTCTGTCGTGGCACTGTAAAAGCTCTGTGAGGTAGGGGCGGTCAACCACGTTGCGAAGCTTGCTGAACATTGGCGAGGCGAATCTTACCCCTCTTCGGAGGGCGTTTATAGGCCTGGTGGAGCCTTAATCCGCCATTTTTACATACAAACTACGTCAATTCCTCTTAGGAAGGGGGACTCCTTGGCGGGAAGTTGAAATTTTATTTGTATGTTAAGGGTGAACTGCTGATGGCCTGTGAATTTCGCCGTTTGTGTTTGTAAGATGGAAGGCCTTAAGTTAAAAATGAATTATTTGATCGGGCTTTTATCTTAACATAATAGTGTTAGATGTCTTAAACCTAAACTTCAACAGAGGAATAAACATGACTGAAACAATTAGATGGACAAGAACCGATGAAGCACCGTTACTAGCAACGCATTCTTTGCTTCCCATTATTAAATCGTATCTTAAAGGATCCGATATTGAAGTCGAACTAAGAGATATCTCTCTGGCAGGCAGAGTCGCAGCCAACTGGTCTGACCGCTTGAAAGATGATCAAAAACAGTCCGATGATCTGGCCTTTTTAGGCGAGCTTGCCAAATCCCCGGACGGAAATATTATCAAACTTCCGAATATCAGTGCTTCCGTTCCCCAATTGAAAGGCGCCATCAAAGAATTACAGGGCGCAGGATATGACGTTCCCGATTATCCTGATGAACCCAAAAATGACGAAGAAGCGGCTATCAAAGAACAGTATTCTAAGAACCTTGGCTCTGCGGTTAACCCTGTCTTAAGGGAAGGAAACTCCGATCGTAGAGCAGCTGTTGCGGTTAAAGAGTTTGCCAAGAAAAATCCCCACACCATGGGTGCCTGGTCTCCTGACTCCAAAACCGATGTTGCTTCCATGACCGAAGGTGATTATTACGGAAGTGAAGTTGCAACAACTGTTGAAAAAGCATGTGACGTTAAAATAGAACTGGCTGGTGCAGACGGATCAACAACTGTTCTTAAAGAAAAACTTGCCCTGGAAGCTGATGAAGTCATTGATGCTTGTGTGATGAGCAAAAAAGCCCTGCGTGACTATGTTGCTAAATCAATTCAAGAAGCTAAAGATCGGGGTGTTCTGCTGTCAGCCCATCTTAAAGCGACAATGATGAAAGTTTCCGATCCGATCTTTTTCGGTCACATTGTTTATGTTTACTTCCAGGACGTTTTTGACAAACATGCCGACACGTTCAAAGAAATAGGTGTGAATCCGAACATGGGTCTTGGCGATCTTTACGCCAGAATTGAAACCTTGCCTGCAGACAAGAAAGCTGAAATTGAGGCAGATATCCAGGCTTGCTACGAAAAAAGACCGCCTCTGGCAATGGTAAATTCCGATAAAGGTATTACCAACCTGCATGTTTCAAGTGACGTGATCATCGACGCTTCCATGCCTGCAATGATCCGTAATTCAGGAAAAATGTGGGGACCGGATGGAGAGGCTGCTGATACCCTCGCAATGATTCCTGACAGAGCCTATGCCGGTGTTTTCCAGGCAGCCATTGACGACTGCAAGAAAAACGGCGCTTTCGATCCTACAACCATGGGAACCGTACAAAATGTTGGTTTGATGGCAAAGAAGGCCGAAGAATACGGATCACATGACAAAACATTTGAAATTCCGGCTGCCGGAACCGTTAAGGTTGTCGATACTGCCGGCAACGTTCTGCTTGAGCAGGCTGTTGAAGAAGGCGATGTTTTCAGAATGTGCCAGGTAAAAGATGCCCCGATTCAGGACTGGGTCAAACTGGCCGTTAATCGCGGTAGACTGACGGGTTTCCCGGTTGTTTTCTGGCTGGACAACAATAGAGCCCACGATGCCGAACTGATTAAAAAGGTCGAAAAATACCTGCCGGATCATGACACATCCGGTTTGGAAATTGATATTATGGCACCGACTGAAGCGTGTGCCTTTTCTTGCGGTCGTGTAAGAAAAACACAAGATACCATTGCAGCGTCCGGTAACGTTTTAAGGGATTATCTGACAGACTTGTTCCCCATTCTTGAGCTTGGCACCAGTGCTAAAATGCTTTCCATCGTTCCTTTGATGGCAGGTGGCGGACTTTTTGAAACCGGCGCCGGTGGATCTGCCCCGAAACACATCCAGCAATTCCTGGAAGAAGGTCATTTAAGATGGGATTCTCTGGGTGAATTCCTCGCATTTGCCGAATCTCTGGAATACATTGGAAACAAAGGCAACGCTACCGCTAAAGTATATGCCAAAGCTTTGGGCGAAGCCAATACCAAGTTCCTGGAGGAAAGAAAGAACCCGTCTCGTAAAGTAAATGAAATTGACAATAGAGGCAGCCATTTCTATCTGGCAATGTATTGGGCAGAAGCACTTGCCGCCCAGGATGACGATGCAGCCTTGAAAGCAAGATTTGAAAAAGTGGCTACCGCCATGAAAGAAAACGAGAAAAAAATTAATGATGAGCTTCTGGCTGCTCAGGGAAGCCCTGTTGATATCGGTGGTTATTACGTAATTGATTTCGACAAGACTACTGCTGCAATGAGACCCAGCGCAACACTGAACCAGATTGTTGATAATGCTTAAGTAAAACGTTTAAGTTAATCAACTGACGTTCTTAAACCCAGCCACCGAAATGATTTCGGTGGCTGGGTTTTTTTTATGGAGAATTTGTTTCTCCATGACCTTCCTGATTCGAGACTTCCAAAGGCATGAAAATCTAAAGCAACAACACTGATAAAAAACGGTTCGCATATTACAAATCTTGACAATCGCGTAGTTCTTAGTTAAAAACTTTAACACATTAATTACATAAAAATGCGATTTTTGTATTTGTATTTTGCAAAAGAGTGATCGGTAGTTGCATTAGTTCGTCAATTTTGCGTGAAGACAAGGAGAATCACACCATGTTAAGAAGATCCCTGTGGCTGTTTGTTATGGTCTGTATCGCCATACCGGCATTTGCTCAAGACGAGCGAAGAAAACCGGTGACCATTGAAGGCAAGACGATCCTGCCTTTACGGGTGTTGGCCCGTCCCTTTTCCCATATATATAATGCCAAAAATATCAACAGTGGCACGGTCAGGGAAAACGTCCCGGCGTTTCAGCCGTTTTACGTGTATACCCGTCCGTCGGCCGAAGATATAGAACTTCAGGACGGGTGGTACGAAATCGGGGAAAACAATCGCGGCAAGGTGTTAGGGTGGATGCAGGCAAAAGATGTTTTTGAGTGGAAACAGACCATGTGCCTGGCCTATACCCATCCGGAGGGCCGTAAGCCTGTTCTCATGTTTTCAAACCGTACGCCCCTGCAGAATATTCTCAACGCGGATGAAACCGCCCGCCTCAATAAAGTGAACAGTTTTTACCAGGCTCTGGATGCAAAGCAGATTCCTGAAAATTTTCCAATCCGTTCGGTGGAGCCCAAACAGGCTGTTGATATTGCCACCCAGTTTTACCTTCTGCCCATCCTCGCCTTTGACGAAATTGAACTCCAGGGCCGGGAAGGGCGTCTGCTTCAGCTTGCAGCAGCCACAGCCCAGGGGCCTGATGCCAGACAATCCACGGATATTTCCAAGAATCCGGATTATTTAGATGAGGCAATCATTGATGCATCCGGTGTGGATGCCCAGGTGTTAAAGCAGATGGATGTAGACGTTGTTTTTGTCACGGATACCACCGTCTCAATGAAACGCTATATCCAAGCTACCCTGGATGTGATGCGCCAGGTGGTCCAACAGTTAAATGCAAATCCGGAGGTTTCCAAAAGCCTTCGCTTTGGCGTTTGGGGATATCGCGATCCCGTGGACCTGATCCCGGGCATCGGCTACACTACCTATAATTACACCCCGGAGTTGCGCCATGCCGATCAGTTTATCAACGCCCTTTCCCAGGTAAATGTCACCCAGACTGACAGCGATGACTATGCTGAAGATGTTTTTTCCGGTATTAACGACGCCGTAAGTAAAACCGCCTGGACCAACGGTGCTATCCGTATTATGGTGCTGTTAGGTGATGCGCCCGGCCATGAAACCGGGCACAAGTACAACGCCTCAGGCCAGTCTGTTCAGACATTGCGGGCCATTTGCGACGATGCCGGAATCTATCTGTTCGCCATGCATGTTAAAGCGCCCCGGGCCAAAAAATATCACGAACCTGCGGAAATCCAGTTCCGGGAACTTTCCGCCAATCCGGGTATGCAGGATCAAAGCGCTTACTACGCTGTCTCTTCCGAAGACCTGCCCGGATTTACCCAGGTGGCCCGGGACATTACGTCCGCCCTTACCGGTATGCTCAGTTCCGTCAAGCAGGGAAATGCAGCCCGGAGCATAGGTGCGCAGACCTCTCAGGCTGCCGGATTGTCAGAAGAGGCGATGCTTTCTCAATCCCTTACTGATTCCATGGATACCTCAAACGTGGTGGGTAATCAAAACGCTTCCGCCGCCGTTGAAAATAAGGTGATAGAGACCTCCGGCGGGCAGAACGGCGAAACCGGTGTCAGCGCCAAAGATCTTGCCTTCCAGATGGTCAAGGCCGCCATGGTGGAATGGGTGGGAAAACAGACCGGTGCAAAGGCTCCCCGGGATATTGTTGCCTGGGCCACGGACAAAGATCTGGTCACCCCGGAAATTCAGGCCATGGAAGTGCGTCTGCTCATTAATAAACGGCAGCTGGATTCTTTGAACACCATTCTTAAAGAGGTTATGGCTGCGGGTAGACGAGGACAGATCGGTGGTGAAGACTTTTTTACGGCGCTTCAGGCCACATCGGCTGCCGCATCCCGTGATCCCAATTTGATAAAAAATGCAAAAACCATGGCAGATACAGGTCTGATTCCTGAATTTCTCTCCGGACTGCCGTATCAGAGCCGCCTGATGAGTATGAACAATGATTTGTGGATGAGCTGGTCTGTGGACGAGCAGGATGAGTTCTTAAATGAGCTGGATGCCAAGATCCAGGCCTACCGTTCCATCCATGACCGCCCCGAGGGGTGGGTTGCCTTAAATCCTGCAGATGACCCGGATGAACATGTTTATCCGGTCAGCCTGGAACTTTTGCCTTAATCCATGGAAATCCTGTCCAAGGCAGGGACCGCGCTGTGCCTCAAAGGTCTTGTGCATGCCCGGTCCCATGCCGGAATTCGTTTTGAACTCCGGGTGCCTGACATGTGTCTGGCTGCAGGAGAGTTCGCCGCTGTGGTAGGACCGTCAGGCTGTGGTAAATCCACCCTTCTGGACATCCTCGGATTGGTGATGCAGCCGGACAGGGCTGATACCTATACATTGCAGGACGGTGACCGTCTCCTTGATCTCACCTGCATGAAAACCTCGGCCAGGGCAGCCATACGCAGCCAAAGCATTGGATATGTACTGCAGACAGGCGGGCTTCTCCCATTTTTAACAGTGCGCCAAAACATTGCGCTGCCCCTTGCACTGAATCGGTTAAAGGATAACAGCCGAATCCAGGAGCTGGCCTCAAATCTGGGCATTGCCGAACAGCTGGACAAACGCCCGGCGTTTCTTTCGGGCGGACAGCGTCAGCGGGCCGCCATTGCAAGAGCGCTGATTCACCGTCCCAGCCTGGTGCTGGCCGACGAACCCACGGCGGCCGTCGATGAACTCACGGCCATGGAGATTCGAGATCAGTTTCAGTCCCTGAGCAAAACTTTAGGAACCACCACCATCATGGTCAGCCATGACCGGTCCCTGCTCAGGGGCCGGGTGGACCGGATTTTCAGCTTCCGCCTGGAACGTGCGACCCATGGGGTAACCGTATCCATCCTCCACGAAATGGAGGATTTATGAATCACCCCGGTGGCGCAGGTCTTGTTCCAAGTCTTGCCTGGGCAGATTTAAAGCATGAATGGGTGCTAAGTCTTTGCCTGTTTCTGGCCGTTGCAGCCGTAGTCGGACCCTTGCTTCTGTTGTTTGGTTTAAAAAACGGTACCATGGAAACCTTGCGGGGAAGGTTGCTTGAAGATCCCCGCAACCGTGAAATCCGACCCATGGTCTCCCGCTCCTTTACCCCCCAATGGCTGGATCAGTTAAAGAATAACCCCAAAGTTGACTTTCTGGTGCCGGCCACCCGAAGTATTTCCGCCAGTGTGGCCTTGATTGCAAAGGAAAATAAACTGGTGCTGGAAGCCTTGCCCTCTGCGCCGGGGGACCCATTGCTGCTGGAAAACCATGCCAGGCCACCTGAAAAAAAAGAGTGTGTCCTCTCTTTGGAGGCGGCGCGAAAACTCTCCGTGCAAATCGGTCAGACGTTAGAACTTCAGGTGAAACGCCTGAAGGGCAGGGGTTTTGAAAGCGGCACCACTACGCTCACCGTGTCCGGCATTGTCGATCCCAGGGCCACAGCCCGGGTGGCGGCTTTTTTTCCTTTACCCCTTCTGGAAGCCGTGGAGGCGTTCAAGGACGGTCAGGCCGTGCCCGAACTGGGCTGGCAAGGCAAGCTTCCTGTGGCACAACCCATGTTTGACGGCGTGATACTCGGCCTTGACCAGCCCATGGACCCGGTGCTCAAGGTCCGCCTGATTTCGGGCACGGGTTTAAGTCATGTCAAGGCCCTGCCGGAAAGCAGCCGCTTGGAGACCCTGGGTTATCCCTTAACTTTTAGGCCCCATGTTTATCTGCTCACCACAAAAACGGCCGTGCCCGGTTCCGTGTTGATAACCATAGCCAACCGGCTGCGGGGGAAACACCCCTTGATTCTGCCTTGGGTATCACCCATTGACGCCATACTTGAAAAGGATCAGAACATATCTATTTTAGCGTTTCCAAAGCAGGTCGCAGCGGAATTTGCCTGGAGTACTTTGAATATAATTGGGAAGAATCCAAGACAAATCATACTGCCTAAAAATTTGAACCTGCCTGAACAACCGATTCTTCATCTTCCTGAAAAAAGCCTTGAATTTCCGGTTCAGGTTCAGAAAAATCAATTTTCACAAGGTGCCTGGGCCCTGGTGCCCCCGGATTTGGCCGGAATTTTGAATCTGGCCCGGAAACGGGAAGTTCGCTGGGATGCTGAAAAAGACCGGTTTATCCTCCACCGCCGGGGATATGCGGCATTCAGAATGTACGCAAAGAGCCTGGACCATGTCCCGGACCTGAAGTCGGAACTGGAGGGTATGGGTATTCCGGTGCACACCGAAGCCGAACGTATCCGGGATCTCAAGGAGCTGGACAGACATCTTTCCATGATATTCTGGCTCATTGCCCTGGGCGGCATCCTGGGCGGTGCCGGTGCCCTGGCCGCAAGTCTTTATGCCTCGGTGGAGCGCAAGCGAAAGGATTTAGGGGTACTCGGGCTCATTGGCTTTGGCCGGGGCAGCCTTTTAAGCTTCCCCCTTTACCAGGCCCTGTTTCTCTCCTGTGGGGGACTTGTCCTGGCATTCGGCTTTTACCTGGTCATGGCCGGATTGATCAACCATCTTTTTTCCTCCCAGCTTTCGGCAGGGGAACATTTCTGCCGCCTTTATCTAATCCACCTGGCAGCTGCGGCCTGCGGTGTGGTGATCCTGGGACAAATTGCCGCTGCACTGGCAGCTTTCCGGGTCATCGCCATTGATCCGGCCGAGGCCTTAAGAGATGAATAAGGGAGGGACGAATAATGAATAGATGCCTGGTTAAGTTTTTGTTTTTTATTGTTGTTTTCACGATGGGGTATGCAACAGCCGCTTGGGGGGGAAACGACAATCCAAATCCTTTGGACGGCGATTTTATTCTGCCGTTGCCTGGCAAACGACACATGGTTTTCAGGCCCGTATTCATGGGACAGGGTGACACCCCTTTTGCCCAGAAAAGTTTTCGCATGGGGGACCCGGACGGCGGATACAAGGAGCACCCCACCGAGGTGAGCCTGAGCGGTTCGTTCATTGGCGACGGTAAATCGGGCAGAGACTGGCTCTTTTACCTTGGTAAATACGAGGTAACCCAGGGGCAGTGGGCGGCGGTTATGTCATTGCCCGCACCTGAGGCCAAGGCCGATGCAAAGCCTGTGACCGGCATCTCCTGGTTTGAGGCCCAGGCATTTTTAGATAAGCTGAATCTATGGCTTTTTGCCAATGCCTTGGACAAGCTGCCCAAATCCGGATCAAGCCCGGGATTTTTGCGCCTGCCCACGGAAGCGGAGTGGGAATTTGCGGCCCGGGGTGGGGCTGCCGTGTCTGCGGATCTGTTTGACCGCCGTGTACCTTACACCGGGGCGTTAAGCAAATACGAGTGGTTCGAGGGCCCCAAATCCAGCCACGGTAAATTGAAATCGGCTGGGCTGCTTGCCCCCAACCCTATCGGGCTTCACGATATGCTGGGCAATGTGACGGAGATGACCCAGGGCCTTTACATGATTGAATACTACCAGGGCCGGCCCGGCGGATTTGTGGCCAGGGGAGGGCATTTTCTTTCTTCACAGAAAAATTTGCGTTCAAGTTTGCGCACCGAAGAACCATTTTACATGGCTCGGGGTAGTCAACCGCCCAAACCCAACCAGAAAGCCACCATGGGGTTTCGGCCGGTTTTTTCTGCGGTGGTGTTTGTGGACCGCGTTGCCGCAAGATCCTATGCCGATGCCTGGGATGCTTACCGGACAGGGGCAGGGGCTGATACCCCGGCTGCCGTGAGCACCGCACCGACGATTCAGAAAACCCAGGCAAATACGGACCAGGCCGGTGAGTATCTGGACCGTCTGGAAAAAATGGCGGCCGGCCACCCGGATATGAAACAGGACGTGAATCGACTTCGCAGCGTGATTGCAGACATCGGCTTTATCCAGGCTAAGGCCGATGCCGAAACCGCTTTTGCCTGGTTTAAGATTGCTTCGGAGCGCGGATTTTTCATCTATCTTGAAAGCCGGAAACTGCCCACGGTGCATAAACTCATTGACGCGGCCAGGGCGGGTAAACGAACCGCCATGGTGGAAAAACTTGAAACCCGGCTTTTGGAAATTGAAGCCAATATCAGCCAGGCCATTGAGAACTACACTGCCTCTTTGCGTCAAATGGACACCTTAAGTATTCCCGCTCGGCATACCGCCCGGGAGCGGTATCTCAAATTTTTACTGGAAAACGATGCAGCCGAGCAGATCCGGACCGCAAAGCTGGTGGCAAAACACCTGGACGAGCTATCTAAAACCAAGCGTACCACCCCGGATGAGTGGAAAAAACAGTTGAGCACCCTGGGAATATAAGAACCGGTTTAAAAAAAAATTAAACAATAAAAGGAGGTTCATTGAAAAAAAATATCACAACTTTAATTTTGGGCATGGTCTTGTGTCTGTTGTATATTTGCCCGGCCCTGGGCATTGAACAGGGTCCGCCCGTAGATGCCTTGAGTCTTGAGCCGATTTCTTTTTTTGAATTTCCCATGAATAAAAATACCGGCCCCAAAATGTTTGAACTTAAACTGCCCGTGGCTCTGGAGACGGAAGGGCTTAAAGGACCTTTGGCGGTGGATGATCCCGTGGCGGCCTGGTTCTGGGAAAAGTATAAGGCCTCCGGTGTGCAAAGGGCTGTGAACTACGATTCCAGTCATGCCGAATATTATCAGACCCCCTTTATGCGCGTCATGGGAATTCAGACCATAGGCACGCCGGTAAAGCTTAAAATTAAATGTCCTGACCCTGACCGGATTAGCATGCCCCTTGCGGGCTTGGGAGGGAAAGCCGGCAATACCAGATACACCATGGTGAAAACACGTATGACCGCCGATTTTCTTGACTACGAAGGCCGTCTCAGTTCTGATGAAAACAAGACTAAAATCCAACTCAAAGAAGACGAAGAGGGGCTTGAAATCAGCTGGGTGCCGTCCATGGTGGAACGCAAAGGGAGAATGGAGATCACTGCCCCGGTGGTGATTGAGCTTTCCTTGATGTATCTGGTGAAGCAGGAGAAGCTTTATGAGGGTAAAATCGATGATAAGTGGACCCGGAAGGCTTGGAGAGAGCGCCGTGTGGCCTGGCTGGCACTGCCCGTGTGCGGCATGGAAATCGGGGAAGATGACGAACCCCTGATCTGCCCGGCTGCCATTGCTGAAGGGCCCCAATGGCAGGAGCACTCTTTAGGTCCGGTCAGCGTTCAGATTCCTGACAATTGGGAAAGCAGAATCAAGGACGGGTCCGGCATGTTTGAAGTTGGTTATCATGTGGCCAATTTCGGCATTATCAGAGAGCCCGGTGCAGAAAAGATGATCAAAAATATTACAGATGCAAAAGAACAGAACGTCAGCATCTGTGGACTTGACGCCGTCGAATATAAAGGCCTTGCCAGAAGCGGCAAGGTCATAGCAAGGCTGATAATTTTTGATGAAAATCTTTCGGACGGCAAGCCATTGTGCATTGCGGCATCGGCAAAAAATGACACCTGGGACAAATTGGTTGATACGATTCTGGCCTCGGTGAAAATCGGCGGAGAAAAAGCGGTTGCACCGGATGGTCCGGCTGCGCCTGAGTCTACCCTTGCCGTGTCAGGTGATGTGGGCAGCGGCAATTTCGTTTATGCTGATAGTGACGGCGATCAAACCCGGTACGAACATAAAATGCCGGACCCGGCAGTCCCCCGGGAACCAGAGACGTTTGAGGTTGAACCCCCTGCTGTTCCGGTAATAGCTGAATTGCCGGCTCCGGCAGCCGAACTAACCATTAAAAAACTGCGTGGTTTCAGCGATTTCACCGGCCGCAATGAAATCCTGCAGGCCGATGGTTCCCCGGATACCTGGCTTAAACTCAAGATAGAAGGCGCGCAAGATCTTCGTATCACAGGGCTTGCCCTTAAAAATGCAAAGACCAAAGCTTTGGTATGGGATACCGATTCAGGCAATGCGGCCTGGCTGCTGGTGGCGGCAAAGAAAAATAAATCCTTAAACGAGGCAGAAACAGGTGCCCTGGACTGGCCGGTGGATGGGAGTCCGGCCCTACTGGATCTTTATCTGCAGGACAATAACACCATTGCCGCAGGCAAACAGATATTTGAGCTTGTTATAAGCTTTGATAATTCAACCACCCTTGTGGTTCCCATGGAAAGATAAGATTAATCGTAAAGGAGTTTTATCATGTACAGAAAGTCACGTTTTGTTTCTATTATTTTGATTTTTGCCATGTGCTTGTCCATGGCCGGATGTGCCACAACGGGTTCGAGTGATGCCCAGAGAACCCGAAATGAAGGCACAGCTGTGGGCCTCGGAGCCGGGGCACTCCTCGGCGGGCTGGCCGGGGTGCTCATCGGCGGTGATTCCAAGGGTGCTTTGATCGGTGCTGCCATTGGTGCGGCCGCAGGCGGCGCCGCGGGCTATGCCTATGGTGATCATGTAGCCTCCCAGAAAACCAAATATGCCAGTGAAGAAGACTGGCTGGATCAGTGCATTGCCAGCGCCCGGCAGGTAAACCAGGAGACCCTGGCCTACAATAATCAGCTGCGTACCGATATCGCCCAGCTGGATGCTGAAACCCAGAGGCTTGAAAAGAAGTATGCCGCCAGACAGGCAAGTAAGAAAACGCTTCTGGCCGAAAAAACGCGCATTGATTCCGCCATCAAGACCACCGATGAAAAACTCGCCCGGGCCAGGTTTGAGCTGGATTCCCAGAAGCAGGCCGTGGTCCAGGTCAAGGAGAACAGCTCCAAGGATGAGACCCAGGCTCTGGATATGGAGATTGCCAAACTTGAAGGTCTGATCAAGGATTTGGAACAGCACAGCGAGGATTTGGCAGGTCTATCCAGCCGTATGTCCGTTTAAGTCAGGAGGATTTATGATAAGATGTACTATTACAGCAAGCATCTGTCTGGCCATGCTGCTGGGCCTTGGGGCCTGTGTATCCAAGGAGACAGACCCTCGCAAGGGCGGTCTGTTCAGCTACAACCCCGAAGCTTATGAGCAGCGTATAAATGATCGCAAAGCCACCCTGGCGGACACAGAAGAGGCCAATGTCATAGCTCGGCAGGAAAGCGCAACCTTTGAAGCGGATAAACAGAGCAGACAGGCCACTTACCAGAGTCTAAAAGCCCGGATGGCCAACCTCTATGCCGAGACCAGCCGGCTGGAAGATCAGCTGGCCAAGGCCAGGGCCACCAATACCAGCCACAAGACAAAATTAAAAAAACTCCAGGATGAAGCCGCATCCATAAAGAGCGCCACCATCCAGGTGAACAATTCCGGAGAATCCCTTTCAACCAAAAAGGCAACGCTTGAGGCGCTGCAGAAGAAGATGGATGAGCTGTTAAAAGAGGCCGAGGCCCTAAGTGCTTTGTAACATTGCAAGGCATTTTTTTGTGTTCATTGCCGGGGTTTTGCTGGTGACCGCCGGTGCGCCCGGGGCGACCCGGGCCGCAGATTCCCTGGCCTGGACCAATGATCAGACCATGCTCGCTTTTTTTGAGGCTGTTACTAAAATTAAGAAAAATGCCCTGGCTGCGCCCAGCACCGCTGATATTGTTACCGGGGCGCTGAAGTCATATATGCGCGAGAGTGATCCCTACGGCAATTATCTGCCGCCCGAAGCGTACCGGCAGTGGAAAGAGGCCCAGCAGCATGCTTTCCACGGTGTTGGCATGGAGATCATGGAGCGCTCCGGCCGGTTTTATTGTTTTCCCAGACCGGAAAGTCCGGCTGCCAAAGCAGGGCTCCAAAACAGTGATGAGCTGATAACCGTGGACGGAGAGTCTGTGGTGGGTTGTTCCATCTACTGGGTGGGCACCCGGATCAGGGGCAGGGAAAACAGCGCGGTGACTTTGACCGTCAGCCGAGGCAGCGTTCGCCGCGAGGTGACTGTCATCCGCACGGCCCTGAAGGACAACTCCGTATTCAGGGCCGATGACAGCGGCCTTCAGATACTGCGTATCAGCCATTTTTCACCGGTTACCCTGTCTGAGACAAAGGCTGCCCTGGAAAAAATAAACCGGTATCTGCCCCTGGTGCTGGATCTTCGCAACAATCCCGGGGGGGATCTATTTTCGGCTGTGGATATCGCAGGGCTGTTCCTGCCGGAAAACGCCGATGTCCTGACCATTGAAACCGCTTCAGAAATAACCGAATACAAGGCCAGGAATCGTATTTGGAGAGGTGGTCGCATCGGAATTTGGCAAAACGGATTTACGGCTTCGGCTGCCGAGATACTCATTGCCGCACTTATAACCAATCATGCCGCGCTCAATTTCGGCACCCAAAGTTTTGGCAAGGCATTGACCCAGAAGGTGGTGAATATGTCCGACGGATCAGCGCTTATTATCAGTCGGGGACGGCTGAAGGACCCCATTGGCAGATGCTGGCAGGACACCGGCATCACGCCCATGGTCCGCATTCCTGAAGAGAATAAGTATTGGGTACAGCTAACCCAACAACATTTGAAGTAGGGGGCTACCCGCATGATAAATGGAGAGCATGTTAAACCAGTAAATATAATATAGGGGATTTTCACGGTATGAAAATGTTTCAAAGAAGGATACTGTGTATTACCTGTCTGTGGCTTTGTTTTGTTTTTTTATCCGGTTCGCCGGTTCCGGCACAGACCAATGTAGGGGCCTTGAAACAGACCTTGAAGCAGGCCATTCAAACCCTGCCCCAGGACTCTCACAAGCTTCAGGATACCTTGTTAAAAACCGGTGAGCAGTTTGAGGCGGCCGGCATTTTTTCCGAGGCCCGGCGTTGTTACCAGTACCTGGATTTTATCTGGGAAAAATTTCCCCCGACAGACCCGGCCCGTCATCCCGCCCTGAAGCAAAAAATTGCGAAACTGAAAAAACGGCAGGATAACCCGGTGGCCGGTACACTGGAGTCGGAAGTCCGGGATTCCCTGGCTATTTTCCAGAAAGAGGTCATTCCGGGCAATCCCGTTGAATGCCGGGTAATCTTGAAAGATCCGGATAATGTCTGGGTTACAGTGACCCCGGCGGACGGCGCCGCTTATCCGGATTTGAAACTACCCCTGCCCACCCTGTATACGGCAGCCGCCCTCAATGACCGGATCAAGGTGAAGATCCCCAAAGTTGCCGGTACCTACACCCTCAATTTTTACAGCAGCCAGGGCCGCCTGCTGTCCCATGAAAGCGTTACGGTGCTGCCGGAACCGGCATGGGCTGGAAAACTGCAAGTGGAAACCCGGGGCATTGTCGGATTTGGCGGAACCTGCCTTATGCCCGGAGAATCCCTGGACCTGATTGTTCATAACAGCCCGGACTGGGCCAAAGGTCTTTCCAGTGAGCGTCCTTGGATAGGACTGTTCAAAAAGGATGTACCCGATGAGAGCAAAAAATACGTTACGTACTGGTATATCAAAAAGAAGACCGAATTTACCCGGGTGACAGCGAAAATAAAAGAACCGGGTGAGTACGAACTACGGATATTTGACAAGGATCGGGATGATCGACAGATCCTGTTGAAAACCGACCTGCTGGTGGGTACTCCTAAACCCCTTGCGATCAAGGAGGGATTGGAAACCAATGGAGAAGCCCTGGTCTTTGACCGAAAGCAGCGAATCAAAATTTCGGGCGATGCCCTTGTGCCACATCCTGAAACTAAGCCTGATGCCTTTTGCCTGCTGCTGCCGGCCTGGTTTATGCCAAAGGATATCCGTCATGGGCTGAACCATGCGCTGGCTAGTGTTAAGGATATTAATACCCGGGGTTTTGAGATGGAGTTGCCCGATGCCGGTGGTAAATTTCAGATCCTTTTTTATCCTTACTGGCGGGCGCTGAAATGGAAAACCCTGCCTGAAAAACTAGCCGACGTGACGGTAAAGGAAAGTGCGGTTCCCAGGCTGGCCCTGGGCGAAACTACTTTTGCGCCCGGTGCTGTAGTTCATGCCGGTGTCATGGCCGGGGATATTGCCGGGCGCATGACAGTGGGGATCCTGGCTCCTGACCATCTCCAGATTCGGACGAATAAGGCCGGCTATGTCATGGAAAAAAAACACCGGCTCTCCCTGGAGCCAAGGCAGCTTGTCAATGGACAGGGATGGGTTGACATAAAAGCCCCCATGGTCCCCGGCAACTATATTCTGGCCCTCTACGATCACCGGATGCTACGGGCAGCGCTGCCGTTGACCGTTGTGCCAAGACAGACCCGGGATGCACAGATCATCATACCCAAAGCTGTTTTGCCCACAGGTGAGACCTTCTATTTAAAAGCCTTTCCGCCGTTAAACGGCATGCCTAAACATGGCTATGCCTCTTTTCAAAAAGATGGGCGGCAGGTGATAAAAAAGAATCTTTATGCTCAGTACATGGACGATCCTTTGTCTGTAACTGCACCCAAAGAACCGGGAACTTATGATGTCCTTTTTTATGTAAACGGCATGGAAGATCCCGTGGCCCGCACCAGTGTGCAGTTTGTTTCGCCTGATGCAGTACCGGTACCGGGATTTGACACCATGCAGCCGCCCATCTGTCCGGATGCAATGGCAGCTTTTAAAAATGAGGACCTGCTGCCCGGAGCCCGGCTGGCAGAGTTTAATATGTTTGGTGATCGGTTTGAGCCGGGTCAACAGATCGGTATCAGCTACCGTCTGCCCCCAAAAGTACCGGCTTGTGTGGTGATGGCTTTAAGGTCGAAGGTGTCTGGTCAGGTCTCAGTGGCCCAGGCCATAAAAACGTCTGTCATGGTCAAGGAACTGGATGCCAAACAGGATACGGTTTTTTTGCCCTCCCAGGAGCCGGGTGATTATACGCTTTTTTTCTATGATACCCTGCAGTGGACCAAAGCAGGTCCGCCGAGTTTGATCGGTCAAACTGATTTTACGGTGATAGATACCTTTCATACCCATATTGAGATGTCCCAGACCGCCTGTGCAAAGGGAAAGCTGGTGGTAAAATTACAAATGGCACCCGAATTCGGATTCAGCAAAACATTCAAAGAGGTCTATTTATACCCCGAAAATATAAATACGGTTTTTCATCTACCCGCTTCATCAGCCAAAGCAAATTTTACCCGGGTGACGGACACGATATTCCATGCGGCCCTGCCCATGGACCTTACCCCGGGGAAATACCAGCTTAAAATCAGGGGGCTGATAAAAACATTTCCAATTACATTAACGGCTGTTCCCGAAAAGGCTGCCGGTTCCGCCCGGATTCTTTTGTCCGGGGCAAACATCATACCCAGGGGGATGGCTCAAGTTCAGCTTATTCCGGCCGGAACCTGGGGCTCGGATCTGGCTTGGGGGCTCACAGGCACCGACACCCAGGGAAAAACTGTGTTTCTGGTTGGCCCCAGGTATGTCAAGGGAAATGAGGGCAACCTGATCCAGACAGCAGTGACCGCCCCGGCCAGGCCCGGAACCTATCAGCTTCGATTCTGGCCGGGCACGGGCAAAGAGCCTGTGGATAAACTACCTTTGGAAACTGTGGTTCAAAATGTCTCCGTGGCACTGGATTCAGCCTATGTTGCCGCCCATAAGCCGGACATCAAGCTTCGCGCCTATTTTGCCGTGGACGATACTTTGTATGTGAATATGAATACCCAAGGTTCTTTCACCGCCTCCATCGGCTATGACAAGGACGGCTGGATTGGTTTTTTACCGGGCAACTTTGACACATCATCCGCTACGGCCAAAGAGGCCAAAAAGGCGGCAGTCTGGTCGCTGTCCATGGGCGGCAGGGATACCGGCAGGTTCGGATTCATGACACCGGAAGAACCCGGTGAATATATCCTTTGCATGTACGACGGCATGAAAAACGGCCATATCGTGTATCAGAAAAATATTACCCTGCGCATCCCGGACATGGCAAAATTGGAAGCGGCCGCCAATGCCGGGGCTGATGCCTTCCTGGAGAGTCTGCCTGATTATGAAGAAGATACCAAAGCCGCACAGGAGGCAATCAAACAAAACTATATGGACGCCATTGAGGTGCCCGCCGTCACGCCCATTCCCGTTACGCCACAGCTATATAAATCACTTCAAAACGCAGATACCACCTCGGGCCTGTTCCAGGTACCTGCAAGGATACTGTCGTATATCGGACCCGATGATGTGTGTGCGGCCACGGACAAAAAACGGACCTGTGAAGATGATCTGGATATGACACTCAATGAAATGCGAAAGGTCAATATCAACTTCGGTGATGGTGTGGATATGAGCCACGTGGTGGGAGAATTGGCCGTTAAAGTGACCACGGATCTGGCCATAGGAAATAAATACGTGGCCCAGGCCAAAGGATATTATGACAAGGCCGAAGCGCATTACAACAAGGCTATGAAACTCAAAACGTCCGTTGAAAAGAACGGCTGGCAGGGAACAGCTAAAGATATGCTGTGGAATTCCACCAAATCCATGCTGGAATCCTGCGCCACCTCCACGGCCTGTTTGTCGAGAATGGGCCGAAAAGCCATAGAAGCAAGCTTAAAGGGGTATAACCCCAAAAAAATGACCAAAGCCCAGGTGGCTCAATGGAAAAAAGAGAACGCCGCCATGGTGATCCTGCTCACCCCCGAGGAATTAAAATCCCTTGAGGAGAAGACCCTGAAGTACACCGCCCTGGCCGGCGAGCTGGCCGCTGACCCTAATCCTCCGGCCAAGGCCTATGAGATGGCCAAAGCCGCAGCCATCAATACGCTGAAAACATCCACCATGGCTGCCGTGGAGAAATTGCCCGGATGGAAGTTTGTCAAGGCGTATTACGAAACCCTCAATGTTTTAAAAGGTGCGTTGATCAACGATCAGACCGTTACATTCATGAATAAGTACAGACAACTGCGTGACGAAGGCAGCACCATCCCCCAGATTAACGACATTCTGGGCAGTGAAGGGGCCCATCACATGCGCACCGCTTTGAAGGAGCGCATCAGGGCCAACCCCAAGGCCTACAAAAAATATTTAACCGAAGCCAACTGGGCACGTGTTAAAGACGGCAAGGCCATTGATTTGAGCGATGGCGAAGCGGATAGGGTGGTCATGGAGACCATGGAGAGCTGGTACCGGCAGGAAAAGGCGGACCGGAAAATGGATGGATTTTACGATGATATGAAAGATGCCTTTTATAAAACCAAGTGCGGGGACAAGTTCTATGAGGCCCAGTTCAAGGATGACAGTATTTTTGATGCGGTGAAAAAAACCACCTCCCATGTGGGGGGCAAGGTATATGGGCTTGCCTCAGGAAAACAAAGCTACTCCTCCATTTACTGTACCCGAAAGGCCCTGGCCTTTAAAAGTTATCTGGATCTTCGTTCCCAGGTGATGCAGCAGATGGCCGGTTGGAACGGCAAAGCCCCAGCCTGCAGAATGGGTACCCGGGAGAATTTAAGGATGCAGGATGAGCTGATTTGTGCGGCATTGTCCCAGCCGGAACTGTACAAGAGGATGATGGCCGGAAATGCCGAAGCCTGCGGAGTGCTGCCTAAGCCCTTGTCGGCTAAAATTACATCCAAAGCCAAGATCAAAACGCTTACGGACGAGTCCACCCGGGCTCTGGTAAAAGCGTTGGAACGCAGCGGCAATGACGATGTTAACAAGTGCCTGTGTAACCGACACTCTATTATGGGTTCCGGCTGCGTCTATCACCCCAAACCCACCAAAGGAAAAAGCCCTGCCTGCGATAAGGGCGGCCCTGCCTGTATTCAGGGTAACTGGGGCTGTAGCCGGCTGAACCCGGCCACGGATGCAGCAAGCCTTAAAGCCTGCCAGGCGGGTAAAGCGCTCAGTGAGTGGAAGCGCAAGGATAATCCGGCGTATAAGAAATGGCTGGAGGAGCGCAAAAAGGGCGCCTTTAAATAGTTGAAGACAAATAGGGTGTTATGAAACAGGTGACCGGCAAGGTGATGAAAAACAGTGGCACTGGTCCCGGGTGGCTTTTAATCTGCCTGGTGCTGGGGATGCCGGTCTTTTTTTTGCTGATTGGTACTGTTTTTGCGGCGGACCAGTTCCAGAATCAGGCTAATGATTCCGGGGCCGGGCCGAAAATTATCAATATTATTCAAGTTGCAGCGGATCCGTCCGGCAACGTGTTTGTCCTCACCGAAGATAAAAGCGGCCTGTTCTGCAGCCGGGATAACGGCAGGCACTGGAAACAGGTTGCGCTTCCCAAAGACCTGGGGCTTTATTCGTTGAGCCGGAACAATGCCGGCCGGCTTTACCTTTGTACCAGTCATGGGATATTTGTATCCCAAGACGCCGGTATCTCCTGGAAAAAGACGGACAAATCCCGTGCCGCCTTTCTGGTATTCAGCCCGGACACCCGGGACTATCTGGTGAAACTCTGGGGCCAGGGTTTTTATTTCAGATCCGCCACAGAAGGTAAGACCGACCGGATGAAGCAGGCCCCTGGATTGCCGGGGGTACCGGTACAGACAGCTGTGTTCGGCCCCGGCAATGTACCCTGGGCCGGGGTTTTCGGCAAAGGGGTGTTCCAACTGAACCGCAACACTGGAAGGTGGGAATCAAAAAATTCAGGGCTTGATAATTTAAAGGTGCTTGTGCTTGCAAAATCTCCGGGCGGGACGTTGTTTGCCGGGACCTATGGCGGGGGGCTTTACCGGTGGCAGTCGAATCAGGCTGCCTGGCAAGCGCTGGATTTGGGATTTTTGCCGGCAGTGGTGCAGTCCCTGGCATTTGACCCTAGTGGCGCGGTCTATGCCGGGACCCTGGCCCATGGCATTTTTTATTCCCAGGATCAAGGCAAAACCTTCCAGCAGGCAGGACAGGAATTAAACTTGAAAAACATCACAACCCTTGCCGTGACGGCGGATAGCCATTTGCTGGCCGGGGTATACGCAGACAACCTGTATGCGCTGGATACCAAAAGGTGCAGCGAGACTGAACCGGGGAATCCCATGGAAGCTTTCCAGCCGGTATGTTTTGCCTATACCACCAAAGTGCATCAAGTTGCCATGACGAACAACGGAACCTGGTATGCAGCGGTAAAAGGGCTGCCGGGAATTATGGCAAGCAATAGTTTCGGTCAGCGCTGGACACCGGTCAAACTGCCCTTTAATACAGATAAAAGATTTCATTTCATCACCCGGGGTGAGGCGCTTATTGTCGGGAGCCTGGATCATGTGCCCATGATCCGTCACGATCAGGAAAAAAACTGGCAGAAAATGGCTTCCGGTTTGCCCGACGATAGCGCCTATCCAGGTGTCCGGCAGTTTTATCAGGACCAGGACGGCACCATATATACGATCAGTGGGGCAGCCCAGGGGCTTTTTCGTCTGACATCCGGTGATACCTGGGAAAAAATTACAGTTAAGACCGAAACGCATTCCACCCCGGAGATTTTCAGCATGATCCTCTGCCCCGAAAACCGGGCCGTGATTTCAGCGTTTGGGCAGATATGGATCTCCAGGGAGAAGTTTTCTTCCTGGCGCAGCTACGGTTTTGGGCAAACCGAAACGGCAACATATGTGGATGCCCGCATGACCATCTGGTCTAAGCGCATGCTCTCCACCTTTTTTTTGTCCCAGGGCAGCGACCAATGGAAAACTGCCCGGAAAATTCCATCCACCCTGTACCATGATTTTGTCCATATCCGGGAGGATGATTTTCTGGCCCTTTTCCCGGGCAAGGGTATTGATCTGGTCCACTGGACCGGCAGGGATTTCAAGGTGTACCGCCGTCTGCTTCCGAATCATGTAGTCCGGTCCGCCGCTGCCGGCGGCAGCGCAATACTGGCGGCCACAGACGACGGCGTTTTTTATTCCGGCGATTCCGGCAAAACGTTTAAACCGGCAGGGTTTCAATGATCCGATAATTTTTGCCCAAAGGAGGCAGCTACTTATGCGCGTTCTGATCCACACATTCATTGTAAGTCTGCTTTTTGTTCTGGGAATCGCTTTTTTCTGGTGCCCGGCACAGGCGATATTCTCCTTTAAACCGGTCAACTGGGCTGTGTTGTATGAAAAGGCCCATCCAGCCGCTACAAAAACAAAGTTCCCGTGGAGTCCCGGTGAACGGATGCGTGAGTTCCTACGAAGAAACAGCACCGGTCACCAGCCGTTTACCGCATTTATCAGTGAAAAACTGAAAGATAAAGGAATCATGACACGGGATGAGGCCTGGATTCAATGGAAAACCCTTCATTTTTCAGATGCCGGACCTGCACAGGCAGAGCCGAAGCCGGTCTTTATGGCGGCTGATGACCCCATGGCCGAACCGCTTGTTCTAAATTACGGCTATGTCACCATTTTGGATAAAAATATGGACACCTTTGTTTATACCCGGCTTTCTCCAAACGATCAGTACAGCATGGGAATCCCTTCAGGTATGCACTATCCGTTTCGTATGGCTGCCACAGGATTTATGGCCGGCGCCCTGATCCTCGGTTTTCTGCGTCCCAAAGCCCTTGGGCCGGTCCTGGCATCGACGCCCGGCACAGGCGCCCGGGTGTTTCTGTTCATCCTGGCACTGGGGTTTGTGGGTACAGCACTCCCCTGGGTTTACGGATTTACAAAAAGCACGCTTTACGGAATTTCGGTACTAGGTGGTTTTGTATTTATACTAGGGGGCATCGGGGCATTTCTGTTCGGCCGGGAAACCGTTTTGACCCACCGGTTGCTTCAGGGGGATGGGCTTGTGGCCCACTGGACATACACGGATAAAGAGTGGCAGGCGTTCACCCAGTGGGCCGTTCAGGAGGAGAAAAAACAGGGGCTGATCGGGCTTGGGTTTATTAGCCTAATGTGTTTGGCCATTGCAGGCGGATTCTGGGCACTTCATCCGGACACAGGCGGTGCCGTTGCCTTTTTAGTTATTTCAGGCCTCACAGGACTGATTTGGATTATTGCAGGCGTTAATATTTTTTTTAAACACAAAAAAAATAAGAAAGGGCCCGGAGCGGTCTATATCGGCGAAAAAATAGTCTACATCAATGGCAGCGTGGTCTCTTGGGGTTTTCTGGGCAGTCGTCTGGAATCCATGACCTTGCAGACAGATCCGGTGCCTGTAATCACCTTGGTTGTCTCTGTGATTATGATGGCCGGCCGCACCTTGTTTTTTTTCCGGCATAACTATACATATCAGATTCCTGTTCCCAAAGGGCGGATTAAAGAGGCAAAGCAAGTTATTGAAAAATTAACTAAAAATAAAAGCAGTTAGCGAACCGGGATTTTTTATAAGCGGTCCATACGACGTCTGATGCCCGGGACGGGCATCAAAACGCATGGGAGGTCTCCTTGATCATGGGATGGATCTGCTCAATGATTGAAAAAACGTTTTCCGGATCCAGGCCCAGAACTTTCAGAGAAGACAAGCCGGACAGTTCTTCCATTATTTTATCGTGGTCCAGTTCAAATTCATCGTCGATTTCCAGGCAAAGATCGCCTATTTCCAACTCAAAAAGATCGCTTACATCAAACTTGGGAGTGTCGTTTTCATCCTTTTTTGAAAAAAAGCCGAACCCCAGTTCCATGGCCAAGGAATTGGCAAGACTTACCACAAGCAGTTCTTTGTCCGTATCTTTTTCAAATTCCTCCCAGTGGTGAAATTCGGCAATTTTTATGAACTGTTTCGAAAAGTGCATTTTTTTAAGCAGGACTCCACCGAAGGTGGTGTGAATTTCGTGAATAACAACTTGCAGATCCTTATCACTGATACAGACATCCGGATACATGTCCACGAATACCTTCATCAAAAGCATTTTGCCTATATCATGGACCAGGCCCATCAGGAAAATAGTATCCAGGTTATCAAATCCTTTTTCTTCGGCCAGGCGTCTTGCCAGGGTGGCCACGGCAAAGGAGTGAACCCATAGTTTATCCATTTCGGTTTTAAGCGCTTTATTTTCTGAATCAAAAAGGTTTCTTGTTGCAAGGGCCGAACATACGCCCAGGGTGTGTTTGAGGCCAAGTCTCACCAGCGCACCTTTAAGGCTGTTTACATCGTCCAGGCCCTTGTAAAGTGAGGAATTAACAATGGCGATGAGCTTGCCTGAGATCACCAGATCCTTTTCTACAATTTTTGCCAAATCATCAACACAAGGGTCTTTTTCGGCCAATAGATCTTCTATCTCCCTGACAATGCTCGGGAACACCGGTAGTACGATTTTGCCTGAATAAAATCGTTTGATAATCTCGGCCACGCCGGCGCTGTGGGATATCGATTCTTTGTCGGTTTTTTCCTCGGTGGCGGGCTCAAAGCCCATTTGGGATAAACTTTGGATCAACTGGACCTCACTCACAGGTTTTGTGAGGTACCCGTTACATCCGCGTTTGATGCAGGCATTGATTGTGCCCAAATTCATCCGGGCGGTTATCATCAGAATTTTTACCCGGTCATTTTTTGGGATTTTATTCTGAACCTCTTTTTTCCGGATGTGTTCAAGAAGTTCCTGGCCGCCCACGCCGGGCATGGACACATCAAGGGTGATGACATCAAAGGGTTGGTTTTCCGAATTTGCCTTGTCAAGTTCTGCCAAGGCCGTTTTGGCGCTGTTCACGGCCACACAGGTACCCATATGAACCATTTTTGAGAGCAGAATTGTTCTGGAGATTTCTTCGTCATCCACAATGAGGATTTTCATGTATCACTCCTATGACCCCTTAATTTTGAAGCAGGCTATTATGAGCATCTTATTACCGGAATGTCAGCCATTATCTGTGTCCCGGATTCGTCAAGTCCCTCCATTATTACGGCTTCGGACGTTTTTCCGTCCACGAGGATTCTTACAGGCCTGTCAAACCGGATGTGTTTCAAGTGCCGGGTGGTCGTGGCAGGTTCAAGGCTATGGAAAAAATCATAATCAATAAAATCGTTATCCTTGTCCTCTACGGTTATATAAGGAATGCCCAGGGAGGTGATATTCTGAAAAAAATGGGATCCCTGGGAAAAATCCGCCTTGATACTTTCAATTGTGGTTTCCACCATGCCCCCAACGTTGGAAATATTGTTCCACACCACGGGAATACCAAGCCACGGGTCCGCAGATCCCCAACGCCCCGGTCCGATAAGTAGGTATTTTGTTCCGGTATCGCTGAACATGGCATTAATTTTGTTAATTTCTCCTGCCACCAAAGCCATTTTATTCGGTTCAAAGGTTTTGGGATCCACATACACGATGTCGCGGATATCATTGTATTCACCATTGCCAAGGGAATGGGTGGAATGGCAGAATGCGTTTTTAACATCCTTTTGTGTAATTGTTACCTCAATGTTTTGCTTATACTGGCCCATGGGCCGGATCTGCAGCAGGGAGACGCGCGGCCTTGACCGGACACCTTCAACAGGCAGGTCCACGGCAAATTCCACCTCAACGGATGTGCCCATCCAACGGGCCCCTAAAGCTGTGGCTTCGGTCAGGATGTCTGCCAGGGGAAAGCTGTTGTGTTTGAGAATGTTGGCAAAGGTGAGCACAGGAAAGTCCTTGTCGATAAACCGGTCCCGGATACGGTCATCCTGCATGTTGTAGGAGGAGCAAAGCATCCGGACGGCCGGATGGTCCTTGGCATCGGCAATGTCCAGTCGGGTCACACAGGGATCTTCATCAATGCCGAAAAATGTTTCAAAGCTTGGTAATCCGTCCATTTTCAGGGCGTAAAAATATTTTTGTGCATTTTCCATAATGTCATCAATCATGGAAAACTGGGGCAAAAATTGTGGATACTTCGGGCAGAACCGAAGGGTTTTTCCGCCGTCCACGACAATTTTTCCCAGCCCCAGCGCAATGTAGGAAATGCCCTCTTCCGCTTTGAGATGGGCAATGGGATAGAAATTATAGGACTTGGCCACCCCTGAGATAGAAGGGTAAAAATAGTTTTCGTACCGGGTACCGGTGATCTCCTGGAGCACCACGGCCATCTCTTCGTCCTGGGTTCTGTGCATGGTGGATCGGGCGTAGGATCTCGGGGCTTTCAGATAGGTTGAGGCGTATACCAGCTTTACGGCCGTGATCAGGTGCTCAAGGCGTTTTTTAGTGCTTGTGTCGGTATTGGGCAGCATATAGGTTTTATAAAGACCCGCAAAGGGCTGATAATGCGAATCCTCAAACAGGGACGAAGATCTTACGGCAATGGGGTAATGTACATTTTGAATATACGCCTTTAAATTTTTTTTCAGCCGGCTGGTCAGTTCCGCTTCAAGAAAACGCTCTACCACCTGGGTGTCATCCGGCACGTTTTCCTGTTCTAAAAGCTCTCCTAATTTGTTCTTTTCCACAAACATGTTGAATTCGTCCGTGGCAATGACAAAGGTCTGGGGGATGGTTATATCAATATCCGGGAACTTTTGGCTCAAAGATGGGTCTATGCCCAGCTGATAGGACATGAATGCAAGTCCCCTTGCCTTGCCGCCCAGGGATCCGGTTCCGATTTTCATGAAATCCGTGTCCGAGTCAAATTTTTCCGGGTCAAATTCAATGACAAGCCCTTGGCGGGAATCTCTGCGCCGGGAGCGGATGCGCTCAATGAGAAACCGCCGGATTGCTGATGCGTCGGAAAAATCTTCAATGGTATAGGGCTTAAGGCTTAGGGCAAAATCGACTTCATTGCGGGCAAGCAGCCATCGGGAAAAATCATTGTGCCTCGCATGGTGGAGCACGGATGCGTCTGGGATATCCGGCAGCAGCTTTTCAACCGCCCTTAAATTGGAAGCCCGGGCAATTTCACTATTGTCCGGCATGCGGAACACAAACGCCCCGAATCCCAGATGTGTGACAAAAAAACTTTTAATCTGGTCATGGAGGTTGTTTGACTTTTTATTGATAAACTGGGCATCTATGGCTTCTGCAATATCTCTATTTTGTTCCTCCGTACTCAGAATCAGGACGGGCAGGTCCGGGAGTTCCGATTTGATTTGGGTTAAAAGCGTACGGCCGGCATGGGGATCTTCCTGTCCGTCAATGACGTAACGCATATCCGTGAAAATGCTGAGTACATAGGGCCTGTACTGCTCAAACAGTTCCATGGCCTGGTCATAGTTGTGGGCCATCAGAATTTTGGGTCGGTTCTTTTTTTTTAAAATCCTGTGTTCTTCATTAATGGAATCATCCATGACCAACTGGGTCTGGATGACGATGTGTTTGTACAAGACAGGCAGCAAAGAAGAGTAATGATACGGGGAGTCCTCTACCATTATAATAACCCGGGTCTTTGCATTTTGCGTATCAAAGGCCACATTTTTTTCATCTTCAAAATTTTTTATAATGGCCAGCAGCAGGTAGGCATCTCCGCTCCAGATATAGTTCCGGTCAACAATGGCTTCGTGGTTTGCATTCGTATACTGATTAATATCGCAGGTGCTGTGGAACATTGGGTAAAACGGAATATGTGGATATTGCTCTTTCACCTTTCTGCCAAAGGCGTAGACATCCATTCCGGTCAGTCCGGGCATGGCAAGGATCAGGTCGAAATATTTGCGTTCGAGTTCTTCAAAGGCTTCCGTGACAGAGAATGCAAGGGTCAGTTTCGGGGGGTTGGACAGATTCAGTCCCTTATATTCATTGATAATCCGGTCTGAAAGTCGGCCCTCTTCTTCCATAATAAAAGCATCATAGGGGCTGGATACCAGAAGAATATTGGCCACCCTGTAGGCCATGATCTCATGATAAATTTTTATAGAAGGTGCATCAGCACCTGTTTCTTTTGTTTTCATGCCTTTTTACGAATCATTTAATCCGTGCCCATGCGTTTTTTTAAGGTTCAGTATAACTGGTATTTTACAAGCTTTCCATCCAACCCCCCGATTTCCAGATTTTTTTTCCAGGATGGGGCCAAGGGGACATGTTTAATAAAGCCCGGGTCGCCGAAATAGATATAGGCCGTACAGCTTTTGCACTGTTCTTTTAAAAACCGGCCAAGGTCGTTGTAAAATAATTTCATGTTTTGGTCCTTGCCCATGCGGATGCCGTATGGGGGATTGGTGACAATAACCGCGTTTTCCACCAGGCCCAGCTGTCTGAAATCTGATAGGTTCACCTCAATTTCTCCGCCATGGTGCAGTCCCATCAGGTTGGTTCTTGTTGCGTCAACGGACGGTTCGGCTATGTCGCTGCCCCGGATAAGCCCCCTGGGTAATGGCCGGATGGCTTCGTCTGCCGCCGCTTTCACCGCCTCCCATTCCCGTTCATTAAAATCCGGCAGACGTTCAAATCCAAACTGTTCACGAAAAATCTGGGCCGGAATCCGGCTGTAATGCATCAAGGCTTCGCACAGAAGGGTCCCGGATCCGCACATGGGATCCAGCAACGGTTCTTCTCCATTCCATCCGCTTAGGGCGATAATGGCTGCGGCTACGGTTTCCTGCATGGGGGCGGAAACCCTGGCTTCCCTGTATCCCCGTTTGTGTAAAGGTCCTAAACCGGCGTCAATGGAAATGGTGGCCCGATCTTTATGCACGTGAACATTGATCATGATCCAGGGCGCCTGGGTATTTACTGAAGGTCGGCGGTTGGTCCTGTCCCTGAAATAATCGGCAATGGCGTCCTTGACCCTCAATCCTGCAAAATTAGAATGGGTGATCTGCGATTCAGACACGTTGGCGGCGATGGAAAAGGTTTTTTTGGGCGTTAAAAATTCTTCCCATCGAATTGTTTTGGCGCCCTTGTACAACTCATCCTTGTCCTTGCATTCAAACTCGACCAGGGGGACAAGTACCCGTGACACCAGGCGGGAAAGGTAAACTATTTTATAAAATGTGGATTTATCCGCTTCAAACCAGATGCCCCGGAACACGCGCTGTGTATTTTTCCCACCAAGGTCCTGGATCTCTTTCAAAGCCAGATTTTTGACGCTTTCAGCCACCTGGGCAAAATAGCGGGATTCCCGCTCGTAAATATATTTAAGCTTGGCCAGTTTCCGGATTCTGCCCCGTCCCTTTTCGAGAATGGCCTTTTTGGGTATATTCAACTTGGGTTCCTATGCCTCCTGGTAAATTTTAATTCGACAAGCTCTTACGCAATGTCGATTTTTCAATTTCTGCGTTCGAAAAATTATCTATTCCGTAACAACACGTCGAGATTTTATATCAGATTTTTATGTGAAAGTCCCAATAAGTTGTTAAACAGGCTCTCATGCTTTGTTTTGGTTTGGGTCCGGGTGTTGATAAACAAGGCGGACCCACAGCCCTTACTATCCGGTAAAATCAATAAATATATAGATATAATCGGTTTTGCCGGCCTGGTCCCGGATTCACTTACTGATCTCTTTGCAGATGCCGCCCGGACCAATGAAGATTTCTTTTAATCCAAACTGTTATTGACAGGTCATCAAGCACCGAAGCAAAAAAAAAATTGATAAGCGTTTCCTAAAATATAGATTGACAAGCGTTTCCTATTTTATTAAATTTTTCTTTTCTTTTTATGAAGGGTGCAAATTACGGCTGTTGTAGAAATCTAGTTAAAACAAGGATATGTAAAATGGATGTTATGGGAAAAAAAATCAAGCGTCTCTTGATTGCCAACCGCAGTGAAATAGCTATCCGTGTAGCACGTGCTGCTCATGAGCTTGGGATAAACACTATTGGTATCTACTCCCAGGAGGATCGATTTGCACTTCACCGGTTTAAAGCCGGTGAAAGTTATTTAATCGGAGAAGGAAAAGGCCCTATTGAAGCCTACCTGGATATTGAAGGGATTATCGAAATTGCAAAAGAAACCAATGCAGATGCGATTCATCCCGGATACGGATTTCTCGCGGAAAAACCGGAATTTGCTGAGGCGTGTGCTGAAGCCGGTATTATATTTGTCGGGCCCTCACCGGATGTTATGCGAAAACTGGGGAATAAGGTTTCCGCCCGGAAGGTGGCTGTAGAAGCGGGAGCGCCTGTTGTTCCGGCAAGTGAGCCATTACCTTATGATGATAAAAAAGTCATTGAAATCGCAGAAGAGATCGGCTATCCGATTATGTTAAAGGCCAGCTGGGGCGGTGGCGGCAGAGGAATGCGAGCCGTGGAAAGCACCAAAGAGCTTTTGGAGCAGGTTGATTCCGCTCGCAAGGAATCCAGCGCTGCTTTCGGAAGTGATGAAGTTTATATTGAAAAGCTTGTTAGAAGAGCCAGACACCTTGAGGTTCAAGTTCTGGGGGATTCACATGGCAATATCATTCATCTGTTCGAGCGGGACTGTTCTGTTCAAAGAAGGAATCAAAAGGTTGTTGAACGGGCACCGGCTACGTTTCTTTCGGATGAAAAGCGGGAAGAATTGTGCAATGCAGGCCTGGCAATTGCTAAAACGGTTGGATATGAAAATGCCGGAACCGTTGAATTCCTGATGGATATGGACAGTGAAGAACTCTACTTCATGGAAGTTAATCCAAGGATACAGGTCGAACATACGGTAACCGAGGAAGTCACCGGGATTGACATTGTCAAGTCACAATTAAGAATTGCCCAGGGAATGGAGATCGGATCTGCTGAAAGCAGTATCCCCAGCCAGGAGAATGTCACACTGAGCGGCCATGCAATTCAGTGCCGTATTACAACAGAAGATCCTGAAAACAATTTTATTCCTGACTACGGAAGAATTACAGCCTATCGGGCCGCAGCGGGTTTCGGCATTCGTCTGGATGGCGGAACCGCTTATGCCGGGGCGATCGTTACCCGCCATTTTGATTCCCTGTTGTCAAAAGTAACCGCCTGGGGGGCAAATCCCGAGGAAGCACGTTTGAGAATGAATCGTGCCTTGAGGGAAATCAGAATTCTCGGCGTTGCCACAAACTTGCAGTTTCTAGAAGGGCTGATTTCTCATCCAACCTTCATAAATGCCGAATATACCACTAAGTTTATTGATGAAACCAAAGAGCTGTTTACTTTTAGCAAAAGACGTGACCGGGCAACCAGACTTCTTTCATTTCTTGGCGATGTAATTATTAACGGAAATGAGGACGTCAAAAACCGGCCCGTTCCGGCAGCACACGTGTATCAACCTACCGTACCAAAATATTCTGCAGAGCAGGCCCAGCCGGGACTCAAACAATTGCTGGACAGTGAAGGACCCCAGGCCGTCGCACAATGGATGAAAGAGCAGAAAAAACTGCTGATTACTGATAAGACCATGCGTGATGCCCATCAGTCCCTTCTTGCTACCAGAGTGAGAAGTTTTGATCTTGTGAACATTGCACCAACGTATGCCGCTCTTTTGCCTGATCTGTTTTCAGTAGAGTGCTGGGGCGGTGCTACCTTTGATGTTGCCATGCGGTTTTTGAAAGAGTGCCCCTGGGAACGACTTCAAAAATTGCGTGAGGCTATGCCGAACCTTTTGACGCAGATGTTGTTGAGGGCTTCCAATGGTGTGGGATATACCAATTATCCGGATAACGTTATTAAATACTTTGTCAAACAGGCAGCTGAAAACGGAATGGATCTTTTCCGTGTTTTTGATTCCCTGAACTGGGTCGAAAACATGCGACTGGCCATGGATTCGGTTTTGGAAAACAATAAAATTTGTGAAGCCGCCATATGTTATACCGGTGATATTCTCGATCCCAACAGAACCAAATACAGCCTGAAATATTATGTTGATATGGCAAAAGAGCTGGAAAAAGCCGGGGCTCATATTCTGGCGATCAAAGATATGGCAGGAGTGTTAAAGCCGGCTGCTGCAAAGGTGTTGGTCGAAGCCTTAAAGGATGAAGTTGGTCTGCCCATTCATCTTCACAGCCATGATACCAGCGGCATTGCCGGGGCAACACTGCTCGCGGCAGCAGACGCAGGCGTTGATGCCATTGATGCTGCAATAGATTCCATGAGCGGGTTGACATCACATCCCAATTTAGGTTCCATTGTCGCCGCACTTAAGAATACGCCGCGGGATACCGGCATGGATTCAATTTCCCTGGGTATTGTTTCCAACTACTGGGAAAAAGTAAGACAGATGTATATTGGTTTTGAAAGTGAATTTCATAGCGGTACCTCTGAAGTTTATCTGCATGAAATGCCCGGGGGACAATATACGAATCTGAGACAGCAGGCCAGAGCACTGGGCATTGAAGAAAGATGGCCTGAAGTGGCAAAGGTTTATAGAGATGTAAACGACATGTTTGGTGATGTTATAAAAGTGACGCCAAGTTCCAAAGTGGTTGGAGACATGGCGTTGTCCATGATTACCAGCGGCCTGACTAAAGAAGACGTTTTAAATCCTGAAAAAGAAGTGTCGTTCCCTGAATCCGTTGTCGAGTTTTTTAAAGGCATGATGGGGCAACCTCCGGGAGGATTTCCGGTTGAATTGCAGAAAAAGATATTAAAAGGTGAAGAACCCATTACGGTTCGTCCGGGACTTCTGCTTGAGCCTGTTGACATGGAGCAAACCCGGGCGGAAGTAGAAAAGCAGGTAGAACGGAAAATTTCCGACTTTGAACTTGCGGCCTATTTAATGTATCCCGATGTATTCATTGATTACGCCGAACATCGCAGGAAATATGGAAATGTGAGTGTTCTGCCAACCTTAAATTTTTTCTATGGAATGAAACGGGAAGAAGAGCTGCACGTTCATATCGCGTCCGGAAAAACGCTCATTATTCGTTTCATGGCAAAGGGAAAGGCTGATGACGATGGAAATAGAGAGGTCTTTTTTGAACTTAATGGCCAAGCCCGGATTGTTAAAGTGCCTGACCGCTCGCAAGCGCCGGAAAGAGCAGCCCGGGAAAAAGCCAATCCTGCTGTTCTTGGTGAAGTAGGATCACCAATGCCGGGGCTGATCTCTGCCGTTTGCGTTTCTGAGAACCAGGAAATTGAACGCGGAGATGTTCTACTCACCATTGAAGCAATGAAAATGCAGACCAATGTGGTTTCTGATGTTCCCGGTATTGTTGAGCGAATCGTTACATCCGTTGGGGAACAAGTTGATGCAAAGGATCTGTTGATTGTTATTAAGCAAGTAGACGATTAATTTAAATTTCTTGCCTTTTCATAAAAAAGCCGATTTACCACCCATTGGGTAAATCGGCTTTCTTTTTAAATTTAATTTTTAACTCTTCTACAGCTTGAACTTGTTCACATAACATCTAAAACTTGTTTAAAAAAGTCGTTTTGGGGCAAATTTAAAATTATTGTGTCGTACATTTCGTGTTGAGCTGATGTCATAAAATTGTTAACGTAACAAACTGCTGAAGAGTATGTCTTTTCAACTCTGGGTCCATGAATACCATCAGGCGACAGATAAAATTTCAAACCCGAATTCGTTGGGACGACGAATAAACGGAACACCTGCTTTTGCCAACAGGAAAGAACGAACGGGAAAATGTCGGGACAATTGTCGGCTCAGGTGCTAAAGATAAATGTAAGGCTGAAAATGTCGTTTGTTTTAAGATGAAATTTAAATCACTATTTTGTATAATATCTTGTATGCAATTCCGGTTGGCTCATCCATTTTACGTATTTTTAATTGCTTGTTGTGTGTTTTTTTCAACCGTTTTTGCTGGGGTTTCCACAGCCTCTGATGTAGACGCTGCCATGCCCTCCACCGCAAAACGTATATTAATATTGCATTCTTATCACAAAGGATTTTCCTGGACCGACAATATCGAAACAGGTATTAGAACGGCGCTGGAAGGTGAGCCGGTTGAAATTTTCAGCGAGTACCTGGACAGCAAGCGGCAGCCGCTGGAAGCAGCAGGCTCTTACTGTCTTGAATACCTGAACCGGAAATACAAAACCCTTCCCATTGATCTGTTGATCCTGTCCGACAACAATGCGTTGACGTTCCTTCATCATTACAAGAAGATACTTTTTCCTGACGTTCCGATTGTTTTCTGCGGCATCAACAACTTTCAGCCGTCGCTCCTTGACGGATTTGAGAATCGCATCACCGGCGTGGTGGAAAAGACTGACCCCGTCCGGACTCTCCAACTGATTCGCCTGCTCCAGCCAAAAGCAGAAAGGCTTTACCTTATTACCGGGACAACCCCCACCGGTGAAGCCGTCCAAAAAGAGGTGGAAGCGGCTTTGACGGTCGACAACTTTGGGTTTACACCGGTGTGGCTTCGCGGATTGTCCACGGTTGAACTTCAACAGAAGCTGGGAGCGGTTTCTCCGGCTGATGCTGTTTTTTTGGTGCTCTTTAACCGGGATAAAGATGGTGTCTACTACAGCTATGAGACGGCGGCAGAGCTGGTCGACCGCGCTACGTTTGCCCCGATATACGGCATGTGGGATTTTTACCTAAACCATGGCATTGTCGGCGGCATGCTGGCAAGTTCCCGGGACCAGGGACAAACCGCCGGGGAACTTGCATTTGAGATATTACAGGAAAAAAGTATTCCTCCTGTAATCACAAACAGTCCCAATGCCCCGATTTTTTTGTGGGATAAGCTCCATTCCCATGGTTTAAATCCGGATCTACTGCCACAGGATGCGGAAATACGTAACCGGCCGGATTCAAAAATATGGCTCGTTGCCATTGCCGCCGGGCTGGGGATGTTGCTGTTGGCACTGGCGGGGTACAGCCTGATCAAGCTGTTTTCAAGGACGGATCTCTCTTTCTCCCGGTCTATGCCTGACGTATTTCGCAGCAATTTGCGCCAGGCACTTATTCTTTTGAGCATCGTTCTGGTGACAGGTCTGGCTGTTCAATCCTGGTTTGCTGCTAAAGATGAGATGGCGCAGATACGCCAAAACATTTTTAATGAAAGAAAAGATCTGATCCGGACCATGGTCAATCGGGCTATGGATTATATCAACTATGAGCGTCAACGCCTGGCCCAAAAAGGTGCCTCAATTGAAGACATTAAAAAACAAATAATTCAAGGTCTGGAAACTTACGTTTATGCCCAGGGGGAGGGGTATATTTTTGTTGTCACTGATAAAGGAATTGGACTGCTTAACCGGGTCCAGCCGGAACTGATCGGCAAAGACCTCTCGGACACCACTGATCCCAACGGTATAAAAGTCGTACAGAGCTTGATCGGCGCGGCCGGTAAAGCCGGCGGCGGATTTGTTCAATATAAGTGGAATAAGCCCAGTTTTGGCCGCGGGGTGCCGAAAATTTCGTTTGCACGGAAAATCAATGACTGGGGCTGGGTGATTGGAAGCGGGCTGTATCTGGATGATGTTGAAAACAACATTCAGTCCTTTGGAAGGCAGCTGCGCAACAAGTTTTTTGTGGAACTTTTAATTATTTTCAGCCTGACATTAAGCGTGATTTTCCTTTTAAGAATGGCCTCCCGCCGTTTGACCGCAAGCGTTGATAAAGAGCTTTCCCTGCTTCAGAAAGCCATTGCAGACCATGATGTCAATGCGGCTGATTATACCTTTCATGAATTTCAGGCCATCGCAGAGATGGCGGATGACAGTTTTAAAGAATTGGTCCGAACCCAGGCGTCCCTGATGGAAGTGGAATCCCGGCAGCGGGAAATTCTTGAACATCTGGATGCCGGTGTGGTTATCATCAGCCAGGCCGATCATGTGATCCGTTACGTTAATCCTACAGCCGCAAAACTCATCGGTACAGATCGGGATAAGATCGTCGGCCATGAATACACGCAATATATCTGCCCGACAGAAAAAGGCGCTTTCCCGGTCGCCGACTTTGGCCAGGCGATGGACAACAGCCGGCAGATGCTTTTCAGTACAGCCGGCGATGAAATTCCGATTATCAAAACCGTCCGGCCTTTTACTTACAACGGGCAACCGGCTTTTTTGGAAACTTTTGTGGATATTACGGAGCAGCATAAAGCAGAAGATGCCCTTCGCCAGGAGCGGGATCTTTTTGCGGCAGGGCCGGTCATCACCATTTCCTGGTCGCCTGAAAGTCACTGGCCCGTGACCTTTGTATCTAAAAATGTCGCCCAGATTCTGGGGTACACGCCGGAGCAGATGATGGAAGGCTCTTTTAGATATTTGGAATTGATACACCCTGATGACCTGAAGCAAGTAGGTAATGAAATCGCCGGATATATTAAAGACGGCACGTTACATTTTGAGCAAACCTACAGGCTTTGTACCCGGAACGGCGACTACCGCTGGTTTTATGACTTTACCCGTCTGCTGCGTGACGACACCGGAAGTGTTGTTCAAGTTCATAGCTATATGGTCGACCAGACCGATTATGTAAATGCACAGATGCAGATTTCCAAAGAACGTGAACGCTTGGCCAACGTTATTCGGGGAACGGATGTCGGAACCTGGGAATGGAATGTTCAGACCGGAGAAACAGTATTTAACGAACGATGGGCCCGGATCTGCGGTTATAGCCTTGGGGAGATGTCGCCTGTTTCCATTGACACCTGGAGGCATCTTGCGCACCCTGATGATTTAAAAAGGTCAGAAATTTTTTTAGAACGGCATTTTTCAGGGGAATTGGAATTTTACGATGCTGAATGCAGGATGAAGCATAAGAACGGACACTGGGTCTGGGTGCAGGATAAAGGCCGGGTGATCTCCAGAACCCAGGATGGTAAGCCGTTAATGATGTTCGGTACCCATACCGATATCACCGAACGTAAACAGGCCCAGAAGAAGCTGCAGCAGTCTTTAATGGAAACCGAGCAGGCCAACGCGGCGCTTAAAAAAGCCAGAAACAAATTAATGACCGTTAATGAACATCTGAAAAACCAGACAGAACTGGCAACACAGATGGCGGCCAAGGCTGAGAAGGCAACCCGGGCAAAAAGTGAGTTTCTGGCCAATATGAGCCATGAAATCCGGACGCCCATGAATGGTATCATCGGTATGACGGGCCTGTTGCTGGATACGGATCTTTCCGATGAACAACATCTTTTCATCGGCAATATTAAAACCAGTGCCGACGCTCTTTTGACCTTGATTAACGATATCCTGGATTTTTCAAAAATTGAGGCCGGCAAACTGGATATGGAAATTTTGGATTTTGAATTGTCATCCTTTCTGGATGATTTTGCCCGGATGATGGCCCTGAAAGCCCATGAAAAAGATTTGGAGTTGATCTGCGCAGCATCGCCCGAAGTACCGGAATTGCTCCAGGGAGATCCGGGCCGCCTTCGCCAAATCCTGATCAATCTGACCGATAATGCCATTAAGTTTACCAAGACCGGTGAGGTGGTGATAGAGGCCCACCTCAAACATGAAACCAAAGAAGAGGTCCTGATTTACTTTTCCGTAAAGGACACCGGTGTGGGGATACCTGCGGACAAACAAGATCTTCTGTTTGAACAGTTTACCCAGGTGGATGCCTCCATTACACGCAAGTACGGCGGCACAGGGCTGGGACTTGCCATATCTAAAAAACTGGCACAACTGATGGGTGGAGATATCGGCGTTATCTCACCGGTCCCCGACATCAGCCACTGGGAAAGCACCGACTTTGAAAGCCACCCATCAGACAGCCTCCATTCAGGTAGCCTGTTTTGGTTTACGGCCCAATTTAAAAAACAGCCGGTATCTGAAACCGGCGATCATCAGAAAACTATGCCGGATAGACTGAAAAATTCCCGTATTTTAATCGTTGATGACAACCGAACCAATCGGGAAATATTAGTGAGACAATTAAGCGGCATAGCTGCAGACGTGTCTGAAGCGGCAGATGGTAAGGCCGCTCTGGAAAAATTACAGCGTGCGGCACAGGAAAATATGTTTTATGACCTTGCGATATTGGATATGCAGATGCCCGGCATGACCGGGGCCGAGCTTGGCCTGGCCATCAAAAATGAGCCGTTTGGGGCAGACGTTAAACTGGTGATGATGCTGAACATAGGCCGGCGTAGGGATGTGCAATATTTTGACTCCATCGATTGTTCAGCATACCTTACCAAACCGGTGCGTCACTCGGAACTTGCCGATACCCTGGTGACCATCCTGTCATGTGAATCGGCCGGCAAGGAAAAAAATGGCCGGATCCGGCATTTCGTTGGTGAACTCAAGCAGCCCCATGTGAGGATTCTTCTGGCAGAAGACAATATCACAAATCAGATCGTTGCAAAGGGGATTCTGGAAAAATTCGGTTATTATGTGGATGCCGTAGCAAACGGTATCGAAGCGGTCCGTTCCCTTGAAAAAATTCCATATGACCTGGTGTTGATGGATTTGCAGATGCCGGAACTGGACGGACTTGAAGCCACCCGGATGATCCGCAATGGGGCCTCCAAGGTTATTCACCCGAATATCCCGGTGATCGCCATGACGGCCAATGCCATGGCCGGTGACCGGGAAAAATGCCTGAATGCAGGCATGGATGATTATATCAGCAAACCGGTTGATCCGATTATCCTGGCTGAAAAAATTGAAACGTGGCTCAATCGCATCCAGCCCCGGAACCAGGAACAGCCAACCGTGGATCAGAAAAAAAATGCGAGGCCTGAGTCGGGTACCTTTAATCCAGAGGAATTGATGGCCAACCTCATGGAAGACAGGCAGCTCATTGCCTCCGCCATCGGAACCTTCCTTGAAGACATGCCGGGGCAAATCGATATGCTTAAAGAACTGATCAAACAGGGGCAGACGCAAAAAGCCGGTGCCCAAGCCCATAAAATAAAGGGTGCGTCCGGTTATGTGGCCGCAGGCGCTTTTCATAAAACCGCTTTAACAATGGAACAGGCCGGCAAAGCTGGGAACCTGAAGGGCCTTGAGCAGCTTTTGCCGGAAATTGGTGAGCAGTTTTCCAGACTTAAGAGCGATTTGGAGGATTATTTGGCCGGTCTTACGGCATCAGATTATTAATATGAATTAAATCATCAGGTGGAAAAATGAATAAGAAAAAGGTGTTTCCAGGTGGGTATGATATTTTACTGGCTGAAGATGACAAAATAAATCAGGTGGTTGTCACAGGTTATATTAAAAATTTGAATTTAGGCCGGGTTGAAATTGTAGAAAACGGCAAAGAGGCGGTAAAGATGTTTTGTTCCCATCGCTTTGACTTTATTTTAATGGATGGGGAGATGCCGGAAATGAACGGCATTGATGCCACCCTTAAAATCAGAGCCATTGAAAAAGACAAAAATCTGTTACGCACACCGATTATTGCCCTGACGGCCCATAGTACGGCGGAGGACAGGGCGGATTTTCTAAAGAGTGGTATGGATGAATTTTTGAAAAAACCCCTTAGTCCGGAAGCGTTAACCAAAGCGGTTCAGAACGTTGTCCGGAAAAGGGTTAACCATGTAAAATCCGGTGAGGAAATTGAAGAAAAAACTCCCCCCGGAGATGGCCCCCATTTAGAAGGTCACATAGACCTGCAGGAACTAAAACGGATCATGAGAAGCAAGAAATCTCTTTTAGAAAACTGCTTTCAGGTCTTTGAATCGACCTATCCGGCTCTTATTGTAAAAATTACCACTTGTATTGAAAAAAATGAGTATGATGAATTAAAAAATAATGCGCATCGTCTGAAGGGTATGCTGAAATATTTGGCAGCGCATAATGCCGCAACGCTTGCAGGGCAACTCGAATCAATGGGCGTTTCCAGGAGCACTACTATTTCAAGTGCAGATATCACTGTTCAAACATTAAGTGATGAGTGTCTTAAAATTACAGATTGTATCAAGCAGGTATTGGAGGGGGATTTTTCCTGATGGCCCTAACACACCGTAGCATAAAAAAAGGCCGAACCCACCCCATTGGATGGATCGGCCTTTTCTCTAATCGAGTTTGCTTAATTTCGATTCAATATGTCGATCTGATTTTAAGCAGCATTTTTTCCCAGAGTTATACCAACTTCAAGAGCTTTCTTGTTCATGTCAAAGAAAGCTGGGGGCATGGCATCCTCGATAACACTTATGGCTGATTCGGGTTTACAAATGCCTGTCATACCGATCAGAGCCCCAACTACACAAACACTGTAAACAATCGGTTTTCCGATTTCTTTAACAACAGTGTCATACATGGGCAACTCTACGATCTTGGCATTCACATTGCTAGGTTTAACATACCTTGGGTCAATTATCATGAGGCCGCCTGGTTTAATGACGGAGGCATATTTATCATAGCCTTCCTGCATCAGAGCGACAAAAACGTCAGCCGCTTCAACCTTGGGGTAATAAATATTGCCTTCTGAAATTAAAATGTCGGCACGGGTAGCGCCGCCACGGGCAGCAGCTCCGTAGCTCTGGGACTGAATAGCATTTTTGCCCTCAAAGATTGTAGCTGCTCTGGCAAGGATAATGGCTGTAGTGATGACCCCTTGTCCGCCAGAAGCTGTAAAAACAATTCCTGTTGATTCCATTATGCCTATCCTTTCTTCATTACCTTGTCAATGACGAGTTCTTGGTAAGCGTCGCAATATTCGAGTGCTTCTTCATCCACAAAAACGCCGCGTTGAATAAGATCCGGATTCTCTTCCAGTTTTTTGGAACCCATGGGTACGGTATTGTCCTTGTACCATTCCATCATCTGGGGCGCCTCACCGGCCTTGTTCTTTCTGCCGAACTGGGTTGGGCACATGGACAGAATTTCAACCACTGAAAAGCCTTTGTGTTCAATGGCTTTTCTGATTGTATTCTGGGCTTCTTTGGCATGGTAAACGGTAGTTCTTGCCACAAAAGTGGCGCCTGCGCCCTTGGCCAGTTCCACCAGATCAAAGGAACGATCGGGAACACCATAGGGGGCTGTACTTGCTTTTACACCACGACCGGACATGGGTGAATACTGTCCGCCGGTCATGCCGTAGATCCGGTTGTTCATGATGATGGCTGTAATATCGATATTTCTTCTGCAGGCATGGATAAAGTGGTTGCCGCCGATGGCCGTGGAGTCACCGTCACCAAAGGGGACAATAACTTTCAGGTTGGGGTTGGCAAGCTTAACACCTGTGGCGGTAGGAAGGGCTCTGCCGTGCATGGTATGTGCGGTGTTAAAATCCAGATAACCGCCGATTCTTGAAGAACATCCGATACCGGAGACTACGGAAACATCATTGTTGTCTAATCCCAGATCACCGATCGCCCTGAGCAGTGCGCCCATGACAGTTCCGTGTCCACAACCCGGACACCACATCTGGGGGAAAAATTGAGTCCGCAAATATTTCTTGATATCAAATTGTGTATCGCTCATGCTATACCCCCTTTCCTGAAATCATTTTCAAAGCAGCTTTAATGTCAGCCGGCTTGATGATTTGGTTGTCAACCCGGTTAGAGAAGAAAACCTTTTCAGGCTGAGTCACAACACGTTTTACCTCGTTGACAATCTGGCCCATATTCATTTCAGCCACAATCACGGCCTTGGCATTGGCACATTTTTCCCTGACAATGTCATCTGCAAAGGGCCAGACGGTTTGAAGTTCTAATACGCCGACCTTAATTCCTAACTGATTCCGATAGTCTTCGGCAGCCTGGATGGCGGACCTGGTTGTAGTACCATAGGCAACGATGACATAGTCGGCATCATCCATGTAGTATTCTTTGTACCTGGCAAGCTCGTTGGCTTTGCTATCGATTTTCTCTACCAGGTGGTGGATCAGGGCGTCGACATTTGCAGGACTGACGTCGGGAAATCCCAAAAGGTTATGATGAAGGCCGGTCACGTGGAAACGATGGCCTGCACCGAAATCGGACATGGGACGCTGGCCGTTTTCATCGGTACGATAGGGATAGTATTGTTCACCTACGGGAATCTTGGTTCTAATTCTATCTACAACTTCGATTTCGCCGGGTTCGGGAATGACCACTTTTTCTCTCAGGTGCTGGGTGGCCTCATCAAACATAAGAATAACAGGCGTCCTGTATTGTTCGGCGAGATTAAACGCTTCAACCGTAATTTTAAATACATCCTGGAGGTTGGAAGCTGTCATGGCAATAATGCTATGGTCGCCATGGGAGCCCCATCTGGCCTGCATCGTGTCACCCTGGGCTACATGGGTGGGGTTACCTGTGGATGGCCCGCCTCTCTGGATATTTGCGATGACACAGGGGGTTTCACTCATACAGGCGTATCCGATACCTTCCTGCTTCAAGGAAAAACCCGGGCCGGAGGTTGCGGTCATGACTTTTTTTCCGGCAAGGGCTGCACCAATAATGCAGGCCATGGAAGCGATTTCGTCTTCCATCTGGATAAATTTGCCACCTCTTTTGGGAAGTGCAGCAGCTAAACCTTCTGCGACTTCTGAAGACGGCGTGATCGGATAACCTGCAAAAAAGTCACACCCAGCATAAAGGGCGCCTTCAATGCAAGCATCGCTTCCTGGAATAAATTGGATATTTTGAGTCATTATTTATTCCCCTTCTTTTTCAATTAAAATTTCAATTGCCAGATCAGGGCACCGAAGTTCGCAAAGCTTGCATGCAATGCAGTCGTCGGGGCGGGCTGCCACAGCTTTTTCACTGCTGTCCAGTTCCAGAACCTGTTTGGGGCAGAAGTGAACGCAAATGCCGCACCCCTTGCACCAGTCTCTGTTAATAACGTGTGTGACGGATTTTCCTTTTGCCATAATTTCCTCATCCTCGGTTTCTAACCGGATTAAAATTGGGCATCTAGTTAATATCTATAGTCGTGCTTGTCAAACTTCTCCATTGTCAACCATGGTTTATTAAAAATCTATCATGCTCTACCAAAAAAAAAATCTATTTACAACTTTTTTTATCGTTTTTTTTAATCAGGTCCTAATAAAGCTTATCTGATATTTTTGTTTCTTGTCACTTGTCTTTTTATGGTTAACTTTTTTGATTATGATAGAGCAAAAAAAAAATACGGTCAGTGTCATTATTCCTACATTCAACCGGGCATGGACCCTAAAAAGGGCTATTGATTCTGCCCTTGACCAGGACTACCCGTACAGGGAAATTATTGTGGTGGATGACGGGTCAACAGATTCAACGGGGGAACTGCTGGCGGGGTATGGAGATAAAATCCGGGTTCTGGTCCAGGAGAATAAAGGGGTGAGTGCCGCCCGGAACCTTGGTATCCAAGAAAGCCAAGGCAACTTCATTGCCCTGCTGGATTCCGATGATGCCTGGGAAAAGAACAAACTGTCCTGCCAGGTGGCTTTTTTTCAATCCAATCCCGGGGCAATGATCTGCCAGACCGAAGAAATCTGGATCAGAAAGGGCAAACGGGTCAATCCTAAAAAAAAACATAAAAAACCGTCGGGCATGATCTTTGAGCCTTCTTTAAATCTCTGTCTGGTCAGCCCTTCGGCTGTGATGATGAGAAAACAGCTTTTCGAACAAAAGGGGATGTTTAACAAGGCGTTTCCGGTATGCGAGGATTACGACCTGTGGCTGCGAATTTCCCATGATACGCCCGTGTACCTGATTGACACTCCCTTAACGGTTAAAACCGGAGGGCATGGGGATCAGTTGTCCGCCGCCCACTCCCAGGATAAATACCGGATTCAGTCCATCCTGAATTTGATTGAGTCCAATGTCCTCTCTTCGGATCAGGAACAGGCCGCATTAAAGGTCTTTAAAGAAAAGTGCCGGATTTTTGCCAACGGGTGCATAAAACGGGGCAGGGAAAACGAAGGGGCCCATTACCTGAAGCTTGCCGGCGGCAAGGGGGCGGCGTGAACACTCGCGGTTGACAGACTATTGAGAGAGAGTTTTTTTATAAACTGAAAATTTGGTTTTAGCAGAGGAGGATTGATGAAATTTCAAAAAATAGTAGATGATATTTACCGCCTTGGGGTTAACATTGAAGACGAGAATTACCTTTTTGAGGGAATCTGGCCTATTCCCCACGGCATTTCCATAAACTCGTATCTGATCAAGGGTGAAAAGAACGTGCTCATTGATCTGACCCAGGACATCATGGACTTTCCCAAGGCCATTACCGGACAGATGGAAGAAGTCAACCTGGCTGTGGAGGACATTGATATCATCGTGATAAACCACATGGAGCCGGATCACTCCAGCTGGCTGCGGGAATTTTGTAAAAAAAATACCAAGGGCGTGATTTACTGTACCAAAAAAGCGGTTCCCCTGCTCGAAGCCTTTGCCGGGGTCCCTGCGGACCGGGCCGTGGCCGTCACGGACGGCATGACCCTGGAAGTTGGGGACTATGAACTTCAGTTTTTTGAAACGCCCAATATCCATTGGCCTGAAACCATGATGACTTATGAGACAAAACGGAAAATTCTATTTGCCTGCGATGCCTTTGGCTCCTACGGCAAAGTAGAGGACGACACCATTTTTGACGACCAGCTCTCCGAGGAAAAACATGCTTTTCTTGAAAATGAGGCACTGCGTTATTACGCCAATATCGTCTCGGCATTTTCCGGCTTTGTACTCAAGGGTCTGACCAAACTGTCCGGACTGGATATCAAGATCATCTGTCCTTCCCACGGAATTATCTGGCGGGAGAACCCCGGCGTGATCATCGATCATTACAAACGCTATGCAGAGTACAGCAAGGGGCCCGCAGAACGGGAGATTACCCTGGTTTGGTCCAGCATGTACGGCAGTACAAAATCCATGCTGAATCTTGTGGTTGAGACCATAAGAAAACACAAGATTCCGGTGCATGTTTACCAGGCTCCGGGTGATGACATCGGCTATATTTTGGCCAACGCCTGGAAGTCCGCCGGGCTCATTTTCGGTATGCCCACCTACGAGTACAAGGTCTTTCCGCCCATGTCCCATGTGATTGAGGAACTGCTTGTCAAAAAGGTGACCAACAAAAAGGTGTTCAGGTACGGCTCCTATGGATGGGTTGGCGGGGCACAGCGGGATTTTGAATCCAAAATTGAAAAGTCCGGCTGGGATCTGCTCGGTTTTTACGAATGGCAGGGAGCCCCCACCAGCGAGGATGAGCAGGCCATGGTTGAAAAGATTGATGCCTTTTGCCGGGAACTGATCGAGTTTACCAAGTAAAAACAGTAAAAATCAGTAATTTTAATTAAAAATGGGGGCTTGATTCTATTGTAGGCTATTTTTCGTAGGGGCAATCCCCCTGTGGTTGCCCTCGTTAGGGCAGGCACGGTGGCCTGCCCCTACAGCGGCCGACGTTAGAACCAATCCCCAAAATGGTTATATTTTTGTTGTGGGCTGAACCACGGTGAGAACCCGGTCAGCCCATGGCTTTTATATACAGGGTATGTCGTTAAAAATTCCGGTCAGTGCAGTTAGGGACCCTTGCAGATCGGCAAGGTTAAACACCTCCAGACTGACGGTTCCCGTGTAGTGTTTCAACAGGTCCACAATTTTCCTGAACTCGTCTGGTGCTGTTTTGTCAAGGCCGATGTGGTCTCGGGGCGGTTCAAGGCGCGTATCCACACCGTGAAGGTGAATCAGATTGATTTTTGGGCCGAACAGTTCAAAGGTTCGGTTTATGTCATACCCGTATTTGATGTGGTGGCCAAGGTCGGCACAGACGGACAGGCCAAATTCGTTCACCAGATTTTTAAAAAGATCTGGGGGGTACCAAAGAGTTTCCACGCCAACCGTTGTCCGGTCTTCCAGGGCCGGCACCAGCAATTCAAGCCCCTGTCGTGCATTGTTTTGCCAGGCCTCAATACCATCCTGTGACGGCATGGGCTTATCCATTTCCAGATGGAGCGTAAAGCGTGTGACAGGCGCAATGGAAAATCGCTCAATGACCCGTTTCAGGGTGTCTGCGGCCTCCCGGCGCAGCCGAAGGTCCGGTGCAGTTAAACTGATATCCGTGGGCAGGTGGACATTATAGGTCAGGTCCAGGTCCCGGGATAGTTCCGATAGTTCCCTCACATCCTCCCGGGATGGTATCACCGCTTCGGGTTTACTTTCAAAGACCAGAAGTTCGATCTCGTCAAAAAAGGCACCGATTTTTTTTATATTGGGGATGATATGATCCGCATAGATAAAGGAAGTCGTGCCCAGTCTGAAAGGTCTTTTCATCATGTTAAAACAGACTCCAGGCCAACAGACAGCCCAATACAACGGAAACAAGGGCCGACAGCATCATTAACTCACAGGCCTTTTCAATATGGGCAGGTCTGGGGTCATTGAACGCACCGCCGATATAGGGTTTGTCCACCAGCTTGCCGTGATAGATATTGGGACCGCCGAACCGAACGCCCAGCGCCCCGGCAAAGGCGGCCTCTGGGAATCCGGCGTTGGGGCTTTTGTGATTGCGACCTTGGGTGAGTGCCGTGAAAAGCGCCCGCCTGCCCCGGGAAAGGGAAAGGATCGCTGCTGCCGGTGCAATCATGGCGATGGAGAGCCGGGCCGGGATGTAGTTGGCCACATCATCAATGCGGGCTGCCGCCCTGCCGAACAGGATATAGGTGTCGTTTTTATACCCCACCATGGAATCCAGGGTGTTGATCATCTTATACATCATGGCGCCGGGAGCCCCGAGCAACAGGGCAAAACACAAAGGCGACAAAAATCCGTCCACGAAATTTTCCGCCACGGTTTCACAGGCTGCCCGGGTGATGCCCGCCTCATCCAGGTCTTTGGTTTGGCGTCCCACAATATACCCCACCTTGATTCTGGCCTGGGCCAGGTCGCCCAGTATCAGGGGCTTAAATACGTCCATGGCAGCCTTGTACAGGCTTCTGGTGGAAAAACTGTAAAAAATCAATATGGCCTGGACAATGGCGGCCGCAACCGGATGAATCCGGCCAACCATAAAAACGACGGCCCAGGTCAGACCAAAGACTGTGACAATCAGACAAAGGGCAAAGAGAAGACCAGCCCGGAATGGCTTTTTAATCCGTTTTCGAAATTCAGGCTCAAAAAATGAAATGGCCCGGCCCATCCAGATAATGGGGTGGGGCAGGCATCCCGGATCTCCGGCCAGAACATCCAGGATAAAGGCGGCAGCAATAATTTGCCAGGTCACATCAAAAAGCATGGTTATTCCTATGCCCGGGCCAGGGCTGTTTTGATGCTTTGGGCCAGGGCCAGGTTGATTTCACGTGTTTTCAGGGAAAATCGAACAAACCGGTCGGACAGCCCTTTAAAATTGGAACAGTCGCGAATCAGGAATCCGTCATCTCCCACCCGGCGGCACAACTCAGGGGCTAAGATCCGCTCCAGCCGGGCCAACACAAAGTAAACCGGTGTATCAAAAAGCCGGATGCCCTCTGTTTCAGCCAGGGCATGGACAAAAGCTTGGCGTTCTTTAACAATGAATTCCCGGGTCTGCCGGTAAAAGGGCAAAATGTCGCCCGGATGATCGTATATATCCTTGATTATTGCCTGGGCCAGGGCATTGACGCTCCAGGGCTGGTAATGGACCATGATTTTCCGGATCAAGGCGTTTGCCCCGCTTAAGAAACCTGTGCGCAGCCCCGGAATCCTGAAAATTTTGGACATGGAGGAGAGCACCACAAGGTTGGGCAGGTGTGTCTGGGTTATCAGGGAAAATCTTCTGCATCCGGTACAAAGGGCAGATAGGATTCATCCACCACAAAACAGGTGTTCGTGTGGCGGCGAATCAGTGTTTCCAGATCCTGTTTGGCAATCAGGGCGCCTGTGGGATTGTTCGGGTTGCAGATAAACACCAGGTCGGCTTGTTGAGCCTCGGCAGATAACTGATCCAGATCCGGAACAAAATTGTTTTCGGCCACGGCCAAACAGTGACTGGTCTTTACATTGAGGGCCGCACAGGCATCTTCATAGTCGGCGTAGGCCGGACCCAGGATCAGGGCCTTTTTTGCCCCAAGGGCCAGGGGCAGGGTATAGATGAAAAAGGTGGTGCCGTTGCCGGCTATCACACAGCCGGGATCAATGCCGTGATAGTCTGCAAACCCCTTGGACATGCCGGCTGCATCCGGTTCGGGAAGGGCATGAATCAAATGAATGTTTTCCCGGATAAAGGCGTGGATGCGTTTCGGCGGCCCCAGGGGATTGAGGTTGGAACTCATGTCAATGATATCCTCAACCCTGCAGCCTATTCGGTCTGCAAGCTGCTGCTTATTTCCGCCGTGGCCCTGAATCATCTATTCCTCTTAAAATTTTCCGCCTGCTCAAAGATCTCTTTATACACCTCATCCCGATCTACCGGCGGATATCCATGCTCCGCCAGCAAAATAATGAGATCCACCTTCAGCTCCGCCTTGATGTCATCGCGTTGGCTCCAGTCGGTATATTTGGCCTTGTCATCGACAATGACCTTCACCTGTTGGGCAAGCGTGATGAGCTGATCCTCCGCATATTTAAAATCGTACTTGATGGTGAGGGTTTTCAGGATGTCATAGAAGGCTTTTTCTTCAAAATCAATGCCCATATCGGCGAATGATTCCCGCTCTTTTCTGATGGCGTGGTAGAGGTCAATGATTTCATCGGTGAAATCTTCCAGCACCTCACTTCTGAGGATATCCTGTTCGCTCCGGTCGTTGTACCGCTCCACCAGGGATTTGAACTTTTCAGCAAAATCCACCCCCTTGAGCTTATTCACCTTCTTGAACTCATCAATGGCCTTGGAAAGCAGCTTCTGGAGCATCTTTATTTTGGTGTTGGGCATCTTGATTTTGTTGATCTTCTCCAGGTAATCCGGATCAAAAATATCCACCGCTGTGGTGTCCCCCTGACCCATTTTGAAAATCTCTTCCACACCATCGCTTTTCAACGCATCGGAGATCATCTGCCGCACCCTGGCGTTCATCCGGGAGAGATCCGGGGCATTGCCTTTGGTGAGCTTAAAGATGATGGACCGCACCGCCATGTAGAAGTGGAACCGGTCCCGTTCGTCCTGGGTGAATTGATCACTTCCCACGCAGATGTCGTAGGCGGCTTTCATTCGCTTGGACAGGGCCATAAAACGCTTTTCCAGCTTGCCGGTCTGCTGGACAAACTCCGCCGCCATATTAAGGCAGTAGAGCTGCCGGGTGGGCTCGCCGGAGAAATAGGGCGTGGTATCGAACGTATAAAAAATCGCCTGCATCAAATCGAGATGATCCTTTACCACGCCAACGGACTGCTTGATGTCTTCGAAGTTGGTGGTGTCTGTCTTGGCATAGTGGGCCAGGGCCAGGTTCATCTGCTTCTTGATGCCGATATAGTCAACGATCAGCCCCTTTTCCTTGTGAAGGTATTTGCGGTTCACCCTGGAGATGGTCTGAATCAGGCTGTGGCGTTGAACCGGTTTGTCGATATACATGGTGTCCAGGAAAGGAACATCAAAGCCCGTGAGCCACATATCCACCACAATGGCGATCTTGAAATTGGACTTGGCTTTTTTGAACTGCCGATCCAGCTCTTTTCTGTCTGCTTTGGTTCCCAGCATTTTGTATAGGTCGGGGGCGTCATCTTTTCCACGGGTCATCACAAGCTTGATGCGCGCCATGGGCATGATCTCTTTTTGTTCTCTGTGGGTCAGGGTTTCACCATGGGCGCACACCTTTACCTCGGCCCATTCCGGACGACGGGCGACCACTTCCTTGTAGAAGGCATAGGCAATGGGGCGGTTTTTGCAAACAAACATGGCCTTTCCGGCAACGGTGGCCCCCTCTTCAATCCGGGCCTCGTAGTGATTGACAAAATCGGCTGCCAATGATTTCAGGCGGTCGGGATCTCCCAGGATGGCGTCCATGTGGAGATTGGCCCGCTTGCTGGCATCAATGGCGTAGTCGCCGGCCCCCTCTTCCTCGCACTGGGCGTAATAGGCTTCAATCTCTTCCAGTTTGCTGTTGTCCAGCACCACCTTGGCTGCCCGGCCCTCGTAGACAATGCGCACTGTGATCTCATCTGCCACCGATTCGGTCATGGTGTAGGCATCCACCACCTCGCCAAAGACATCTAATGTGGCATCCACGGGCGTTCCGGTGAACCCCACATAGGTGGCGTTGGGCAGGGCGTCGTGGAGGTACTTGGCAAACCCGAAGGTGCGCTTTACCCCTTGTTCCGTGACCCTCACCTTTTGATCAAGATTGATCTGGCTGCGGTGGGCTTCGTCTGAAATGCAGATGACGTTGCTTCGCTCGGTCAAAAGCGAAATGCTCTCGGTAAACTTGTGAATGGTGGTGAGAAACACCCCGCCGCTGTTGCGCCCTTTGAGTAACTCCCGCAGATGCTCCCGGCTCTCCACGCTGATCACGGTTTCATCCCCGATATAGCCCTTGGCGCCGGTAAAGAGCCCTGAGAGCTGATCATCGAGATCGGTGCGATCGGTGATCAGCACAATGGTGGGGCTGGACAGGGCCACACTTTTCATCAAGAGGCGCGTTAAAAAGAGCATGGTATAACTTTTACCGCAGCCTGTGGCTCCGAAGTAGGTGCCGCCCTTGCCGTCGCCATTGGGCCGGATGTGCCCCAGGATGTTTTGATAGAGCTTGGTGGCGGCGTAGTATTGGGGATAGCGGCAGAGGATTTTTTCTTCTCTCCGGGAGGTGTCCGGCAGAAAGATAAAGTTGCGGATCACATCACAGAGGCGGGTAGGGTGGAACAGACCGTGAATCATTGAGTAGAGGGAGTCGATACCGTCTTTTTCGATGAGATCCCCACCATCGGTCTTGCGCCAGGCATAGAAGAACTCATATGCAGCAAAAAATGACCCGGCCTTGTTGTTCACGCCGTCGCTGATGACGCAGAAGGCATTGTATTTGAAAAGCTCCGGAATGTCGCGCTGGTAGCGCACCGTCAATTGAATGAAGGCATCGTGAATGGTGGCCTCTTCCCGGATGGCGCTCTTGAACTCAAACACCACCAGGGGCAGCCCGTTGATGTAGAGAATCCCGTCCGGTATCCGCTTTTCATGCCCGGTGATCTCCAGCTGATTCACCATCTTGAAGATGTTGGCCCCGGTGTCCGTGCCATAGACTGCTTGTTCTTCCGCTACAATCTCGGGCACCTCGCCTGCCCTGGGCTTTCGAAATGCGGTCAAGGCGGAATAGTCGATCAGCTGCACATAGAGGTCTTTCTGCTCCCGGTCTTCCCGCTTGAGTAGAAAGCCATCCGAGACCAGCTTCATGATGGCCTTGTTGCTCTCGTAGAGATCCGCTGATGAGTAGGCCGCCAGTTGCCGAATAACCGACTCGATTTCACCGGGTGTGATGCCGTCTGCTGCATACTGCCGGGAGAGAAAGGCTCGTAAATCATCCTTGATTAACACCTCTTCCGGCTGTCGACCAATGGTTTCACCCTGCACATGGGGATAACCCATTTCTCCGAGAAGTTCGATGATGGCGGCTTCAAGTTGGGATTCGGTAAATTTCATCCCTGTTTTCCTTGTGGCATTTCTTGGGCCAATGGAGGAACGGGTGTGGTGGAGTATGCCTGCCGTTCGTGCGTCGGTGTCGTAGGGAAGGCCATTTGAAGTCTTCGTTCCCGCACCAGTTTCTTCAAATATTGATCCTGGAGTGTCTCAGGGGCGGTCGATTGACCAGTTTTGCCAAACTGCGAATTGTTACATATCTCCCTTGGCAAATATCAAGGATAACCTTTATCAAACGTTCTGGATTAAGTCGTTTTTTGTTACGGGGTTCCGTTGCCAATACCTCAAGATGATTCGAGCAATTCATCTGATAAAAGGGTAAGAGTCATCAATGACAGGCAAGCTGAGATGTTCAGACACAAGGCATCCGTCTTTGTTTCTCTGTTCTTCCAGACGCCGGGAATTTTCATTCAAATTGGGTAAGCCGGCACTCTTATTCGGGTAGCTGCCACTCAAATTCGGGTAGCTGCTCTCCTTATTCGGGTAGCTGTCTACTGAACTTTCGGAAGAAGATCCAAACACCTCTTCCGGTTTTGGAATAAACTCGCCTTTTATGTAATATATGGCTCCCCGGCCACCGGTCGACTCCAGCATATTCAGTGTCGTAAGGTGCTGTAATGTTTTGGATAGATCCACCGGATGCTCTGAGGTCACCGATTTCAGCCGTGCGTGATTGACCGTTCCTTCACTTGCAGCCAAAGCCAGGACAACACGTTCAGAATAGCCCAACTGGTCAAAAGCCCTTCCAAATTTTTCTTGCAATCCCGACATCACCTCTTCTGGAAAAAGATCAATCATGCGAAGTTTAAGACGTGTCTGATTGTATGGCTTCAACGAGTCGTAGAGATCCGGCGGACTCCAGTGCTGCAAGCAGCATCCATAGAGGATTTTAGGGCTCACCGACCCCTGAATACCTGTACCTGGCGGATCGACCCCTACCAAAGACATTTTGTGAAGCGTACGAGTTTCGGGGAATCCGGCTCCCCGCCTTGAAGTGCAATTTCAACGGGAATCCGCATCAATCCTGGATTGCGAAAACTGAAAGTATCCGGCAGTTTCACCACCAAAACCGAAGCTCTCTAAAATAGTCTGCATGAACCAGCGTATTGGCCAGCGCTTCACGCAATGCCACATGAACCGGCGTTTCATCCTTTCTTTCTCCCTTTTCCAGAACAAAGGGCACCTTGAGATCTGCGGTAAGTTTCAGATAAACCTTTCGGTAAAAGTCATAGAGATTGCCGGACCATTTCCCATCCAATGTAATCCGATCCACCCAGCGTCTTTCCGCCTTGTCATCTTCTCTTTCCTGATAATCAAGCATGTAATTGGGAAACTCATCTTGAATGGAGACCATTTGCCCAAACATCAACAGGCCTGCCACGGTAAGCCCGGACCCTCCCGTTTCCCGATCTTTTTTCCATCCACCGATCTGGCGTAAATATTCTTGATCGTTCAGTTCATTCCATGGATGCCCCGGTTCCCGATTTGAAAAAATCTGCCGATAAACCCGGAAGGTTTCCATATCAAGATCCGCCATATCAAACCCTTTCAGGATACGGTTATCTCGGCTGTCTTCCACCTGTTCCGCCAGCATCAACCTCTCCATCCGGAAGAGCCATATCACCTTCGTTTAAACGGCGATAGGTATTACCCTGAAATGGATTGGGTGTCAGATGAACCGGCCGTTGTTTTCGGGTGGCCCTGGGAATTTCCACGATCATTACTGTTTTTTCTTCCAGTACCAATTCTGAAACCATGGCATCCGTAAGCAGACTGCAACTACCTTCTGGCGGTTATTCATCCCTTCAAACAACTCTTTTCTCATTTTCGACGGATTCACGATGCCTTCAACATGAAACTGATCTTATTTTTCACGCACCCCCAAGAGTACAATCTTTACCACCATTCGTGTTACACTCCAGGTCTTTCCCTGTAAGTGGGCCAAAAATTTCGGAAGCGCACATCCCGCCCTGCAGCCAGTTTACACTCCAGGTCTATTGATTCCCGGATTAATTCATCAGAAATGGTGTTCATTTGATTTATAAATTTTGAATACTGGATCATGACTTGTTTTCCATTTTGTTATCTGCTTAAAGAATGCTGAATCATAAATTTTGTTTAGTCCCCAAGCTGGGGACGAATTGCCACGCCTGATAAAACAGGCGGAATCCATCCATTTCTTCCGTAGGGGCGGATTCCAAACGCTGCGGGAAACTGCTTGGCAACGTCACGATTGGCAGTCCCATCGGCAAGGGCTTTGCGGCGGGTTTCCGCACGGGCGGCGAACGCTTCGGGGATTGGGTTTCCGGCGGCGAGGGCATTGTCGATCACCGGATCGAAGTCCACAAACCAGCTTTTGAAGAGGGCTTGGGCCATGCCTTCCAGGGTGGCGTTCATCTGGCGGTTTAGCATCTTTCTTTACCGTCAATGATTATTACCAGAAATTACTTGGCTCTGAATTTTCAAAGAAGGATTGTTCTGGAAACGGTTAGCTTTCTGATTGTAGACATATTGGGGCATCTTTCAGCTACAGTTCCATCTCTATCAACTGAGGTCTTAGAACGATTAAATCAATTAAGGTGGAAGCTGGAAACTTTTGGAATTTATCCAAATTGAAGAAATGTTGGGTTTATTATTTCTGGACAAGGCCGAAGTAATACCATTCTTTGACCAAGACAAAGCTCTCGATTTTTCGAAGGGGCACTTCTGCTGCATCTCCAAAATAAGTACCTTTTCACGACTAAAAAGCAGACTTATCACCGTATTGAGACATATTTAGCTCGTTCAGCTACAGTCCATTTGAATAAAGACTGTCCAAATTCTAGAAATTTTTACTGCATTTTTGTGACAAATCTAACTTTTCCAATAGTACCCTCTTGTGTTCTGAATATAAATGTAGTAGCCATCAGTCTGAAAGCTTAGGCGTTGAATGCGGACAGTCAAAAATACCATCACAGATATTTTCCAACGTCATAATAGGCCAAGAGCTGTTGACTCCTAATAGAGGGAGGCCATGATACTCAGAATCACTTTCCATAACCCAACACCTCCATATTTTCCCGAATCACCTTATCTATCCTTGTTAATTTTGTAACCTGTGAATTCCGATAATTACGCAGCAAGCTGCTTCGTAAATTAAATATCATTGTTTTTTTTCAAGGTTACTTCCAAATGACCGCGGGTTCCTTCGTTACTATCCTTTAAAGAATATCTTTTTGCCGTTCGGTGATGGCAATTGGGGTATCTATTGGGCTACCTAATCCTAATTGCCCCACCTATTGCCCCACCCATTGCACCACCTGAGTTCTCTTTTTTCCTGAACCTCTTTCCTGTACTTTTTTCAGGCACGTTCTGTTTTAATACCAAAGGTTTACTGGCGCTTTCAATACGATTGGAGGTCTTGATGATCGTTTGGTCCAAACTGTAGGGGCAGATTCCATATCTGCCCTGTTCGGGGGCGGATATGGAATCCGCCCCTACCCAATGTGGCCGAAAGGATGATCAAGGCTCGATTGGATTCACGCATTTCCTCGATAGTGGAACAAGCTGTTCCACTATTATTCGCCATAACCCAACACCTCCAAATTTTCCCTAATCACTGCATCCAGCTTTGCCGATTCTTCCATCTGTGCGTAAAGGGTCCGGCTCATTTCGGTCATCTTGGTTTCAAAGGGGATGCCGTCATCTTCCAGGGGCGGTGCGCCGACATAGCGTCCGGGGGTGAGCACATAATCGTTTTTCCGGATTTCTTCCAGGGTGGCGGATTTGCAATACCCGGCCTGGTCTTCGTAACCTGGGAGCGCAGGCGTCCCGCCTGCATTGGCGGGCGGGACGCCCGCGCTCCCGGGATCATACCGCCATGAGTGATAGGTTTTGGCGATGGCGTCAATATCTTCATGGGTGAGCTCTTTTTGCTTCCGGCTGATCATCTCGCCGATCTTCCGGGCATCAATGAAAAGCGTCTCCCCCTCACGGCTGCGGAACCCAAGCTCGCTGTCGGCTTTTTTGGATTTAGTGATAAACCAGAGACAAACGGGAATCTGGGTGGTGTAGAAGAGCTGCCCCGGCAGGGCCACCATGCAGTCCACCAGGTCATTTTCCACCAGTTTTTGACGGATCAATCCTTCGCCCTTGGTGTTGGTGGACATGGACCCATTGGCCAGCACAAAGCCTGCCACACCGCGCTCCGACAGCTTGGAGACCATGTGGAGAATCCAGGCATAATTGGCATTGCCCACGGGCGGGGTTTCATACCCATCCCACCTTGAATCGTCGGTGAGCTCATTGGCGGCCCGCCATTTTTTCATGTTAAAGGGCGGATTGGCCATGATATAGTCCGCCTTTAAATCGGGGTGTTGATCCTTGAAAAAGGTATCGGCAGGGACTTCCCCTAAATTTGCCGAGATGCCGCGTACGGCCAGATTCATCTTGGCCAGCTTGTAGGTGGTGGTGGTGTATTCCTGCCCGTAGACCGAGATGTTTCTGGTGTTGCCGTGGTGGCTCTTCACAAATTTGAGGGACTGGACAAACATACCGCCGGAACCGCAGCAGGGATCATAAATTTTGCCCTTGTAGGGCTCGATCATCTCGGCAATGAGATTGACCACACATTTGGGGGTGTAGAATTCGCCTCCCAGTTTGCCTTCGGCTGCGGCAAACTTGCCTAAAAAATACTCATAGACCCGCCCCACCACGTCCTCTTGTTTGTCCTGCACGGTGTCGATGTTGTTGATGGCATCAATGAGGGCGGAGAGCTTGCTGCCATCCAGGCCCAGGCGGGAGAAGTAGTTGTCCGGCAGCGCCCCTTTGAGGGAGGCGTTGCTCTTCTCCACCGCTGCCAGGGCGGAATCAATTTTGATGGCGATGTCGTCCTGCTTGGCGTGCTGCTGGATATAACGCCAGCGGGAGGTCTCCGGCAGATAAAAGACGTTCTTCATGGTGTAGAACTCCACCATATCAGTGTATTTTTCCTGGCCTTCTGCGATGAGAGCCGCCCGGCGCTCTTCAAATTTATCGGAAACGAACTTGAGGAAAATTAAACTCAGGACAACGTGCTTGTATTCGGAAGATTCGACGCTTCCCCGCAGGCGGTTTGCCGAATCCCACAGGGACTCTTCAAAGTTTTTATTATTTTTCGGCGCTGTTTTTTTCTTGGCCATTATTGATCCTTATTGGATTTGTTTTGATATAGAAGTTGGGCGGTTATTAAAACATATTCATGCCGGCGGCCATGAACAGCCAGGATTCCATCAATTCGGTCATAGCACCAAGCATGTCCCCTGTGATGCAGTTCATTTTTTGTTTGTAAAATTTTAAAATAGCAACACAGCCCAGGGCAAATCCTAAAATCAATATCAGGCCCTTATACCCCAGAAACAACGAAAACCCCAGCGGGATCAGACACAGATAAAAATCTTTTAAATTAAGCGGACGGTCAAACAGATCCTTGCCCGTACCTTTGCCTTTTCTGCCGTAATTGAGATATTTTATGCCGAATATCATGGCGGCTCTGGAAAAAGAGGGCACCAGGAAAAATATGGCCATGGCCTGAACCGGAGAACAATTGGTTTTAATCGACCAGATCCCGGCAAGTTTTGTCGCCAGACCTAAAACAACGGCAACCAGTCCCATCATGCCCGTTCTGGAGTCTTTCATGATTTCAAGGGCCCGCTCCCGGCCCCGATGACTGAATATTCCGTCTGCGGTATCGCCAAGACCGTCCAGGTGAAAGGCCCCGGTCACGGCCACCAGGAAAATGAGATCAACAAGGGCTGCGGCAGGTGCCGGCCAGACCATGGATGCCAGAACATCGGTTAACACCAGAAGGGCGCCGATGATCAGCCCCACCACGGGGAAAAAGCGGATCATGCCCACAGGAGAATATAACGGGTTTTTTCCCGTGGGCAGAATGGTAATAAAGGCCATGCAAGCCCGTAAGTCTGCAAAAAAGCCGGGGTTATCCGTCCGGGTCATTGAGGTTCGCCGTTTCCGAAAATTTGACCTGGTTGGATTTGGCCCGGTTTGATCTGAACCGGGATACCGGCCATGCTCACAACAACCTCGTCAACGGCCCGGGCCACCCGCTGGTTGACAAGTCCTGCCATGTCCCTGAACTGCCGTGCAAGGCTGTTTTCAGGGACAATGCCATACCCTACTTCATTGGAAACCAGGATAACAGGGCAGGTTGACCGGTTTACAGCGCCGACCAGCAGGTCCACCGCCGCCATGATACCGGCCTCATCTGTTTCCCGGAACAAAAGGTTGGAGACCCAAAGGGTCAGGCAGTCCACCAGAATCACCTTTGCCTGGGCACAGGCCCGGTCAATGGTCTCATGGATGCGTATGGGTTCTTCAATGGTTGCCCAGTCAGGTCCGCGATCATCCTGGTGGTGTTCAACCCGTTTTTTCATTTCCCTGTCCGTGGGTACACAGGTGGCCAGATAGATTTTTTTGTCCCGGGCCATATGATCTGCGGCCTGCTTGGCAAAACGGCTTTTGCCGCTCCTGCAGCCGCCGAGCACCAGAATACGCTTTATGTCCGTCATAATTGAGGCATTATCCCATCGGCATATTAGAAAATCAAGATGAGTGAGCTACCCAAGGCTTAAAGCCTTTGGACTTCCCGTTTCATCGACTCTGTTTACAACCAGACGCCTTACCGGGTTTTTGTTTAGAGTCCGATTCGGCTCCCGAACCAGACAGTATTTTTAAACCTTGTTTAAGAATGTTTTTAGATGCATTTACGTCACGATCAAGAGTAGCTCCACAATTTGGACAGATCCATTTCCTGTCATTTAATGAGAGGTCTTGTTTAATGAAATTGCAGACATTACAAGTTTTAGAGGAAGGAAACCACCTGTCAATTTTGGCGAAGTCTCTTTCATTCCATTGTGCCTTGTATTCAAGCTGTCTTGATAGTTCATGCCAACTTGCGTCCGCAATTGCCTTTGCCAACTTGTGGCTTTTGATCATGCCTTTTACGTTTAAATCTTCGATTATTACAACTTGGTTTTCGCTGACAATCGAATGGGTTAATTTATGGATATTATTTGTTCTTACATTCTTGACTTTTTCATGGACAACGGCAACTTTTTTTCTTTGCTTGAATCGCTTACCAGAACCTTTTTTCTTTTTTGAAAGCTGCCGTTGTTCATATGTTAGTTTTTTTGCATATTTTTTGGTGATCTTGAGATTCTTGAAAGCTTTGCCGTCCGAACAAATAGCCAGGTCTTTAATACCAAGATCAATGCCGATTTGTTTATCAGTGCGTGGCAATGCTTCATGTTCTGTTTCACATGTGATTGATGCAAAGAATTTATCAGTAGGTGTTCTGGATATTGTAGCAAAAAGAATCTTTCCCGTCATTTCACGATGGAGTTTGATTTTTATCCCTTCCCTGAACTTCGGGAGGGACAATTTACCGTCTCTGATATCTATAGATTGCGGACATCTGAAAGAATCAACGGATTTATGCTTTGACTTGAATCTGGGAAACATGCCCTGTTTTTTAAAAAATCTGCCATATGCCGTATCAAGATCTTTCAATGATGCCTGCAATGACTGTGAATTAATCTCTTTCAACCATTCAAATTCATGATCTTTTTTAAGGCGAGTCAATGCTTTTGAATTATCATGATAGTTCAAAGATTTTTTATCTTCAAGGTATGATTCTTTTCTTTGAGCCAGAAAGTAATTCCATACAAACCGAGTCGAACCGAAATGTTTTGCCATTAATTCGGCCTGATCCTTATTCGGATATATTCGGAATTTATATGTTTTTATAACAAGCATATAAGTATATATGCATCTTCTTAAAAAAATACAATGGTTTTTTAAGAAAGTAAACCTACTAAAGCAAACTTATATCCCAAGCCTAAGGGATTGGGCTTTACGGCCTAAAGGCCAGACTATAAACTCAAATTTGTCAGGTATGGTTATCCTTTATAACAGCATTAAAAAATTCAAAATTGTATTTTTTTGTTTGATTTTTACGCCATAAAGCGGTATTTGCATTTAGTAATTTTAGTTACTGCAAGAACAACAGTTTTGCTGCAACTAAGTGATAAAATGACAAGATGAAAATAAAAGCAAAAATATTGATGCGGAAACTCCCCTTATGAAGTCCATTGAAGAAACTTCTCTGTTATACGAAATCAGCCAATCATTAAACCGGCACATGGACATGAAAAAATCCTTGTTCAAGGTGTTAAGTGTTCTGTCTGAATCACTGAATCTTGTAAGGGGAATCATTTTCCTAACAAATACTGAAACCGGGGAAATCCGCATTGAAATGGCCCACGGCATTTCCGAAGATAAAACCAAAGAGATCAAATATCTGCCCGGGGAAGGCATCATCGGTCAAGTGATCCAGACCGGTAAACCTGCCGTGGTGCCAAGGATCAGTGAAGAACCTTTGTTCCTGGATAAAACCCATTCCAGAAATCTTACCCAGGGGCAAGACTACTCTTTTATTTGCGTACCCATCAAAAAAGAAAATCGCGTGGTGGGTGCCATTAGTGCGGACCGCCCCTATGAAGGCAAACGCTCCCTTGAAAATGGTGAGAAGTTGCTCACCGTGGTGGCAACCATGGTTGCCCATCACGTCATCAACATTGAAACCATCCGGGTGGAAAAAGAGCAGCTGAAAACCGAGAACCTGCGGCTGAAATCAGAGCTGGAGAACAAGTACAGTTTTTCCAATATCATTGGTAATTCCAACAAAATGCGTGAAGTGCTCCAGATGATCTCCCAGGTATCATCTTCTTCTGCAACGGTATTAATCCGCGGTGAAAGCGGTACGGGCAAGGAATTGGTGGCAAATTCCATCCATTACAACTCAGAACGCAACCACAACCCCTTTATTAAGATCAACTGCGCGGCCATTCCCGATAATCTCATTGAAAGTGAGCTGTTCGGCCATGAAAAAGGGGCTTTTACCGGGGCGTCTTCCACAAAAAAAGGTAAATTTGAGGTCGCCAATACGGGCACCATTTTTCTGGATGAGATCGGTAACATGGACCTCGGGGCCCAGGTCAAACTTTTACGGGTACTCCAGGAAAAGGAATTTGAACGGGTGGGCGGGTACAAGCCCATTAAGGCAGATGTCAGAATCGTGGCCGCCACCAACTCCAATCTGGAGGAGATGGTCCAGCAGGGCAAATTCAGGGATGATCTCTATTTCCGGCTCAATGTTTTTCCCATTTACATCCCCAGCCTTCGCATGCGCAAAACAGACATTATTCTTCTGGCCGATCATTTTTTGGAAAAATACAGAAAAGAGCATGGCAAGGAGATTAAACGCATCACCACGCCGGCCATTGATATGATGATGGAATACCATTGGCCGGGCAATGTCCGGGAGCTTGAAAATTGCATTGAACGGGCCGTCATTCTGTGCAATGAAGGCGCCATTCATTCCTATCACCTGCCGGCAACTCTTCAGACCGGTACCAAATCCAAGACCCTTCCCTTGTCCCTTGAGGATGCCGTGTCAAGCCTTGAAAAGGAAATCCTCATGGATGCCCTGAAAAATACCCGGGGCAATATAAACAAGGCTGCCAAACTGATCAACATCACAGTAAGGAAATTTTCCTATAAGGCTGCCCGATACAATATTAATTATAAAGATTATCGATAGATTTTTTCGGGCTTAATTCTATTGTAGGCCATTTCTCGTAGGGGCAATCCCTCTGTGGTTGCCCTCGTTAGGGCAGGCACGGGGGCCTGCCCCTACAGCGGCCGACGTTAGAACCAATCCCATTTTTCCTTATCCCATGGATTCGGCCACGGTTACGGTTCTGTCCCCGAGCATGTTTACATAAGACGCCATTTCATTGTCGTACCATCCATATATAACTGCCTGGGTGACCTGGATGGCGCAGACACGATCGTTGATATTTTCCAGCATTTCCTTGTCAATGCCCTGCATGTGCTCCAGGTTTATGGAAAGACAAGCCGTGCGGGTATGGGTTTCATGGCCTTCGATGACCGCTGCCGCCCTGGGGGTACCAATGATATCCGAGGAGACATTCTGTTTGTCCGTGAAGATCAGATAACCGTCGGACTGTTTTTTGGCCGTGTCTTCATATATCTGGTTGATCAGATCCCTTTTGACCGGCGGCTTGTCCAGTTCTTCCTGCAGGTTGATGACCAGAACAATCAACGATCCGGTGGCGGTGGGGATACGCACGGACTCGGCAATGAAACCGATATTGGCCATTTCCGGGATAACCTGTTGTAATGCCTTGGCTGCACCGGTGGTGGTCAAAATGATATTATTCATGATGGACCGGTTTTTTCTCAGATCGGTTTTTCCGGTTTGGGGCAGCCGGTCCAGCACCTGCTGTGAGCCGGTGGCCGCATGAATCGTGGCCATGGATGCGGACAGCAGACGATTTAGACCAAAGGCATCCAGCAACGGTTTGATCATGTGGGCAAGACAGGTGGTGGTGCAGGATGCATTGGAAACGATACAGTGGCGGACAGGGTCATAGTCTTTGTCATTGATGCCCATGACCGTGGTCACCGCATCATCGGGAATCGTGGCGCCTTGTTTTAGTTTAAAGGGTGCCGAGGCAATGACTTTCACGGCACCTGCCTCAAGATGTCCCCGGATGGAACCCTTTGGCGCGTCTGATTCGAGATTAGGGTCAAGAAATTGGCCCGTGGTATCCACCACCAGTTCCACATTATTCTCCGCCCATTGGATATCTTTGGGGTTGCGTTCCGTGGACAGTATTTTTATTTTTACCCCATTCACCATAAGGGTCCCGGACTCGGGATCAACATCCGTGATAACAGATTCTGCCCTGGAGCCGTGTAAAAATGCCTCCAGGCGGCCGTATGTGGAATCCCGTTCAATGTAATGGACGAGATCATCCATACCGGTACCGACCTCTCTGCCCACATTGATGACAATTTCATCAAAAAATTTTCTGCCGACATGGTGCCATAACGTCAGCTTTCCAATTCTTCCAAGTCCATTGATGCCCAGGATCTTTGATGTGTCTGTACTCATAGATTTTCTTTGCCCTTTATTAGATTGAGGTTAAATGGTTGCTGATTTTCATCTGTCCCTGGTAGACCATGCCTTTATGACCGTCCAGACTGATGAAATCCCCTGTATTCATTTTCACACCATTGAGCTCACAAACGCCTTCCTCTTCGTTGCAGATCAAATTTTTACAGCCCACCACACAGGTTTTGTCAAGATTGTATGTCACCACGGCGGCGTGGGACGTCAGTCCCCCTCTGGCGGTTAAAATGCCGTCTGCCGCATCAATTTCCAGGATGTCGTCGGGCACGGTGTCATTGCGAAGCAAAATCAGACTGGTATCCGGATCCAGCCGCCTAAAGCTGTCGATCTCTTCCAGGGAGAATACGATTCTGCCGCTCATGGCGCCTCCGGACACACCGATTCCCTGGCCTAACCTGATTTTTTCAAGCCTGTCCGGCGCAGCATCAAACCGTTTGACTTTTTTTCTATCCCGTAAAGACAGATCCCTGGCCTGGAGAATAAAGACATCTTCACCCTTTTGTCCCTGAAAGGCAAATTCCATTTCCTGGGGATTCCACCCTTCCTCGTAAATCAACTGCAGGACAATGTCTTTCAATTTTTTAAAAACTAGAGGAAACCGCTCCTCCAGGCTGATCTTGGCGTCCCTGCCTTCCATCTCTCGTTGAAGTTCGGATATGGGCAGGGTTTTCACTAAACCGGATACCACATCTTCCCCCTGGTTGCCAATGGTAAAATCCCCCCACAACCGGATGGCGTCGCCGGGCAGTTTGGGACTGTGGGTGAACACCACCCCGGACCCGGATTCCCTGGACCGGTTGCCGAACACCATGGACTGAACGGTCGCAGCCGTGCCCCAGTCATTGGAAATTCCCATGATATTGCGGTAACTTTTGGCCCGTTTGGAGTTCCAGGACGCAAACACCTTTTTAATGGATAAAAATAACTGGTCCATGGGAGATTCCACTATTTTTATGCCCTGGTCCAGTAAATATTGCTTGTACGCCAGGGCCACATCGCGCATCTGCTCCCCTGTAAAATACCGTTTGAACTGGATGGCGGCCTTTTCCTTATGGCTTTTGATGATGTCATCAAACCGGTCTCTCTGGATGCCGGAAACCATGCCGTAGGCCTGGATAAATCTGCGGTATGAGTCCCATGCAAACCAGGGGTTTCCCGATTTTTCCGCTAGATTTTCGGCGATCTGTTCATTGATGCCTACGTTTAAAAATGAATCCAGCATGCCTGGTTGTGAAATGGACGAGCCCGAGCGGACGGACAGCAGCAAAGGATTTTCCGGGTCCCCGAATTTTTTACCCTCACTCTTTTCAAGCTGGGTAATCATATGGGTCACCAACCGCCGGAAATTGTTCGATGCCGGTATGTAATTGTCAATGAGATCCAGGCACTTGAACACCTCGGTTGTGATGATGAACCCGTTGGGCACCTGAATCCCCAAACGCTTGAGTGCTATGAGATTCAACCCCTTGTTGCCCAGGTAAATGATATTGTTGCTGAACATCTCCCCGGCATCAATGGAGCAGATCGCTGCCTTTGGGTCGTAGTTGAGAAGGGCTGACAGCTCATCCTGGCTCAGCCGTTCAGACTGGCGGAACAGGGTGTTTAAAATCCGGTTTAAAAATACATCCAGTTGCTGGAGCCCGAGGGATGTGGCAATCCGGTCCCGGAAAAAAATATCCGCCACCCGCTGGTCCAGTTTTTTTGCCATTTTTACGGCGGCCGGTGTGTTGGGGATATTGGCTGTTAAATCGAACCCTTCCGGCAGGTATTTTTCAAGTATATTTTCCCGGCCGATGCGGTTGTCCAGGTCTCCCAGGTTCAGGGAGTGCAGGTTGTAGAAATGGTCGTTTACCGCATCGGCAACCGCCCTGGTAAATCCTTTGAAAATGTCCAGGTACTGGGTAAAGGAGCACGTCGTGATATTAATGGCGTATTTTAAGAATTCAAGCTGGGTATCCAGCTTGTTGGATATAATGCCGTCCAGGGCCAGGGCCTGGCGTAAAAGCTTAAGAACGGAAAAGATTTTCACAAACGTGGGTTTGGTGATCAGACGCAGGTCAATGCTGTTGATCAGATCTTCAAACAGTACATTGATAACGCTTTCAAGCCTTAAGGTCATACCCAGGGCATCAAATTTAGCCTCACTGTATGACCCGTACATGGACGGGATATCAACAGCAATGTGGCGTTTGTGGTAAATGGTTTCGTTTACGGCAAATTTTTCCTTGGACAAAATAATATTTTTCAACTCCGCCATATAGGCCAAAAGTCCGCCAATCCGGCCTTCCAGGTCGGTTTCACCGAGGGCATGGAGGATATTTCCGGGGTCGGGCAGGCCCTGGGAGATGTGGGTGTTGACATAACTTTCAAGATCCAGGTTCTCAATACCGTATTTTTCATTGAGCAGGGCATGAAACCGGATTATCAGTTTAACGCGTTCCCTGTCCAGGTCTGTTGCGTCTTCTGCCTTGTCAATGATGTCCTCAATGTAGGCTTTGGGGGCGGCAAGAAAATCAGCCGGCGTTTTCAGTTTGTTCAGGGCCAGGGTGCGGAAAACGGCATGGGGGCCATCAATGTATTTTCCGCTGATTGGGATATTATCATAGATGGACGGGGGCAGATAAGGTCTAAGCGGGTTTTTATCCAGGGTTTTCCAAAACATCATGACTTCCCGGATAAAGTCCACGATTAGAGATGAGCTTTCCACATGGCTTTGTTTGCGTAGGAAATGGATCAACCGGTCCCTGCGGAAGACCAATTCATCCAGGCGGGTGGAAATATCCCGAAGCTCTCCTTCTGCACCGATCTCATTGAAAAAGGTGGGCAGCAGCCGGGCCAGTTGTTTGACCAGATTATATACCGGTGCGATATCCGCGTTGAGGAATGTGGTAATGTCCCGGGGAAACAGGTCCGTGTCCCGGATAAATACGCCGCCCACGGCCAGTGAGCTGATCAACGCGGACAGCAGGCGTTTGGACTTTTTCGGGTGCTTGGCCACCAGGGTTAGAAATACCCGGATATTTTTTACATGGGCCACATTGCATTTGATTTGCCAGTCTTCTCCGGTTCCTGAGATATCCGGGAACTGAAACCCATGGTCCACGGATCGGTCAATGAAATGATTGATCAGCTCGATTTCGTCGGTATTGTATACGGCATCACCGATTTTGTGGATGCATTCCAGCACGGTTTCCGGATACCGCCCTTTGTGCTCTTTGAGCAGGGCAAAGGTCTGGTCAACAATGACCATGTCCTTTTTATAATCCCCGCGTTTTCCAATCACGGTGATCAGGGTGCGGTGAATATCGCCCAACGCTTCCCTGTGTATCATGGAAAGCCCTGGTGAATGAATAATATAAAATAAAAACGTCAGCTTGACATATTTCCCATAGGTCTTTTCCGGGGCAAAAGAGAAAATCTGCCGGGGTATGTCCCTGAACCGTTTGACATAGTCCCTGTGTCCGGTCAGTTCCATCAGGGCGGATAAGGCTTCCATGTCATCGGACGGCATAGCTTTTATCTGCGCCAACGTCTGTTGCTGTTTTTGAATCCGCTTCCGGGATACCGGGTCTAAAAGCGTGAGTATATCCGGCCCGCCGCGCCACTCATCTATATTGTTTTTCATCCAGATCACAGGATCATCCTGACGAAGCCAGAATGCAAAAGAGACGTCAAAAAAGCGAATTAAAAATTTATTTAAGGCAGATCGTAAATTGGGGTCGTCCGGGAGCGCATCTTTTTTTATCATCAGCTTGACCAGGGCGTCGGGCTGGTAATAGGAGCAGACAAAAAAGAAAAAATCAGAGTCCTGGAAAGCTAAAATACGTTCAATTTCATGGATCAATGTGACATTGAATACATTAACGCCTTGTGTGCCGGATTTGGCGATATAATGCAGAATTTGCATAAGATTGTCTGCGGCATTGGATTTGATTTCAGAATCAGATCCGGATTCAAATGCCGAGTTAAAAATCTCACAGAGCAGATCAAGGACCTTTCGTCCATCGGGCTCGCTGATGTACAAATGAAAATATTGAAGGGAGAAATGCCGGGACTCATTGACAATAAAGGCCCAGTTCCGATACGGATGGGATAATTCTTTTAAAAAAATTTCCAGGCGGTTGACAATACCTACATATCCTTCAAAAAAGTCAAGAAGCAGAAGATACCGATCATCAATGGTGACATTTGCCTGGGTATCTGAAAGGTTGACTTCAAGGGCTTTTGATTTCACAGAAACGACCTCTTTATTCTTTTTAAATTAAAACACCTTAGTCTATCATGGCTACACTGGTTTGTAACCTATGTTTTAGGTTAATTCCCATTTGTGCCCGTCATCAAATTAATATGTTAAAACGGAAAATGTGTTTTTGTTTATATTTTTTAATTTCTGCCTTGACACAGGTTCCAGCTTGCTTATATTAACCGATTTTTATAAGATAAAGTCTTGATCTATCGAAACAGTATCCAATTGAAAATTAAAATCTAATCCGGTTTTTTTAATTTGGTGAACATTTAATGTGAGGAGTAACAACCATGAATATTGATCCGTCTCAATTTACACTCTACAGTGGCGGGCACAGAGGCGCTGAAGCCGAATTTGGAAAACTTGCAGAAAAATACGGCGTTAAGGAAGTTAATTTTTCCTTTGAGGGAAATATTCTTGACAGGGATACAGGCGTGCGGCTGCTGAATCAGGAGGAGCTTGAAAAGGGAAATATCTCAATGGATATTGTCTCGACCCGCCTGGGCAGATCCTTTTCAAAAGGCAATAGAATCAGAAAGGTTATCCAGTCCATTTTTCATATGGTCAATAATGGATACCAGATTTTTACCGTAGGGTGGATCCTGCCGGACAAGACCGTTAAGGGCGGCACCGGCTGGGGTGTGGAGTTGGGCAAACTGTTCAACCGTCCAATTTTTGTCTATGAGCAGGACAGGAAAGCCTGGTTTTCCTGGGTGGATAATGACTGGAAGATGGCTACACCGGTGATTCACCATAAATCCTTTGCAGGCACAGGCACCCGGAATCTCACCGATGATGCTGCATCTGCGATGCAGGATCTATTCGAGCGCAGTTTCAAATAGCGGGTGTTTGAACGAAAAGTAACCCACCTGCGGCGTTGCATAAAAATTTGCAATCCTGGTTGCAAATTTTTATGCGCCTTGCATCTGGGCACTGGTTCAGTTCAATAGGTAGAATGTATTCAATTTTGTTGTCGTTGTTCCTGAAAATACCAGTATTCAATTTTGTTGTCGTTGTTTTAACCTGCCGCTGCTTTTCAGCTTCGATCTCTTTCAGTAGTTCCGAAGCGGGGGGGGGGCATCCGGGTTCTGTTCCACCAGTCTGCCCTGCATGGCAAGGGTCAGGATCAGCTCCCGCAATTTGGCGACGCCGTCAGGCGCGGCAAAGGCGATATCGAAGTGCTGTTCAAGCAGGGTGGCGGTTTCTTTATTCATCATCGCCCTCCGGGTGACCGAATGCCGCTTCCAGTTCCTCAATGGAGGGCAGGCTCGGTTTTAAATTGTCCGGCAGCGCGCGGGTGAGCTGATATTGTGAAACACCCATGGGTTTATGGATATCACTCAAGGCATATTCCACCACCACCCTGTCCCGGGATTTGCAGAGCAGAATACCGATGCTGGGCTCGTCTCGCTCACCGCGCAACTGTTCATCCACCGCTTTCAAATAAAAATTGAGTTTGCCCGCATACTCCGGTTCAAACTCGCCGGTCTTCAGCTCAATTACCACATAACAATGCAGTCTGGTGTGATAAAACAGCAGGTCCAAAAAGAACTCCCGCTCGCCCACCTGCACGCCTTTCTGGCGTCCCACATAGGCAAACCCAGCACCAAGTTCCAGCAGGAATTTGGTGATATGGTCGGTCAGCGCCTTTTCCAGTTCCCGTTCGTTATAGTCTTCAGTCAGCGTCAAAAAGTCGAAATTATAGGGATCTTTAATCAACTCCTGGGCCAGATCCGACTGCGGGGCGGGCAGGGTTTCGGCAAAATTGGTCACGGCTTTGCCCTCGCGCTGATACAGCCCGCTCTCAATCTGGTGCATCAATACATTTCGGCTCCAATTATGCGCCATTGTCTTGTTTACGTAATAGAGTGCTTCCGTGATTTCTTTGCACTTGGAGATGATGATCAGGTTATGGCTCCAGGGAATTTGTACCAATTGGGCAACAGCTTGTTGCCTTTTCTCTGTGCTGTCGATTGGGGCCACAGCCTGCTTCTCAATTGGGCAACAGCCTGTTGCCCAATTGGCAAGCCCTTCTGAATAAAAGAGATGCCAGCTTCTTATGTATTTTATATTCCTGTATGAAAATCCCTTCATATCCGGGAATTCCGCCATCAGATCCGCGCTGAGCTGTTTCAAAAATCCACTGCCCCACTTCGCGGTTTTCTGGCGTTTCACAATATCCGCGCCCAGTTCCCAATAGAAGGTCAGCAGGGCCGTATTCACTTGCACCGCGGCTTTGACCTGGGCCTTCCGTAACCGTTGCTTGATCTCCTTCAGCCAGTCGCGGTAATCGGGATTTATCAATATCTTCCTGCTCATGCCTTGCCTCCCAGACAGGTCATCAACTCTGTTTTCAGTGCCAGTTGCGCCGCTTCCAGCTTGTGAACAATGTCCTGATATTCGGCCATCAGCTCCTGCGGGTCGCGATGGTTCACTTCTTCTTGGTATGGATTTTTGCAGTCAAGGTTATAATTGCGCGTTGTCAGCGCCTTGGCCGGGATTTTCCAGGCATGTTCGGTGGTCTTGCGGCCACGGCGGGCGGCTCCGCCCCACCACGCTTTTTCAAGATCGAATTCAGCAATGGTTAACGGCTTGGACCGGGAGTAGGATTTGTAGCCTTTCGGATAGGGGTGCTCAAAGAACCAGACCGCCTTGGTCGGACCGCCTTTTTCAAAGAAGAGGATGTTGGTGGCGATACTGGTATAGGGACTGAACACCCCTTTGGGCAGGCGCACGATGGTGTGCAGATTGAACTGTTCAAGCAGTGCTTTCAGAACCCGGCGCGCCTGTTTCCCATACCGGGTAAAGTAGTTCCGCTTCTTAACCTGTTCCGCCCGTTCCTTATTGGAGACTTCTTTGGTCTCCTTGGGGGTGGCGGTCAGACCGATCTGGGTGGCGGATGTGAAGTATTCAAGGATTTCACGCCAGGCAGAATCGGCGGCAGCGCTGCCCCGATGACATTCATCAATGATGATAAGATCGAAAAAGTCGGGGCTGAACTGCTTATAAATGTTTTTCTCCTCCTCATTACCGGTAACGGCCTGGTAGAGGGACAGGTAAATCTCATAGGATTTGTTGGCTTGTCGCTTCTGTATCTTGGTCATGGCTGAACCGAACGGTTTGAAATCGTTAGTCATTGTTTGGTCAACCAGAATATTGCGGTCTGCAAGGAAAAGGATTCGTTTTTTGGCTCTGGACTTCCATAAACGCCAGATGATTTGAAAGGCTGTGTAGGTTTTGCCGGTACCGGTTGCCATCACCAGCAGAATACGATTTTGGCCTTGCACGATGGCCTCAATGGTTTTATTGATGGCAAGCAATTGGTAATAGCGGGGATTTTTACCGCTTCCGTCACTGTAATAATCCTGCCGGATCAACGCATTCTGCCGGTCGTTCAACCCATGGTGTTGCATCCACAATTGCCACAATGTTTCCACAGAGGGAAATTCGTGGAGTGCAAGCTCACGCTCGATAGTGCCGTCTTTGGCAATTTTGTTGTGGAACAAAAAGCCGTCACCGTTTGAACTGAAGACAAACGGCACCTGCAACATGTCGGCGTAGCCAAGGGCCTGTTGCATGCCATCGCCTATGGAGTGGTTATTGTCTTTGGCTTCGATAACGGCAATGGGAATATTGGGCTTGTAGAAAAGGACATAGTCGGCGCGTTTGTGCCTGGCCCGGGTATGCAGCTTGCCACGCACGATGATACGCCCTTTTGTGAGGGGGTATTCTTCTCTAACCTGGGTTGCTATATCCCAGCCGGTCTGCGCCAAAGTCGGAGTGATGAATTTGGTACAAATGTCGCGTTCGGAGAGTTGTTTCTTATTCATCAGCCAACTTTTTTAAGCCCCTAAGTTTGTTTTCAGCAAATATCGACACCGGCCGCCTTCATCTCTTCCAACGCCGCGGCCGTGGTTTCCGGGGCAACACCCCGGCACAGGTCTTTGATCAGTGTTACGTCAAACCCGAGCATTATAGCATCCATGACCGTGGCCCTGACGCAATAATCCGTTGCCAATCCGTAAATGATGAGCTTTTTTATGCCTGCGTTTTTAAGGATATCCGCCAGGCCGGTCTCTTTTTTCCCGTCATCAAAAAAACCGGAATAGGAGTCAAAGGCCGGGTCCATGCCTTTTTTTACAATGGCCGTAAAAAGGGACTCATCCATCAAAATCCGGGCATTGGGGCTGTCCTGTATGCAATGGGGGGGCCATAATACCTGTTGGCGACCCTCAATTTCAATGACATCATAGGGTTTGGCGTTGTCGTGGTTGGAATAAAAGGAAATATGATTTGCCGGGTGCCAGTCCTGGGTGGCATATACGGGGTAACCAAGTGCCTTGAGCCGGCGGGTTTGGGTTTCTGTCGCATCAAGGTATTCCCGGTCAGCGCCCCCAACGGCCAGGCTGCCTTGCATGGCCTGGGTAAAATCTGCCTGGATATCCACAACAACCACGGCGGTATGGTCTTGTTTTGTATTGATTTGCATGAAAAGTCTCTATCCTTTTTGAAAATTATAACCTAAGATAATTCTTTTAGCTGTCATATACAAAATTTTTTTAAAATATATTATAGGCCGATGATTGAGACTATACTTGATAATGATCTGTATAAATTCACCATGCAGCAGGCCGTGTATCGGCTGTATCCCAAGGCCCGGGTCCGGTATGAACTGACGAACCGGGGGCAGACCCCTTTTCCTGAAGGCTTTGGCGGTTTGATTAAAGACCGGGTGGCGCAGATGGCAGGTTTAAGCTTGACCCGTGATGAACGTATGTGGCTGGAAAACGCCTGCCCCTATTTTACAACAGCGTACCTGGATTATCTATCTTCTTACCGCTATGACCCTGACCAGGTGGAAGTTTCCCAGCAGGGACATACGCTTTCTGTCAGGGTGGCCGGGTCATGGTGCCGGACTATTTTATGGGAAGTGCCGCTGATGGCCATCATTTCCGAAACCTATTTCAAGGTCACCTCACCTGAAATTTTGTCCAGGCAAGCTATTCGGGAACGCAACCAGACCAAGGCGCAAATGATGTCTGATGCCGGTCTGACGTTTGTGGAATTTGGTACCCGACGGCGATTTTCCGTTGCCAACCACGCCCATTTTCTTGAGGATGTTCTGGCGCTGGATCACCACCGCCTGGCCGGCACCTCCAATGTGCATTTTGCCAGAATTTACGGACTTGCTCCGGTGGGGACCCTGGCCCATGAATGGATTATGTTCCATGCGGCCTTAACCGATTATGCCACGGCCAATGCCGCTGCCATGGATGCCTGGCTTAAGGTATACCCCGATGTGCTGGGCATTGCGCTGACCGATACCTTTACCACGAAGGTTTTTTTAAAGGCCTTTACCCGGAACCGGGCCGGTCGGTTTTCCGGTGTCCGCCAAGATTCCGGGGACCCTGAAATCTTCACCCGGAACATCCTCAACCATTACCGGAAAAAGGGTATTGATCCGGCGACCAAGGCCATTGTGTTTTCAGACGGCCTGGATGTGGAACGGGCAATTAAAATTCATACGTTCTGCCGGGGGCTGGTAAAGGACGCCTATGGCATCGGCACCAATCTGACCAATGATGTGGGGGGTGATCCTTTGAATATTGTGATCAAATTATCCTGGGTACAACCGGAACCCGGTATGGAAGGCAGGTTTACGGTGAAGTTGTCGGATGATCCGGGCAAACACACCGGAGACCCCGGGGAATTGTTATACTGCCGAAAAGCCCTTGGACTTTGATTTTTCCTTTTCCGCCGGCTGAATTTCACTCATGCCGACGCCGTCGGCGGTCGGGAATATTCTGACCGCCGACGGTTTTGCTTAGGGAAAAAGGTTAGCTGATGGCCTTGAAATTTCCGAGTAAAAGCATATCGCCGGGAATTGCTGCTTCGGCGAATTGGATATAATTGTTGGAGGGAAAGAGCAGATTTTTAACGGCAAAAACGGATATGGTGTTAAAGCTGATATTCAACTGTCCGGCTACCTGGCCGGGCACATGCTTTTTGACCTGTTGGTTGACCTGTGCCTGAAGATTATCACTGCCCGAGGGGCCACCCCCGGCCAAGTGGCCTGTGACCGTCACCGCCTGGCCGGCCATGGAAATGGCTATCTGTTGGTCGCGGCCGTCGCCGGTCACGGAAATGGGTACAGTGGCAGAGACTTTGGATGTGGCATCGTTGGTAAATGACCCATGGGAAACCCTGGTGCATTTTGAAAAGCAGGGCCAGTGTGTAAAACTGGTTGTCGTTTTGATGGTCATGGTTTGTTTTTTTGAACCGGAGAGCGTCATGTCTCCTCCGCTTGTGGGCTTTAATGTCATTCCCGATAGATTCCAGGTGACCGTGTTGTTGGGGAATGCATAGGTGGTGGTGGTGGTGCTGCCGCTCATTCCCCGGGGGCTGGTATAGGTTGAAACCTGGGTCAGATCTTTGAGGCTGATGCCGGAGGCAGACACGGGCGCGTTGGTAAACTCGGCCCAAGATGCCTTGGCACTGCCGGTATCGCTCCTGCCTTCCAGAGACCAGCCGCCCTTGGTCATAGACTGCGGCAGGATTTTTTCGAAAAATAATTTGCTGCGAACAATCAATGAGGTTTCCATACCTGAGGGCAGGGGGTCTGATACGCCGTTGAGGAAGGTCAGGGTGGGGTTCAGCAAGGCCCGGTTGCCGGTCTGGATAAACATCTGAAGCATTTCGCTTTCCGATGGCGTCTTGAGCACTTTGAACAGGAAGCCGTTGGGTCGCATGTCTTCCAGGACCGGGATATTTGTCAGGTCCAACCGGTTGATCAGGTAGATCACGGGATTTTTCGCAAAATACGCCTTGACGGCCTTGTTCAGCTCGACTTTTTCCTCGTCGCTGATCTCTATGTTGTCCACTGTAAATGCCCCTTGGGACATGTCCAGCTCAACCTTCAGGATGTTGTGGTTTTTCCCGTCAACCTGCACGGTGCCCTGGGTCTTGGCTAACTCGACAATGGCAGTCAGGAGCTTACCGGCTATGCTTATGGGCGGATCACATTTCTCAGGGTCCGATCCTGTCTGAATGCAGTTTGTCAGAGCTCCTTTTTCAATGGGCATCTGTAATTTGACCGTATTGTCGTTGTTCACCGAAAATGTGAGCAAGGGATACCCGTATTCCATATGGAATTTTTTGATGGCCCATACCCCTTCCACCACCTTGGTCCGGGTGATTGCGTCAATGGTGTTTTTATACGGGATGGCGTGTTTCAACGTGTTGTACTGATCGCGCAGGGAGGCGTTGATCCGGCTTAATCCCATGTTGAACACAATATCCCAGCCATTGGTGGTGCTTCCCTGGGCATTCATTTGGGAGATCAGGGTAGGAGATGAAGGGCGAACCGCCCCTGCGGTAACAACACTCATGGCTGCGGTCCGAAGAATCTCCATACCGGGGGCTGCTCGGCGTGCAGTTAGATTGGCAAAGGTGCGGACGGGTTTATCAACGATCCTGGCTTTCAGGATAAAGCAGAGGCGAAGCTTCACTGTGTGCGCCTTGAATGTCAGTCCCTTGTTCAGCTCGGTTTTCGGCAGATCCACCCGCCAGGAACCGAACGGGGTAATTCGGCTGACGCCGTCGGACCAGGATTGGCCTTTATCCGAGAACTCCGGGGTGTTGGTGGCCGTATCAAACTGGTAGGTTCGCTCCCGCCAAGGGGTGTGAAAGGTCAGGGGCTGACGGTCGACATTCCGGTCAACAAACGGAAAATCTTCAAACGTGAGCCGTACCAGCAGCTTTCCGCTGTCAGTGGATTTTACTCCATCAACCGTTGCAGTCACACCCACCACCCGGAGGTTGACGTACTGGGTAAATTCTCTGGATTCCGGGTTGATAACGATTTGGCAGGAACGGCCGCCGGAGATGCTGTCGGTGAGTATTCCATCAACCTCATATACAATTTCATCCGTGGTAGCAGCCTGGTACTGGAGGAGATGTGACTTTGCGTTCATAGTTGCCTGAGACTGGGCAATCCGCGCTTTCATAAAGGTGAGCAGGCTGTAGCTGGAAATCATCGTGGACGGCTGAAGCCAGGCATATTGGAGAGCCTGGTCCTGAAGGAGGAACGATTTTGAGAACGTGGTCAGCATCTGGCGGTGCATGTATTCCAACCGCCCGGTCAGGCCTACCAGGTCAATGGCGGAACGGTCAAGGTTTTTGATATTTTCCGGATTCAGCCGGGTGGTCAGGGTTTTGAGCCGGTTCTCCTGGTTCATATTCAGCTCTTTCTGGCGCTGGGTCATGTAAATGTCACGCTGAATCTGGTGCAGGGCCGACTGGGCACTGACCATGGCCTTGCCCCGGACCACGAGAATCTTGAAGGCTGCCACCATTTTGGCCTTGGCTTCGATGACGGAAGCATCGCTGGGCCCCGTGGCCATGACCACGTCCAATTGGATGGACATCTCGTCCCAGTTGATTCGGGAGGTATCTCCGAATTCCATGCCGTCCATGCCGTCCAGGGTTTTTTCCGCGTTGGACAGGGATTGGAGTGTGCCGGACACGGTCTGGTACAATTTCATGGTTCCGTTGAGTACATTCAAGGTCTTTTTTATCATCTGAGCGGCCCTGCCCAATTCCTTGACTGCCGAAATCGCGCTGGATGGAATCAGCACCGAGGTGCCCAGATCAAATAAATTGGTGGACACATCCAGGCCGAATTTGATCAACTCCATGGTTTCCCATTGTTTAACCCGGGATCGGTAAACTTGAACTGCTTCGCTGACTTCGGCCTGCTGTTCAAAGACCTGTTTTTTGAGATCCGCGATCTTGGCCTCCTGAAATTTTGCCTCGGCCTTTCGAGAGGTGATCACCGCATCGTACTGCCTGGCGATCTCTGCTGCACTATCGGCATTGGCCTTGATCAGGCCGGTGAGAAGCTTTCCGGATTCAATAATATTTTTATTGAGGGCCTTGCCCACGTCAATGGTGAGTTCGGCCTGTTTGCGCTGATTGATTTGAATTGTGTTTTCTGAGATCTGTCGCCGGATCTCTTGGAGGTAGTTCATGATGCGGTTAATGCCGGCCTCATAGTTGTCGGCGGGCAGGATCGGCACAAATGCACCAGTCCGAGAATTGGGAGAATACCCGCCCAGGTCCAGAGCATGAACCCTCATGGCCAGAAGCGCTTTATCCGTGGTGCCGGACGGAATAACCCGGCCGATCCAGGCCAAATAGTTTCGGATCAGTGTGTGCAGGGCGTCCTGGTCTGCATCCCCGGACTGGAGGCCAAGCACGGCCTCGGCAAAGGCCAGGGAGAATTCAAGGCTGTCCTTCAGGTCCGCAAGGCTGTCGTCGGGGGGCAGGCCGCGGATATCCCGGGTGACCCGGACGCGGCTTTTTTCATCGGCTTCATAGCACAGTCCGTCAACCACCACCATGTGTTTGGACCCGGCCGTATTTTCAAACCGGGCAGCCCCCAGGAACCGGCTGCAGGAGAGGGTCAGGCCGTCATAGCCTTTGTCGGTAAGGATCACCACGTTTGGATTGCCTGTGGCCCTCATGTCCAGGGTATAGCCGAACAATCTCACGCGGCTGCCCGGTATCCGCAGACTTGTTGAGGCTGCGGCGGCCACCACATATCCGAAGACCATGAAGTCCTGAACCTCCTCTGCCGCAACGAGCTGCATATCCGAAAGGTCCAGGCGCGACTTATATATGTTAATTGTCGGCGACGCGATAGTGGACAGAATGCCGGGCTCATCATCCGGTAAAAGCCGGGCGAAATCAGTGGGATCTATTTTTTCAAATCCGACATTTACCGAATCTTTAAAAACAGTAGAGAGTGCTCCTTTCAAGACTCTGCGCCACACCGCCGTACGTTTGTACTCGGTGAACGTGGTCAGGGGGCTCAGCACAATCTTCACCGGGGCCTGGGCTGTAAAATCTTCGTTCATCCGGTCCAGGGACACCCGTGTTTTTTCGGAAAATATCTGGAACACACTGTTTTTTTTGGACCAGAAAGGCTCCATCCATTCCCCGTCGCCCAGGCTCTTCTTGAATTCATCCGAGTTGCTCAGGCATAATATCTTGCCGAACCCTGTGACATAACCAAAGGCTCCTGTGGCCTCGTCTGTGGTGAAATACTGGAAATTCACCGAATCCGGGCCGGAGAACTTATTTTTATAAAAGCCCTGTTTGACCCGTTCAAACCGGTCCGACGTGTAGGCAAACACTTGGATAATCTGGTCTCCCACCGTGATTTTGGAAACAAAATGGGTGCCCCAGGTGGAAAATACATCAATAAATTCGTTGGCCTCGTCCGGCTTGAGCCTGGCGATCTCATCGAGATTGTTTTGGGGCCTGAAATACCTCAGCCGGGCAAGGGCGCGCATAAAATTGGAATCAATGCCGATGGCCGGATCCGGATTCAATGCATTCACCGTCATGAGTACCCCGGTTTCTGTTGTTGTATGCCGGACGGTTTTATCCTTCCGGGTCAGTTTGACCAAGGCATACCTTAGATCCGGGTCATCAAGGCAAATCCCCAGTACGTCAGACAGCCCGGACCGGGTCTCGGCACCTTCGGGAGAACACAGCGCCAGGGCACCGGAAGGCAGATCCGGTGAAGAAACTTCGATAGCCGGGTGTTCCACCTGATATCCGAGCAAAGCGGTTATCAGGTCTGGTGCTGTTTCGTGAAGTGAGATCTCCGGGTATTCCCAGTCTCCATTTTCGGATACAGGCGCAAGGGGTTTGGGCTGCATTGGCGCTTTTTGAGTACCGTGCAGGATGTTTAATTTTCCGGATTCAGGGTTCCATCCGGGGCAATAGCCTTTGGTCAGATCCGTTGAGAGTCCGAGCGATATACTGGCCAAAATGGACATAATGCCTCCTTATGTATTTACGACAGATAACAGATAGGAAGTTCCTTTTACAGATAAGAACAAAACAGAATAAAATAGAATAGAATAGATAGGAAGTTCCTTTTTTATAAGAAGGTATAGCAAAGAATGAAAAGAGGATCAAGAGCCTGAGGCATGGCCACGATATGTTGTGGTCGTACCACGGTTAAGTTGTCGGATGATCCGGGCAAACACACCGGTGATCCCGGGGAATTGTTATACTGCCGAAAAGCCCTTGGCCTTTGATTTTTCCTGTTCTGCCAGCCAGGTTTCAAAGTCCAGGATAAAGTGTTCCGGGGCTTCCGGTTCGTTGATCTGACGGTAATCAAGGGGCGCGGTTTCCATAACCCCGGATTTTGCTGCCGGTTTCTTTGGGTGGGCCTTAAGCAGATGTTTTAAATCCGCGACCTCCTGTAATAATCGTGACAGCTTTTCTTCAATGCCGGTAAGGCGCCGGGCTGTGCTCTCCTCTGCCCGGTTAATAGGGCTTACGGTGTGCGCCGACTGGATTTCACTATCAGAGTTAAGATCATTTAACCCGTCATTTTTTTGATCCGAATCAATTGTTAAAGATTCCCGGGTACGGGGCGGTATTCCGCCCAGAATTGTCAGGCATTGATCCCAGAACGCCCCAAGAGACATCTCTTTGCCCGGATCTTTGACCAGTTTAAGCATCAGTGCCCTGATACATCTGGTTGCCGGGGTATCCGGATATTTTACGAAAAACGGTACCTGGGAGACAACCGCGTTGGATACATTGGGGTCCCGGGCCACAATACCCAGGGGTGAAATCCGGGTCGATAAAAAGTTAAAAACCGTTTTTTTCAATTTCGCATAGGATGCTTTTGCCTCCTGTGCTGTCCTGACCCGGTTGACCACCACCCGGATTTTGGGCATGGCCCCTTTTTTTGACAGGACCTTAAGCAAAGAATAGGCGTCTGTCAGGGATGTGGGTTCCGGTGTGACCACCAGAATCATCTCCTGTGCTGCCCTGCAAAAGGAGAGTACCTGGGCGGATATGCCCGCAGATGTATCTATCAGGAAATAGTCATAATCGGGCAGTTGCAGAAATGACTGGATTAAAAGCCCGGCTTCATGGCTGGTCAGGTCCGCCAGTTTTTCAACACCGGAGCTTCCGGGTATTATATCGATGCCGTTGAAATTGCGGATCATGATATCCGAAAGCGTATGGCTGCCTTCCATCACCTGGGCAAGGCCATATTGTGGATAAAGGCCGGTAAGGATATTCACATTGGCAAGGCCTAGGTCCGCATCAAACAGACAGACCCGGTAATTCGCATCGGCCAGGGCCAGGGCCAGGTTCAGGCTGATACTGGTTTTGCCTGCACCGCCTTTTCCCGATGCAATGGTAAGCAGCTTTGTCATTTTGTTATCTCCTTTCCCTTCCGGCTTTTGTCGGCCGGCTTTGCAATGACCATGGCCCGGCCCTCTTGTTGCGTCACATAAAATTGAATGGTTTTGCAGCCGCTTTGGGCGGTTATTTCATAATAGCTGTCACGGATGAAATCGGCGAACAGGTTCTGGCGGTAATTGTAGGTCTCATGGTTGTTCCGGGGTTCGTGTCCCAGCCGCAGGGTTTCATATTGTCTGAATAACCGGGCGATGGCATGTTTGTCCAGCTTTGAATTGCTGATCGTTTCATATCCTGCGCCGCTTGGGGCGTTTTTTTCCGTCGGCGGGTGTTGCATGAAACGTTTGGGGGTGAAACTTGATGGTGCCTTGGGGTAAAGGATGGAGTAAAACCATTTAAACCCGGAAAAGGGTATAAATACGGGTAAAAATCGGTACTGGGGAAATTTTAAATCCAGTTTGCGTACAAAAAGCAGATTATCCGGATCCGTGAGACCGAGGGTCAGGAGGTTGCCTGATAGATGCAGCGGGATTATGCCAAGCTTTCCGGCAAGATCCCTGTCTATCACGGCGGTCAGATCATTGCGGCAGGTTGGGTCAAAAATAATGTCTGATACAGGTCTTAATGGAATGCCGAAAAGGTCAAAAAGCACCTGTTGAAGCCGGGCTTTGGGTATGATCTGTTTTTCAAGAAGAAAAGAGATAAAGGGAATCGCCTTGCGCTCTGCCTCGGCCTTGATGTTTTCCAGCCGGGACCGGGACACCATTTTTTTTTCACATAACCGGTCCATGACGGACATCAGTTTGTGATGTCTTTTTAATACATAAAAATTATTCAGGGGTGTGGTCAGATTCAGTTCGCACAAGATCATGCCCAAAAGGTGGGAACGGCCCTTAAATCCACTGTCTTTGTTTCTTTTCTGGATATCCAGGGCCTGTGACACGTCCCCGGGGGAGACCAGGCCTTCCTGTATCATAATCTGCCCGGTTTTTATCATGACATGCCCCCACCCTTGGGCGCCCTGGGGCCGGTATCGGGGGCAAGGGGAATGAGGATGGTGAAACAGGTCCCCTTGCCCCGGCTGCTGTCACAGGTAATGCGTCCCTGCATTTTTTTAATAACGGCATGAACAATGGAAAGCCCCAGTCCTGAATTGGGAGCGCCGACCTTGCTTGAATTATAGGGCTCAAAAAGCCGTTCTCTGATATGTGACGGGATGCCCGGACCATTGTCCTGGATGATGATTTCGGCCAAACCGGGAAGTTTTCTTTTTTCATCGATCAATACCTTGGCTGAGCCGGGAACAAGCCTTGTTTTAAATTGGATTTCGTCTCCTTTTTCAAGGGCTTCGGCAGCATTTTTAATCAGATTGATAATCACCTGTTTCAATCCGTTGATGTCCAGGGTGGCCTTTGGCATGGTGTCATCAAGGTCGGTTTGAATCCGGATCTGTCTGGGCAGAAGAATGGATTTTTGCAACACGGCCAGCACGCGACGGCACATCTGATTGAGATCAATGGTTTCCAATGCCCCTCCCACCTTGGGTTTTGAAAACGAGGTCAGTCCTTCAAGCAGGGATGAAACCCGGCTCATTTCTTCTTTGATAACGGTGAGCTCTTCCTGGGCAGGATGTTTTTCCGGCAGTTTGAGCTTCAGGGTTTCAAGGTAATTTTTAATGATGGTAACAGGGTTGTTTATCTCATGTACAACCTTGTCTGTCAGGGTGGCATACGCCTCCATTTTTTTATCACTGATATCGCTGGCATACCCCCAATGGAAATTAAGATTTTCAAGACAGATGCCGGTCTGGCGGGAAAAAAAATTCAGCAGGGTTTTGTTTTTGTCCAGGGTTTGGGAAAGATCGCTGTCTACGCCGATAACCATGGCGCCTAAACAGTCATTGTGGCCGAGAATGGGAATGGCATAAAGGGCCGGTGTTTCAAGAACGCGGATAATCTGGGCATCGGATACGGCAAGATTTTCATGGCCCATACTGGCCGTGATTTTGCCTGTCTTGACGGATTTTACAATCAGGCTGCCATTGTTGTGCATGGCAAGGGCTATGCTTGTGACGATGTTGTAATGGCGGTCCTCTTTTGCGCAGGTCCCTGTGAGCAGATTCTTTTTTTTGTCCTCGAGAAAAAAGAAGATCCGGGGGATGTGGAAAATGATCTCCAACCCCCGCTGGATTGTCTCCAGAACCGTTTTTACATCCCTTGCCCTGAGCAGGTTGTCAAGGGTGCCGAAAAACATTGAAACGTCCTTAAGATCATCTGCCAGAAGATTATATCCTTTTTCCGGCGCACCCAGAACAAGGTTCAGGGTTTTGGCTAGTTGATGGACTTCGTTTTCAGCCTGGACCGCAATGTCATTCAACACGTCGGCCGGCATATCCGTCAAAAAAAGGACATCCTGTGCCACATTTGTGCTTTCCGGTTCTGCCATGAGGTTGGCTATGAAAAGAATCTTAATATGGGTAAGCTCTTCCTGGATGCGTGCCGGGGGTTGACTTAAAAACTGCACGGCATCAGATGCCATGGGGCTCAGATGCCACTGGTTGAACAACCAGGCACTGACCTTTGGGCCATCTATCTTGAGTATGTCGGCCTGGGCTTCAAATTCGTTTTGTCCCTGGTTTACCCTGGCTTCAATCTCCTTGTATTCCTTGGGAAAGGTTGCCATGAGAATCAGGGTGCCGATATCATGGAGAAGGCCTGCCAGGAAATACTGGTCCGGATTGATCTGGTTTTCTTCAAGGGCGATGCGTTGGGCAAGAATCGCGCATTTGTAGGAATGATACCAGAATCTGTTGATATTGAAATTGTCTGTGACGTTGGAGAATTTAAAAAACTGCATGGCCGAAGAACTGATGGCGATATTGCGCACCGTATCCAGTCCCAGATACACCACCGCAGATTTGATGGTGGTAACCTGTTTTGCCAGGTTTACATGGGGAGAGGCAATGATGCCTAGCAGTTTTGCAGTAAGGGCCGCGTCCCTGCTGATGATTTGTGTTACTTCGTCAACATCTGTCTTCTCTCTGCCGAAGGCCCGGATCAACTGCAGCATGACCTGGGGCAGCTGGGGCAGGGGGCCGGATTTTTTTATCTTTTCAAAAATATGTTTCATGGCACATTGTCAACGTATAGATGGGTGTGGACGTCAATGATCATTGGTCTAAACCTTTCAACAAACTGTAATCCCGATTATGTATTTTCATATAAAATCAAAGGAAAAGCAACCATCCCTAAGAGCCTGTTTTTTTAATTAATGCAACCTGATTCCTTTTTGTGTATATTAATTGGATTTTTGTCAATCATATAATAGGTAAGGAATCAGAATGAAAGTTGATTTAGATAAGGTCAGTTATGTTCTTGGACAAAGTGTCGGTGGCGATTTTAAAAGACAGGGCTTTGAAATTGATCCTAACATTTTTGCGGATTCATTTATTGCGGCGTTTAGCGGGAAACAATCCGACATGCCTGTTGGTGAAATGCAACACATTATGCAAAATTTTCGAAGAGCGATGGAGGACAAAAAGCAGGCAGAGCGGATGGAATCAGAGAAAAAAAATATTGAAGCCGGAAATAAATTTCTTGAAGAAAACAGTAAAAAAGAGGGGGTTAAAACTACTGAAAGCGGACTTCAGTATAAAGTGATTGTTGAAGGAAGCGGAAAAAAGCCCGCTGCTACAGATACCGTTGAAACCCATTATGAAGGTAAGACACTTGATGGTGTAATCTTTGACAGCTCATACAAACGAGAACAAACAACAACGTTCCCACTGAATGGCGTGATTAAAGGTTGGACGGAAGCGCTTCAACTTATGTCTGAGGGTTCAAAATATGAACTGTATATTCCGTCTGAGCTTGCATATGGTGCCGCCGGCAGTGGGGGAACAATTGAACCATATTCTACATTGATTTTCACTGTTGAACTTATTGCCGTAAAATAATGAAAATCGTACTTGCCACGTCAGGGTCCCGTGGGGATGTTCAGCCCATGGTCGCCCTGACACTTGGATTGCGAAAAAAAGGTCACGAGGTTTTACTTGTCGGACCGCCGGAAAGAATGGAATGGGCAAAGGAACTGGGTTGTCCTTATCAGGGGCTTGGTTGCGATGTCACTGAATTTCTGGATTCCATTGACAATCCTATCAGTATCCCCAGTGCTGTAAAATTTGTTAATTATGTGCGCAATGAAATCCGCACCCAGTTCCAAATGCTGCCGGATATCATAAAAGGTGCTGACCTGGTAGTTGGCTCTTCTTTGATGTTTGCATTATCCTCAATTGCAGAAGCTTTAAATATTCAATATCTGTACGTGGTATTTACACCTCAATTATTTCCTTCTTCCTTTCATCCGTTTCCCGCTGTCAAAACCCAGACCTTGCCCGGTTGGTGCAACCGGCTAACATGGCAGCTGGCCTTTTGGTTCGACCGTTTTAATACCCAACGCCTTGTAAATCGATACCGTAAACAATTTAAATTAAGACCGTTAAGTCATTTGTGGCGTCATGTACTGGGGCACAATCCCATTGCTGCCTGTGATTGCCAGATTGCAGAAATCCCGCCTGATGTGACCCCAAGACCCATCCAGACCGGGTATATGCATCTTCACATGTCAAAACCGGATTATCCTGAACTTGAAGATTTCCTTAATTCAGATTCCCCTCCCATTTATGCCGGGTTCGGCAGTATGCCGCCAAAGGATCAGGTCAGGCATGTTCCCCTGTTGATCAAAGCAGCCCGACAATTGAAGAAAAGAATCATCATTTCAAAAATGTGGCCTAATCCAATGGATATATCCTATTCAAAAGATGTGTTTTTCATCAGAAATTATCCCCATGAATATCTGTTTCCCCGAACGGCAGCAATCATTCATCATGGTGGTGCCGGAACAACAGCAACAGCAACACGCTCCGGAAGGCCCCAGATTATCGTCCCACATATCTTGGACCAGTATTATCACGGGTATAAAATTTTCATGTCAGGATTGGGAGCAAAGCCTGTCCGGCGATCCAGGATCAGCCTAAAAACCATAACTCAAGCGCTCACTTTTTGTTTGTCTAATCCGGATATACAAATGAGGGCAGAAACCGTTGCACGGTCCATTCAAGCTGAACAATCCCTGGAAAAAACCATTCAAATAATTGAACAGGCCGCATGGCAACAAGTATGAACCATTTATTGTCAGTTCAGCTTTTTTCTGATATTGAAAATGAAAAGCCTTTTAAACAGATTCTTATAAAAAATAAAGAAATTAACACATGAAATACTCAGAGGCAAAACAAGGAAGAATATACATTATTCGTCTTGAAGACGGCGATATCATACACGAAGAAATTGAAAAATTTGCCGATAAAAAAGGAATAAAAGCGGCTGCGTTAACTATTATCGGAGGAGCGGATAAAGATAGTAAACTAATTGTCGGGCCGGAACATGGACGGACAGAATCAATTACGCCAATGGAACATATTCTCAATAATGTGAATGAAATCGTGGGAACAGGCACAATCTTCCCTAATGAAAAAGGGGAACCCAAATTACACATGCACATAGCTTGTGGAAGAGAAGAGTCAACCGTAACCGGATGTGTCCGTAGCGGTGTTAGGACATGGCATATATTAGAGGTTATTTTATTTGAGTTAATTGATACTGGTGCTGTACGTGTATTGGATCCAACTACAGGATTTGAATTGCTCAATCCATAAATATTTTTTCATTCATTCTATCTGGTATGTGGTTAATCCAGTAAAAAGCAAATGAATCACAGTTCAATGATGGTTAGCAGGTTGAGCCACCAAACGAACGCCAAGGGCTGCACACACCTTATTAATCGTGTCAAATCGAGGTTTGGCGTTTGGTTTAAGAGCTTTATATAAGGCTTCACGGGTTATTCCTGTCAATATAGCAATTTTGCTCATACCACGAGCCTTGGCAGCTATCCCCAGAGCGTGTGCCAGCTCGGCGGCATCTCCTTCTTCAATCACCATGGTGATGTAAGCAGCAATATCTTCTTCGCTTTTAAGTTGCTGGGCCATATCAAAATCCGGCAAGTCTGCAATTCGTTTTTTCATGGTTCAATCCTCCAAAGTGGTTTCCCGCTGTTTGGCCTTGGCGATGTCGCTTTCCTGGCTACCCTTCTCGCCCCCACCAAACATGATGATCAGAGTTTCTCACCCGCTTAGTATAGTACATCCTCCAGCCTGGACCGAAATGTTCCTTCATTTCAAAGACGCCTTCGACTACTGGTTTTACATCACCGAGGTTGCCACGCTGTGCTTTATCGAGACGGCGGCTTAGGCGAAGTCGCGTGATGCGGTCTTTCAAGCTGTTAAGCCATTTGTCAAATTAGGGTAATTTTTTAACCGCATGCATACAAAAGATGTAATCGATCGAATACAAAAAATTAAGCAAAAATTAAGGAACTATTTAGTATAATCAGTCGTCTATGCCTATTTCAAAGCATTCAATAACAGGGACAGTCTGTGAAAGTCGTCCGACCGAAAAACGGAACCTGACCTAAGGGTAGTCTTCACCTTAGACCCTTGATTTGATCTACCAGGTTTTAGATCCAGTTAACCAATAACAAAAGTAGCCAACGCCGCTTCAATAATAGCTTGGGAGTCCTTAAATACCATGATTACGGTATACTAAAAAATTTGAATTGGTAGGAATCGGAAATCCCGGGATACACGTTATATTGGTCGCCAGGGCATCAAGCCGGAGCACCCCGCAATACTTCTTCCAGTCCGGCCTGTTTTGGATTCACGGCCAGTGAGCTTTAATAGACATAGGGCTCTCTCTATTCCTATCCCCCAAAGCCCTACAATCAAGTAGAATAGACCTGTTCAATATGTCGAGTATGGTTCGCCTATTGAAATCATTTCTGCTATCGAAGCTTAGGAATGAGTACGAAATAAGATGCCCAATTAGAATCTTCAAACGTAGAGCCTACAATGGTCACTTGTTTTGAAATGGGCAAGTTATTTAAAACCCATTCCTAAAAAGCGGGGACCAACCCTCCCTTTTAATTTTCTCCCACTATTTCATACCTGGGAAATATCATCCCCAATTTTCATCATAGAATTATTCTATTGCCACAGAATCCAAATTAACGATTTGATCGTTAATCATTATACAACCAGAATCAATAGCCAATATTTTTTCAACATCATTAATAATAATTGATTGTTGTGTCATGGTTGCAGGGAGCTTAATCTTTGTGCCGTCCGATCCATCAAGTATAATCATTGCCCCGGTTCGGTAAGCAGAGAACGAACTTTGGGACTGAATGATAATGCTGTTTTCTCCTGGGAAATTGATTAATTCAACATCCGCACCACTTCCAACGATAATATTATTTGCCCCGTTTGTTCCATATATTTTCGCTATACTATCAGCCTCGACAGTTGCATTTGGCGAGGCATCTGTCAGGATAATTATGGTTTCTTGAGAATCTGAATCCACGAACTCATCTGCTCCGATATCAATTCCTTCACCCTCCGGCCTTTTATCCCCATCAATATCACTGTCAGGAGCATTTAGCATGGTTCCACGGTCTATACAAGGTGAATTCCACGACAAATGAAAATCTCCATTACCTATGAATTCAGGAAGTTCGCTCATATTACCTTCGCCTTCCATTAATTCAGTTGTGTTGCAATAAGAAATCGTAGTTAGACCATTATCTCCAATGATATCATTTGGACTATTGTAATAAACTATTGAATTTTGGACAGATAGTTCCGAAGAGCTATATATTCCTCCAGAATCGAAACCTGAATTTTGTGTTATTGTATTATTAATGAAATAAAAGGGAATCTCCGTACTACAGTAGGTCTCAAAAAGGATTGCGCCCCCCTCTTCAGAAGCATAATTATCTGCAAAAATACAATTAATTATTTCACCCCTTTTTTCCTCATCAGAATATGCATGGTAATGGAGACTGATACCTCCACCTTTCCCATCCATTGCAGAATTATTATAGAATTCACACCCCATAATTTTTGGGGAGGCACAGTTATTTAAGCATATTCCACCGCCTCCTGTATAACCATAAGCTATATTACCACTGAATTCACAATTTATCAGTTGTGGGTTAGACCCAGCCCATGAAGAATATAATCCTCCACCACCCCCATCGGATGTATTATTTCTAATTTTGCAGTCCATAAAAACTGAATTGGATTTGTTGATCCCACCACCCCCATATCCTGTAGCATAATTGTTTTCAAATATAGTGTTATAAACTAAAGTATTTTCATCACCACCGTATAGTCCCCCTCCCTGACTGGCCTGGTTAGAAGAGAGAGTACAACCAGTAATTAAACAAGAATGAGGGGTTGACATGTTAAGATAAATTCCCCCGCCATAGATATAAGTGCTATTGCCAGAGATAATAGTATTTTCGAATATTGCTGAGCCCTCTATATCGTCAAATCCATTATACCGGTAATAAATTCCTCCACCATGCCCATTTAATCCCAAGGGGGCTTGGCAATCCGAGGAACTTTCGATCATGTTATTAATTACACGGCAATTTTTTACATACGGGAAACCGTTCCAAAAATAGATTCCTCCACCTAAAGCACATGCCTTATTTGATTCTATTATACAACTGTCTAATAATAGAGAACTATCTTCAGCGTATATCCCCCCTCCTGCTCCATTCGCTTCACAGTTAATTATTTTACAATTTGGGCTTGGTTCTAACTTCGCCCACTAATTCTTAAGCCACTAATTTCAATTGGTTTCGTGGCCGTGCCGGATAGTCCACATTATTCAAGAGAAATTCAAAGAGGTCATTCGGTTTAGCCTCAAAAAATCGTTCAGCAGCCGTGGTTCCATCTCGTCTTTTGATATAATAGTTGTGCATAATTGTGGATGCTTTTAAATGTCGATCACTCAGACGATGAATTCCTTGATGGCGGAGTGCTAATTGTGCATTTCTTCCCTCAACACAGGAACTCGATCTTTGAAAAAGTTGAGCGCAGCTCTTGGCGGCTTTTTCCAGCTCCTTTATTTTGCAATCTGAAATGACATCGCAGTATCCGTCGGTACAGTTAACAACCGACAATAAGTCTTGGGACTTCTGGAGGATTTCCGTTTTCCGGTCAATATCCCTATGCCTCCTTGCCGCCAGTTTCAAATAATGACCTGGGATTAAATAGTTGTGCATCAGGTTTTTGTCGCGATCCGATAGGTTCATATTATCAAGGTAAACATCGACCATATGAAAAAAGAAGGCAATGGTTGCAACCATACTATTCACAACTCGTTGGGCTTTATTGACACGCTCTTTGCATCGATCCGAGAGATTGGCTGTGGCAGTATGAATTTTATCAAAACAGTCTATCAGAAGGCTGTCGACAGTTTTTGAATCCTGCTTCTGGCCGGTTTCGAGGTTGTATGGATGATAAATTTTTCCTATCTTAGCTTTTTCACTGCGTACGGTTTCATAATTTAAGCGGGCCTGATCCAAGTTTTTTTGAGCAAATTGTTCTTGGGCTTTAGCCTGCTCAATTCTTTTTTCAAAGTGTGGTCTACGTCCCCGGGGGCGTTTGTCAGCAGTGTCGAATTTTTCTTTTTTTTGCTCAATGTCATGAGTCAGCTTGACCTTTCTTTCGTATTCTTTTTCTGCTTTTTTTATTTTTGACATCAAAGCACCGCAAGTGCCTTTTCCGATTTCATAAATGACGTGGAAACAATCCGGTGAATGATGAACCTTAAGACCTTTAAGCGCGTGACTGATAAGACTACGGCCTTCATCACTGGCAACTTGGATGACTTCAACAGGAAAACCGGAAAGCGCATTGTCTATTGCCTCATTCCAGGTTTTGGCCTCACGATTGAGGGCATATCTTTCTACAAGGATAAAGTTTGAAACAGGTTCCATAGCAACAAGACAAATTTGAGGGTGAAAGGTCTCATCCTCGCAAAGCGTGATTATTTTTGCAGGCATTTGTTGACCAAGCCTCTCGTCCTCAATATTTCCGAATTGGATGATTTTATCATCTATCTGAGCGGAAACCTTGCGCTGAGATGAATATGATGATGCAACAAACGGTGATAGGCCGGATCTGATTAAAAAATCGCTGACATTGTGGATGCTGGCCGCTCCAGCTTTAGTAAACGAAACATGGGCAGATGTCATCAATCGGTGTAAAAAAGCTATGCCAACTGGACTTTCAAAAAATTCTATTAAAATTGGATCTGCATCAATACTATTTTTTCGGTCTGCCCAATACCGAAGTGTTGAGCGAGCAATACCATTATTTTTTGAAAAATCACGCTGGCTAACGGCCTGCCCCCTTGATTCAAAATCCTGCACAAGTTTTGCTATTTCGGCTCGTTCCCATTTCCTGTTTATGCTTGTTACATGTCCCGATTCATTATATGGTCTTTTCATAGCTCGATCTGGTATTGATTTAAAAAATAAGATAATTCGCACTTTCCTATTTTCTCCTATCAGATCGGGCTTAAATTGTCTCGGGCTTTTTCAATTTCAATTTTTCTCCATTTCTTTGGCTAAATGGGCGAAGTTAGAACCAAGCCCTACAATTTTTAATTGATGGACTTGAATTTTTACAATAAATTCCCCCTCCTCCCTCAGCCCCATAACCATTCTGGATTGTGAAGCCATCAATAATTGTTTTGTCTCCTTCATTTTGGGTTAAAGTAAATCCCCTATCCAAATATTGACAATCGATAGTTGTATGTTCTTGCCCATTTCGAGACTTGAGAGTTAAAATTTTTCCATTGAATGAAATATTTCGATTTTCAGCTCCTGTATACACACCATCTTCAACAATAATAGCGTCACCCCAAGATGCTGCGTTAATAGCTGCTTGTATGGTTTTATAATTGTCTGGAACGACGAGTGTTGCACCATGAATAGGAGCACAATTAAAAATAATTGCCAAAATATAACAAACGAAATACCTGCTTTTAGATTTTATCATAGTCTACACCTACGATTTTCCTTTCTCTGTTTTAGATGGAATCACCCATTGTGGTTATAAATTTACCAAAAAAAAGAAGAGGCTTATTCAAATGAATATTCCAGACTCAAAGAAGCCATCCATTTAAAAATTACGATAATTGGAGAATATCCTGACCGCTGCTTAGAACGCAAGGAGGAATTTGAACTACTGGATTTTGATTTTTACAGGGCATTACTTTCATCTATTATTAGGAGCCCGAAACATAAAATTGGACAGGTCAAACCCAAGGGGTGGAGCCGAAGGACTACTTACAGAACAATCTCCACTTTTCAGACGAAGGGGCACAGTAGACTATCCCTGTACTTCCACACTTTTTAAATCATCAAACCGGCCAGCAATATTATGTGTATCCCGGGGTTTCCGATTCCTACCAATTCAAATTTTTCAGCAGAGAGCACTAATGGTATTTATCAACCCCCGAGAGCCTTGCCTCTATGGCGTTGACTTGTTCTGCCAGTAGTGACCAGATAAAAATGTGACCCAGCGACACATTGTATTTAAATTGACCTTTCCCATTTTCCTGATTTTTGCCGTTTTTGAAGATAGGAATTGGGAGAGCCCTTTGTTTATATAGGCCCGCCCAAGCCTATCTGAAAGCAGTATTCAATAAGAGAAGCATTGTGGAGGTAGATTAGTTCAGATTTTTCATTGAAGACGATGAAAGAATCCATCAGTTTTCAACGGTGAAATCAGTTCTGGCGATTACCTGCCCGCGACTGTTAACAACGTCCACACGCCATGATCCGGCCTGCTCGGGTCTGTTTAATTTTACGTTGCTCCAGGTTCGGGTCCTGGGGTAGGCGGCCGGAAGAATGACCCGGCAGTACCTCTTGCCGTTGAGGTAATAAATGTGGCTCAGGCTTTGGGGTGGCTTGTCGGTCAGGACGTTCATCCATGTCCAGACCACGGGTTTGGCACCGTTTTCTAAGGAAAAACGGTTCATAGGAGAAATATATTGCCTGTTTTTGACCCTGCGGCAGACCACCAGTTCGTGGATGGTCACATCGGTGGTACTGACGATTTCCGGAAGTGTCTCTATGGGTACTGCCTCCGGGGTTTTTAGAACTTCGGAGTGCGGTGGCTCCTTTTTTTCTGCCGACAAAACAGGGACCGATTCAGACAGGAGTACTTGGGCCGGCTTTTCATTGGGGAGATCCGGTTTTTCAACATCAGTTAATGTGTGTTGATCCATGGATGCAGGATTTTTCGGGGAGGCGATCTCAACGTTTTCCGGGGAGGATGAGGGATCAGTCAGCACGCGTTCTGGAATCATTAGGTAGACCATGAATATGATGCCTACCACTATGATGCTTGCCGCCATGATGAATCCTGCCGGCGTGAAGACGGACCATGAGCGTCTTTGAGGAGTTTGCTGCTGGAGCTTCTTCTTCTCCTCGACAATGTTTCGGAATTTTTTCGTGAGGCGCCGGTCGCGGTCCTCGATACTGGTCCTATTCATGATACCGTATTTTTTGCTGAGATTATCGACCAAATAGGTTTTCATATCAGTAAAGTTTCTTTTTGTCCATCAGCAAAATGATCAACATTCAGCTCAACATTCTTGACAGAGCTTGACTTCCCCATGCGTGGATGGCATAAGACCCCTACTTTTTTAAACAATTATCATTAGTGAGTTGAACGCGGCATGAGCGAAGCGTCTAGGACAAGCAGTTTTTGTAAAGGACAACGATGGATTTCCGAAACCGAACCTGAGTTAGGGTTGGGAGTTCTTTTTTCTTTTGATCCAAGGACCATTACCTTGTTTTTTCCCGGTTCGGATTGCTCCAGAAAATACAGCCGGGCGGCAGCGCCCATCAGGCGCATGCGGTTCCAGCCGGGAGACCGGATCAGCGGAGAAGACGGAACACAGATGACCGTGGAAAAGGTGGAGGAAAACGCCGGGATTCTGACCTATTTTCAAGGGGAAAAACAGCTTTTTGAGTATGAATTGTCATCGGTTTTAGCCGTGGACATGCCGTTTTCCAAGCTTCTTTCCGGACTTTCCGGAACATCTGCCAAGTTTGATCTAAGATATCGTATCCGATCGGCCCAAGGGGCGTACCGAAAATCACCCGCCAGGGGGTTTTTAGGCGGTCAGGTGGATTTGATTCCCCATCAGTTCTATATTGCCGGTGAGGTGTCCGGCCGGTATTTTCCACGGGTTCTGCTCTCCGATGAAACAGGGCTGGGTAAGACTATTGAGGCGGGGCTGATCCTTCACCGTCTTCTGGTTACCTCTCAAATGTCAAGGGTGCTGATTATTGTTCCCGATGCCTTGGTACATCAATGGTTTATTGAGTTGTATCGAAAATTCAGCTTAATTTTTCGGATTTTTGATGAGGATTATTTAACAGGGGCTGCTGCGACTGAGCCGGACATGAATCCATTTCTTTTGGATCAGCAGGGGATCTGTTCCGAATCGTTTATCAGTGCTTCGGACCATGTGAAGAAGGCGTTGATCAGCGCGGGTTGGGATATGGTGGTCATGGATGAAGCCCATCATATGACAGAGGATTCATCCCTGTATCAATTTATGACCGGCTTGAATGCCAAAATCCGGGGGCTGATGCTTCTCACAGCAACGCCGGAGCAGATGGGGCTTGAAACCCATTTCGCCCAGTTAAAACTACTAGATCCGTACCGATATCATGACTTTTCAGCTTTTGTAAAAGAGTTGGAAGGGTATAAAGCTGTGGCACAAAAAGTCAGGAAAAAATTAGACCGGGGTGAGTCAACACAGTCGCTGCTGGACGCCTTTGGACCCGGCAGGGTAATTTTCAGAAACAGGCGCCGTTCCATAAAAGGCTTTCCTGAAAGACAGGTCAATCTGATTCCCCTTGAGGGAGAGTCTTCTTTGGAAGATGATTTAAGCGGTGATCCCAAAGTCGCCTGTCTTGCTCAACTCTGCCGTACGTTAAAGCCCGAGAAAATTTTGGTGATTTGCCGCTCAAAGCAGACAGCAAAGGCGATAGTTCAGGGGCTTGAATCACATGTCAGTGTCGATGCGGCCCGGTTCGACGAAAGCATGGACCTGCTTGCCAGGGACCGTCAGGCCGCCTGGTTTGCCGATCCTGAAGGGGCAAGGCTGCTGGTCTGCTCTGAAATCGGCAGCGAAGGAAGAAATTTTCAGTTTGTTCATCATCTTTTTCTTTATGATCTTCCCGTGAATCCCGAACTGTTAGAGCAGCGCATTGGCCGGGTGGACCGCATCGGCCAAAAAGAAAAAATTGTCATCCATGTGCCGTATATCCGCAACACCTCCCATGAGATTTTAGCGCTGTGGTATGATCGGGGAATTGGTATTTTTAAAGAGAACGTCAACGGTCTGCACGCCGTATTCACCCAATTTAAATCCCGTGTGGTTCAATTGATGGAACAGGCAGATAAACAGCCGTTTGGCGCGGCTGATTCTGAAATTGCACAGAAGATGACCCTTTTGATTCGCGACACCGCAGCCTTTGTAAGACAGATTACTAAAGATTTGAACCAGGGCCGTCATATTCTTTTTGAGTTAAATTCCTTTAAACCGGAATCTGCCCATGCGTTAATTCAGGTGATTCAGCAAACGGAAAAATCCCAGGACCTTCACAATTTAATGGCGGATCTGCTGGATGTTTACGGGATTGAAACCGATCAGGTTACCGAGGTTCCGGGTAATTCGGTGGTTTCTTTCATAGCCGATCGCACGACCGATGAAAATTTTCCCGCATTGAACGGGGGTGGCAAATTTGTCACATTTGACAGGGCCACCGCCATTGCCCGTGACGATCTTGACTTTTTAACCTGGGATCATCCCTTTGTACGCCAGGTGATGGAGTATTTTATTACCCAGGGAGAGGGACAGGCTGCCGTGGCCGGACTTTCCGGGACAGGCCGGCAGGGTTTAATTTTGGAAACGCTTTTCCTTCTGGACCTTCCTGATGGGGACGAAGCGTTGGCCGACAGGTTTCTTCCCGCGATGCCGATTCGTGTTGTGGTTGACCATAACGGAAACCCGCTAACCCCTGGGGATCTGCCTGCCAACTGGGAATCTTCTCTTATGCCGGATGATCCCGGCTGGTTTCTGGAGTTGACGCAACTGGTTCAAGAAATACTGCCGGACATGCTGGATAAAAGTCAGAACCTGGCCCGAAAAACAGCACAGGCGCATCGGCTTGAAGGTGTAGCAAAAATGGAGAAAGTGCTGACCCGGGAAACGGATCGCCTGGTCACCCTGTCAAAAATTAATCCGGGCGTTTCGGTTAAAGAAGCTGAGACCGTGATCAAAGCGCAGGCGCATTTTAGATCCCTGATCCTCAATGCGAGACTTCGGCTGGATGGGGTGAGGCTCATCCGGATTTCTTAGTCTCTAACGGCAACTGTTGCGTCCGGGTCAAAAGGATTGGTTCGAACAGCCAAAGAAAAAAGGTAACCATAATTCGTTTTGATATAACGAAGATAACGCAACCATTCAAAGATCAACAACTTATAGACTCTTGAGATATCCCCTTCAAGATGTTTACGATCAGAATCCAATAATTCAGATAAATTAGTGCGTTGTGAGAGTTCATCCCGCAGATGGAATATTGCCCGCAGCAATTCCGTAAAATTTTCATGTTCTTGAATAATCGGATTTTCAATTAATCTTAAAAGCAAATCTGATCGGCGTTGCATACATTCTAATAGGGCCTGCATCTCTCCTTTCTGCGAACTGATTGAGATACGATGTTTTTTTAAAAGATCATATGCCTTGTTGAAGTCTTGATTTTCCCATTTTATTGAAACCCTGAGATTTTTGTATAATGATTTAACTTCATTATCAAATCTGACAAAATGTTTTAAAAGATCGTTCCCCATTTCGCTGAAAAACAATCCCAATACCATATTGACTTTTTCTTTTCGAATTTTTTCCTCACGACGATTGACAAACACGTCTGTAATACTGGCAACAACACTTAAAAATGTCCCGACCCCCCCAATGATGATGATGATAGTCAGAATTTTACCGATTGCAGTTTGGGGATGGATATCGCCATAGCCCACAGTAGCCATAGTTACAATTGAAAAATATATAGCATTGGTCAATGACATATTCTCAAATACCATGAATCCAATGCTGCCAACTGCAAGTAAGACAATAAAAAGTGCAAAATATATTTTTAATCGAAACTTCATATATTTTTTAGGCTGGCCCGAAACACATTCCGTTTGACTCAGCTATGCTATAGTGTGTTGTCCTTTGATAAATTTTCCGGGAATACATCCGGAACCTTTACCAGCATGAGTTCATTACCACAAAACGGGCAGAACAGGCTGGCAACATTATTCTCATCCATGATGGATTCTGATTTGAATGTCATTTCAAAGGGATTTGCCCCTGGGAACGAACAATTATGATTAACGCAAATATAAGATGAATCCATAATATCCTCCTTTTCTTGACTTTCTTACAAGTGCATCTTATACCTTAGCGATATTTAATCAATGGTACAAGAATAAAAAAAATTGGGCTTGATTCTATTGTCGGCCATTTTTTGTAGGGGCAATCCCCTGTGGTTGCCCTCGTTAGGGCAGGCACGGGGGCCTGCCCTTACAGCGGCCGACGTTAGAACTAATCCCAAAAAATTCAAGCCTGCAGGCCTGTGTATATGAACAACGAAAAAAAAACCAAAATCGTTTTAATTGTCGGCAAATCCAATTCCGGGAAGACCACTTTGATGGAAAAGCTGATCGGAGAGCTGAGTGCACGGGGATATCGTGTGGGCTCGGTAAAACATACCCATAAAGCTAATTTTGATAAACAGGGAAAGGACAGCTGGCGGCATAAAAATGCCGGCGCTGTTGCCTCTCTTATTGTGACGGATACAAAGGTGGCCCTGGTAAAAGAGGATACTCGTCCGGCTGAAGAGAAATTTTTTCACTATCTGGGTGATATGGACCTTATTCTTGCTGAAGGATTCAAGACATTCCGTCTTCCCAAGATTGAAGTTTTCAGGAAAGAAAGTCCCCATGCAGCACCTTTGTGCCTTGAAGACCCCAATCTTGTTGCCTTTGTGACAGATACGGATATCCGGCCCCGAGAAAAACCGTGCTTCGGGTTAGAGGATACAGGATCGCTTGCTGATCTGGTTGAGCAGCATTTTCTTGCGTCATTATCAGGCCGGGGGCTTAAGGGATGAAACTCCATCAGGTGCTGATGTTAGGGATTGTCGTTTTGGGCATGATAATGGTTACGGAAAACGCCTTGCCCCAGTGTCTTCAATCCCTTGAAAACGGACACATAGACTGGACAATCGGTCTTGTTACGGCCACAGGCCATGCCGCCCCTGAAATTAATGCCGAAGGCAAGGCTGTTGCCATGCCGGGGTCTGCCAGGGCCAGTGCCACCCGGAACCTGATTGCTATTCTAAAGCAGGTGAAAATTTCAGAGGATCTCACGGTGGGGGAATACGCATCAACCCATGATGCCATTCTTGCCGGGATTGAGAAGATTGCCCAGGATGCCCGGGTTTACCGTCAACTGTATACATCTGCCCTGGACGTGGAAGTCCGGGTAAAGGCCACATTTTATGGCGGATTTCTTCAACTGGTGCTGCCGGATCACATCCGGCAGATCCCCAAGATCAACGCGCTGAAGCATGGGCCGGCTGAACCGGTTAAAAACAAACCTTCAGTCGTTGCCGGGGCCAAGCCGTACACTGGACTGATTGTAGATGCAAGGACGTTGAATCTTGAGCCTTTACTTTATCCCACCATTGTCAGTGAACAGGGCAGGGAAATCTATTCATCTGTTTTTATCAGTCGGGAATTTGCCGTTCAGAACGGGGTCTGCGCCTATTTATGCGACATGGACCAGGCCCTTGCCTCTGCCAGGACCGGTTCAAATCCCCTGGTGGTCAAGGCGTTAAGAAAAACCGGGGACAAAACCGGTGCCATTGTGGTGAGCATGGCAGACGCCAAAATCCTGGACAGGGCCACCGAACGCCACATCTTTTTAAAGGAGTGCCGGGTGATTGTCGTGGTGAAACCGTCGGGGCAAAAAAATATCAGTTCGGCTTAATTAGCGCATTGTCAATCAGTCTTGATTTTCCCACCTGTACGGCCAAGGCCACAAGGGTTTCTGCCTGGACGGTGTCCACCGGCTCAAGGGTCCCGGGATGGCACAATTCAATATAATCAATCCGGGTGTGGTCAAATGAGTGAATAAAGGCTTCCGCCTCCCTTACAAGATCCGGAACAGACCGTACGCCTTGGGCAACTTTTTGTTTTAAAAGGCTGATGGCCCGGGAAAGACATACGGCTGACGCACGTTGCTCCGGCGTAAGATAGGCATTTCTGGAGCTCATGGCCAACCCGTCTTCCTCCCTGATGATCTCCCCGCCGATGATCCGGATATTGAAATCCAGGTCCTTGACCATCTGTCTGATAATGGCAAGCTGCTGGAAGTCTTTTTTCCCGAAAATTGCCACATCAGGCATGACAATGTTGAACAGTTTGGTCACCACTGTGGCCACCCCCCCGAAGTGCATAGGACGAGACCGGCCACATAGATACTGGGGAAGACGGTCCAAAGATACATGGGTCTGGTAGTCAGGCCCGTACATTTCGTTTTTATCCGGAAGGAAAACCGCTGTAACACCAGCCTGCTCAGCCAGGTTAAGGTCATTTTGGATATTGCTGGGATAGGCGTCCAGATCTTCATTGGGGCCAAATTGGGTGGGGTTTACAAAAATGCTTAGGACCAGCTCATCACTTAAGGGTTTGCCTATTTCAAGCAGTGAAACATGCCCTTTGTGGAGGTATCCCATGGTGGGTACGAAGCTGATGGTTTTTCCCTGTGTTTTTTTTGCAGCAGACCAGGTCTGCATCTCCACTTTTGTTTTTAAAATATCCATTATTTGTCAAGTTCCTCTTTTACGGCAATGCCCACATCCAATATGGTGTATGGCTTTTTAATAAAGGTTCCTGCACCCAGAGACAACGCTTTTAATACATCTTCTGATTCCGAATGTCCACTTGCAATAATGGCTTTCTGATCCGGCCGGATTTTTTTGATCCGTCTGTATGTTTCAAGCCCGGAAATGGACGGGGCCATGACCATATCTAAAATCAGTAGATCCACAGGGGTCTGCATGATGAAATCAAGGGCATCAATCCCGCTCGTAACACTAAACACCTTATACCCTAAATTTTTAAGGATGGTTTCTGCTATTTTACATTGGCTGGCCAGGTCATCCACGACCAGAAGTGTTTCCCCGTTTCCTTTGATCTCCTTGATGGAGGCGGGTTGATTTGTTATGGGCTGTTCCGGGCGAAGGGCTGGAAACAGCAGTGTGAACTTTGTTCCGTTTTCATCAGACGTCACAAAGATTTTTCCCCGGTGGTTGAGAACCGTATTTTTTACTACGGTCAGGCCAAGACCGGTGCCGGATTTACCCATCTCCTTCTTGGTGAAAAAGGGATCAAAAATTTTATTCAAGTAATTTTCCGGTATTCCCTCGCCGGCATCCAGCACTTCAAGCATCACATATTCGCCGGGGGTCAGATTTTGTTTCGTGTGCCCGTCTTTCTCCCTGTCCACATAATGGTTGGCTGTTGAAAGCACGATTGTGCCGTGGCCGCGACCTGCCTTTGCCGCAGTCTCTTCAAGTGCATTGATCAAAAGATGCATAATGCTTTTTTCAATATGTATATAGGAGCCGGAAACGTTTAAAAGTTCAGGTTCAAGGTGCATGTCAATCTCCACCTTTCCGTAAGGGGCCTTTATTTTTTTAAATTCGAGGGCAGCCATGAACCGCTCGATGATCGTATTGATATTCAGGATTTGAAATTCCTCCTTGATACCCCTGGAAATGGTTAAAAGGTCACTGACCACGCTAGAGGCGTCCCGGCCGGATTCTTTTATAATGGTAAGGCTCTTACGGACCTTGGGTTCCAGCGTATCGTCGAGAAGCAGTATTTCAGGGTAGGTGGCAATACCTGCCAGGATGTTGTTCAGATCATGGGCAACACTGCCGGCAAGACGCCCTAAATCATTTAACTTTTTTGAGTTGTTAAGTTTTTTTTCAAGGGCCTGTAGTTTTTTTTGATCTGAGATATCCCGTATGATGCCATGAAATGTATCCTGCCCGGATCCATGAATAGGCTCGGCCAGGATCTGAACAGGCAATGTCGAATTTTCGCCGTTCGAAATAAGGCACTCCATGGAAAAGGGCAGGTTTTCACGGATATGTGCATTAAAGCGATCCCTTGCATCGTCGGGTAAAATGGACGCCAACGGTTTGTTTAGAAGCGCTTGGGCGTTATTACCGGATATATGCTCTGGGGCTCCGTAAACGACCGTAACGTTCAGCTGGGAATCCATGGCCCACATTAACTCCTTTGAATTAGATAATATCAATCCGGTTTCTTTCATAAATTCTTTAATGTTTTTAACCCATGAAAGCAGCAGGATAATAAATGATCCGTTGAGCATGAAGAAAATCAAACAGAGGGGCTTGCCTATCCGCGCAGGCAAAAAAAGAGTCAACAAAGCGAAAAAGATAAGCAGAACTGCCCAGACCTGCAAGAGTCCGGTAATTTTACGTGATAATTTTCTGTATCTGGGGAAAATCAGGGTTGTATTATTTTTTTCAAAAGAGGGCATTCATCCGGGCCTGTTCTATCTATTTGGTTTGTAAATAGCTGATGGGTCTATAAATTTCAAGCTGATACTCGACCATCAAGTTTTTAGGGAATTTGTTTGGATTCAAGGCGGAAAAAAATTTTAACCGGAGGAATATACAATATATTTTGAAGGTTAAAAATTTTTTCCAACGCAGAAGTTGGGCAAAATAACAAAAACTAGATCGTCGAGTGATAAATAACTTGAAAAGGCAACTAATGACAAGGAAATCTTCGTATGCCCGTGGGCATAAAGATGAAGGGCCCCTTCCGGCGTCAGGCCTTTGGCGGGGGGTGGCAGGAGAGTGACGCAAAACCCTGCAATTTTTTCCTGCCTGGTGGATTCGAGTTAGGTATAGAATTGATTATAACGCATTGAAATTTATGATAATAAATTTCAATGCGTTGGTTTGGTATATTTGTTGCTTGTTTTGTTAATACTTATAATAAAAGTACATAATTAAATTTTAAATCAAAGGAAGAGCCATGAGTAAAACCCTTTATAGATTCAGCCATAGGTTATCAGCTGCTCTAAGCCTGGTATTCGGATCTTCCCTGAACAGGACCCATGCACAGAACAAACTGGCCCGCCATATTGTGGCGCTGAATGGAAAAACATCCCCTGCAGAAATTATAAATGAAGTGGCGGAGTGCCTGAAGGATATTCTTGGATACAGACTCTTTGCTTTTGTGAACAAAAAGAACGCCGGGATGGATGTCTGGCTGGATCCCAGAATGTATAAAACTTCCATAGAAGATATTATCATAAGGGATTTTAAGATTAAGGACACCAAGGACCTGACCTATCTTAATGTTCATAATGACCAGGAGGAGTGCCTGGAAAAATTCAGTCTGGATTCCCTGGTGCATTACGACCATAAAGAAGAAAATTGTTATTCTCGGCTTTATATGATGCCCAGCAGACCCATTACTGAATTTCATGATGATGTGGTCGGCATTCTACTCCAGGGCTGTAACTCAGCCCTTTCAAGGCAGATTAAGATCCAGCAGCTCACGGATGCCGCCGCCATTGATCCCTTGACCGGCTGCTATAACCGCAGGGCTTTTGAAGCCCAGCTCAAAGGGCATGCGGCAGGTGCCGGCCGGCACGGAAAGTCATTGTCTGTTTTCATGTTTGATCTGGATCATTTTAAATCATTAAATGATACTTACGGCCACTTAGGCGGCGATGAGGTATTAAAAGAGGTCAGCCGGCTGGTTCGCCGGAATATACGCGCAGAGGATATTTTTGCCAGATACGGTGGTGAAGAATTTATCGCCATTCTGCCGGAAACCGATAAAGCCCGTGCGATTGAACTTGCAGACAGACTCAGACAAAAGATTTGCGCATTACGCATTCCTTTTGATAATCGTACCATACGGGTGACTGCCAGTTTTGGCGTGGCTCAATTGGGGGCTGGTGCCGATATCTTAAAATTGGTTGAAGATGCGGATTCAATGCTTTACAAAGCAAAATTCAACGGCCGCAATACCGTTATGCCGGGACTGATAAAGGTGCATAGGGGTGAGACGTCGGAATCATTGATTCAGGCAGAACGTTAGGGCATGGCTTTTAATTTAGCCGGTAATAAGAAAAACGGGTGCAGATTTTGTAACCCGGGGTGAATTTTTCGTAACCCGGCCCCTGATTTTTTCAAAATATCCGGACGTAAATCCGTTCAAACATTATCTGGGATTTTCTTTGCGCCATGTTTTTGGGCTCTTATAGGCGTTCCCCTGGGACCACATGCCTATCCGTCTGCGCCTGGCCTCAGTCTGGGCCTTCTTGTAAGGGGCAGGATCAAGATTTTTAGGTAATCTGCCCTGGTAAACTTCGGCAAGACCCTGGCGGATCATGGTCAGATTAATGTTGCGACCCTGGGAAAAAATTTCCGCCAGAATCCGGTTGTATCCGCCTGTACCGTATTGTTTCAACCGTACTTTTTTTCCCTGAATGAGTTGCCGTAAGACCTTTTTGGCCTTTTGGGAATAGGGCTGCCCCTTCTTTCTTGATCCACCGGTTTCCGGGGCGTCAATGCCCACCATGCGGATACGAAAGTCAAGATCCTGCCCCTGAACCTGCACGGTATCCCCGTCGAAAACCTTTGTTACCTTAAAATTGGATTTGTCTATGGTGGAACTGACCGATTCTCGCATTTGTGTCGCCTTTTCCCCATAAGGCAAACTGACATTAGAGAAGTGCCTGATTCCGTTTTCGTCGATCCAGCTGTACACATCACACCTGGCCTGGGATACGCTTAAAACCAGAAGTATGGTTACACACATTTGGATGGCAGGTCGCATGCTTCCTTTTATGGCTTTTTGGTCATGGTCAGGGCTCCCCACTGCTTTTCTTCCCGTTCCCAGTCTATGGAAAATCCAATGGTGCTGTAGTGGGTTTTCAGATTATCCATTTCCCAGGCCCTGACACCTGAAAGAATCAGGTGTCCACCAGGTAACAGGATTGAATAAATGTCCGGTGCAATTTGTTTAAGAGTGGGAAACCTTAAATTGGCCATAACAAGGGAAAGATTTAAGTCCTGGGCCGTCATGATGTCGTGGATAACGTTTATCCTGTTTTCAAGGCCATTGGCGGCAACATTTTGGCAGGCCTCGCTGACAGCATTGGGGTCTGTTTCCCAGGCCGTGCACCGGGATATGCCCGCAAGGCAGGCAGCTATGGCAAGCACCCCGGAACCCGTGCCGATATCCCCAGCCTTACCGCCTTGAAGATGGTCTGACTGTCCTGTTGAGAAAAAAAGATTGTCCAGGGCAGCCAGGCAAAGCCGGGTGGTGGGGTGGTGCCCTGTACCAAAGGAGATTCCCGGGCTTATCCGGATATCTAAATCATTGGGACCCGCAATGCTCGAGACATCAGGGGGCAAAATAAAAAACCGGTCCGTAATCCGGACCGGTTTTGAAAAGCCCTCCATGACATAGGTGGATCCATACAGATCCTGGTAAGCCACATCCTGGCTCTGAACAAGGGATGTAACCACTTTTTTTGCCTGGAATGGTGTCAGGGAAAATTCCCGGCTGATTTCACGGATATAAGCCCTGGCCGTCAGGCGTGCCGTGGCATTATTCAGAATATCCAGGGCCCGGTCCCGGTCAAAGGGAATCATGTCCCTCTTTTTCAAGCAGCCTTGCATACCATTGGGAAAAATCAAACATACCCCTGATTTTTTCTTCGTCATTTATGATGCCAAGACACATTTCAAGGGCGCCCTGGGCATAGGTGTTGGAATATTCATCCGCATCAATGGCTGTGAGAAACTCCCGGATCAGCTCCTGGGAGGTCCGTTTGGTTTTATCCTTGCGAATATCAATAGGGTCTTTTGGTTCCTGGAACGGATCCCATTTGTCATACCCCGTTTTCATAATCTGCCGCTGGCCCCGTTTTCCCATGGCATCGAAAATGGCCTTTTTTCTTTCTTCTATTTCTTCAGGGGAGAAGTATGTTTCACCCATCTTTTTTCACTCCAAGAAATTCATCGTTAAACAGGGTTACCATCGCCATGGATACAGGGATAAGCAATTCATGCATCCGGATGTTGGACGATTTAATATCTTTTACCAGTTCCGCAGACAACAGCTGGAGCTGGGTGTATATTTTGTCCATGTTCAGGGTGGGGTAGGCCTTACCCTGGACAAAATTGGTCCGGCCACAGATGTGAGAGGCCCCTGCCGTGGATGTGGGTATCCCGTATACCCTGCAGGTAATGGGCCGGAACTCGTACATTAAGCACAGATTGTTTTCACCCAGAAGGGGACAGCGCACCCGTTCCTGGGACATTTTTCCCACAATTTCAAGCTGGTCAGCCCCGTCTTTGACTTTTTTGTAGGCTTCCCGCTTCATTTTGGCCAAAGTTCGGTCTGTTTTATCGGCAATGGCAATGAGATCGGCTTTTTCTCTGCCTGAAAATTTTTCATTAAATTTGTGGTTCAGGTAAAGCGCCTCGATCAGGGTCAAATCAAAAATGGCATAGCAGCAATCCGAGCATTTTTCCCTGCAGAAGACCTCTTTGGGGAACTCCTTTTTAACCCGGTCAAAGACCTGGTCCACCATGTTGACAACCGCTTCATATTTTACAAAATGTTTATCTAAATCCATTAGTATACCTTTTTTATATGAAAGTTTTTGTAATCTATATAGATTTTTTAACTTTCGTTGTGGGCTAAGCCAAGGTGTTTATATACCAGGCCGGCCCATGGCTGTTATTTCCCAATGCAGAAATTGTTAAACACGGCATCAAGGATGTCCGGAGGCGCAGTGTCCCCGGTAATCGTCCCGAGATGGTCAATACAATTTTTAACATCCAGAGCCAGGGTCTCTTCCTCCTGACCGTTTTCAAGTCCTTCCATCATAGTTGTCATATGTCCAAGGGCCTGGACAAGGGCGTTTTTATGCCGAAGATTGGGGATGACTGCATTATCACCAATCTCAAGGTTGCCGATACAGGTTTCCAGAAGCTTTGTTCTAAGGCTATTTATACCTTTTCCTGTGAGCGCGGATATTTCCACGGGGCTTGGGTCGGTATATTTTTCAGTCAGTTGAGGTAGGTCAAGTTCATCAACCAGGTCAATTTTATTGATGGCAAAAATGACCGGTTTATCTTCCGGAAGAATTTTTGATACGGTTTTTTCGGGAAAGGGTCTTCCCGGTTCCATTACATACAGGACAATATCAGCCGCCTCTATCTGGTCCCTGGCCTTTTCAATACCGATGATCTCCACAAGATCATCGGTCTGGTGGATTCCGGCCGTATCAACAATGACAAAAGGAATACCCTCAATGGTCAGGCTGTCCTCAATGGGGTCCCGGGTGGTACCGGGGATGGCCGTGATAATTGATTTTTCCTTTTCCAGAATCCGGTTCATGATGCTGGATTTTCCAACATTGGGCTCCCCGCAGATGGCCAGGCGTATGCCTGTTTTTAAGAAACAGGCATCCTTGTGCTGCTGGATAAGCGTCTCAATTTTATCTGCAACGGATTGAAGTTCTGTTTTATCCTGACTGGTGTAGAAAAATGCGCCGGCATCATCGGGGAAATCAATGGCAGCCTCAAGCCGGGCCAGAAACTGGGTCAAAACAGATATCATGTCCTGGATACTTTGGCGCAGCAGGCCAAGGTTCTGGGAGGCGGCAAATTTAAGGGATGAGTCCGACCGCGCATTAATGATGTCTGCCACAGCTTCGGCCTGGGTCAGGTCAATACGGCCGTTTAAAAAGGCACGCCGGGTAAATTCTCCGGGTTCTGCCGGGCGTGCACCAAGGCTGAACAGCAGGTCCAAAATGCGTCGAAGAACAATGGTGCCCGAATGGGCCTGGATCTCCACAACATCCTCGGCTGTATAGGAACGCGGACCTTTCATGGGGATGACAAGCACTTCGTCAACCGTGGTATCCCCGTCTAGTATAAAGCCGTGGCTTACCCTGTGGGAAATAAATTGCGGTGCCTTTTTTTCCCCTTCGGCCGGTGTCTTTGAAAAAATTTTAGCTGCCAGATCAAAGGACTGTTGCCCTGAAATCCGGATGACACCGATGCCGCCGCTTCCAAAAGGGGTGGCTATTGCGGCTATTGTATCCGTCATTTACTTTTTGAACCGTTTTTTCCCCCTGTAGGAGTTGCGTTTTTTAGGGAAAATAACCAGACGTCTGTAATACCCGTCTCCCATGCTCTGGGTGCGAACTTGGGCATCATCCTTCAGGGCAAGGTGAACAATACGACGGTCCTGGGCACTCATCTGGTTAATGGTGGCAGGCCGTCCGGTTTTTTTGGCTTTTTCCGCCATTTTCAGGGCCAGGTGCTTTAGATTTGCCTTCCGGGTCTCCATATAGCCTTCAATGTCAACTTTGACCCTGACACGGGATTCGCTCTGGCGGTTGATGATTTTATCCGTAAGAAACTGCATGGCGTCCAGGGTTTGACCTTTGCGCCCAATCAGAATGCCGGTATTTCCGCCTTTGATTTGCAGGGTCAGTTTGTTCTCTTGGGCTATGGCTTCGACATGGGCGTCATCGGTAATCAGGTCTGCCATTTTTTGCACCGTCTTAATGCCTAAATCAATGGATGCCTGGGAGACCGGCTCCGGCGGCAGTTCCTCTTTGTTCGGCCTTTCAGCCCTGGGTGCGGGGCGGGCATCCCACCGGCCGGTATCTTCTTCTTCAGGTTTTGGTTCGTTTTCGGAAGTTTGAACTTTTTTATCCAGGCTGTCAGGTGCTTCTTTGGGTTCTTTTTCTTTTACCGGCATTGGTTCCGGTGCCGGCTTTTGGGGTGCAGGAGATGCCTGTTGAGGTGTTGGCGTGGGTTTGCTCTGGCCAAAGGCCTCATCAACGATGGAGAGAATGCCATCCTTGTCTTCCTTGGATTGTTGTGCTTTTTTGGCCGGAAGCGTCACCCGGATCCGGGCGTCTTTGCGACCGACAATACCGAAAATACCGGTTGTTCCCGTTGAGATCACTTTGTATTTTAATTCTTTTTGAGGGATATCAAGCTGCTTGCAAGCCGCATCAATGGCGGAATTGACATTCTTTCCGGTAAATTCAAGAGGTTGGTTCATACGTCCTCCTTAGGCTAAGATCTTTTGTGTGTAATACTGCTGGCCCATTGAGATGATGTTGTTGACAAACATGTACAGAACCAGTCCTGCCGGAAAGTTGATAAACAGAACCGTCATGAATATAGGCATAAGCATCATCATTTTTGCCTGCATGGGATCCCCGGTCGTGGGTGCCATTTTCTGCTGGAGCAGGAATGAAGCGCCCATGAGAAGTGTCAGCACAGGGATACCGGAAGGGGCCTCCATGAAAGGGATGGCAAAATTAAAGTGAAACAGGCGGTCCGGCCCGGACAGATCCGTAATCCATCCTACAAATGGCGCGTGGCGCAGCTCAATGGCCATGTAGAGCATGCGGTACAGGGCAAAGAAAATGGGCATCTGCACCAGCAGCGGCAGGCACCCGGAAGCCGGGTTGACCTTGTATGTTTTGTACAATGCCATGGTTTCCTGATTCATGCGCTGCTTGTCGTCTTTGTACTTTTCCCGGATCTCCATCATTAAAGGCTGTACTTTTTTCATCTCATGCATGGACTTGTAGCTCTTGGTACCCAGGGGCCAAAATAACAGTTTAATGAGGATGGTCAGAAGAATGATGGCCACCCCGTAATTGGGGAGCATGCCATGGATAAAATTCATGGCAATGAGCAGCGGCTTGGCCAGGATATCAAAAAAACCGAAGTTAACGGATTTTTTCAAAAGATTGTCATACTCACTTAAAATTTTATGGCTTTTGGGGCCCATATACAGGGTAAAGGACTGCTGGTTTTGTTTTTCCGGATCCAGTCTGGGCATTTTGGCAACCAGTCGGTTGGTTACAACGTCATTGGCAAAGGAGAGCTTCAGAGTAGCGTCCTCCGGGGTATCCGGCATCACCGCCGTCAAAAAATAACGGGTGGTATACCCGGCCCAGCCCACAACGCCTGAATAGGTGTCCTTGTCTTCAATGTCATCGGGTTTGATGGTGGTAAATTTTTTGTCAAGATAGGCGACCGGCCCTTCGTATGCGAACCGGGAGCGTTTCTTTACATCTTCATTGAAATAACTGGGAACACTGATGCTGATAGCGTCGTCGATCGGCGTGCCCGAGCCATTTTGAACAATGATGTCACAATGAATAAGGTAGGAGTCCGCCCTGAAGGTCAGCACTTTTTTTACGGTTATGCCGTCCGGGTTTGTCCAGGAAAATGTAATGTCTTTTTTTCCTTGATTCAGGGAAAGATCCGTGCTGTCTGCATCGGAAGAGAAGACGGCATCGGCCAGTCCCCTGATACTTCCCTGGGCGGTATTAATGGAAAATATACCCCCGGTAAGATCGGCCAGTTCCTTGGTTACCAGCTGTTTTGCAGAAGAGCCCTCATCATTGGTTTCCCTGTAATCCTTGAGGGTCAGGCTTGTTACCGCAGCTTTATGTTCACTGACGGCAATGTCGTAGTAAGGGGTGGACAGCGTAATGGTACGAAAGTCCCGTAAGTCTGTCTGGGCTGCCGGGGCAGTTACGGGTACTGTCTTGGGGGTGAAGTCCGAAACGTTGGCAGAATCGGATTCAGACGAATCCATCATCTGTGACGGGGCGTCCTGGTTTTGATTATTAGGCTGGGGTGCGGGTGCGAAAAAAAACTGGTAGCCGAAAAGGACTACAACTGACAGCACCACAGCTAAAAATAATCGTTTTTGCTCATCCATCTTCTCTCCTAAAAACAAGGGGGTTGTCTTAAAACAGTAAAAAAAGGAGAAAGGCAGGTGACGCTTAACACTCGATGATCAAATTTTTGTCAATTTGCCCAACTTCGGCGTTGGAAAAAATTTTTAATCCTCAAAATATGTCGTATATTCCTCCGGTTAAAAATTTTTTCCACCTTGAATTTGAACAAATTCCCTAAAAACTTGATGATCGAGTAACAGGTTATTTAAGCTAATTTAAGGGACCGGATCATAACCGCCAGGTCGGAACGGGTGGCAACGCAATATTCTTTTTATTGCCAAAATGCTGCCTTTTATACTGCCATATTTTTGAATCGCTTCCAGGGCATAGTGAGAACACGATGGCTCATACCTGCAATGGGTGCCAAGGAGGGGCGATATAAAAATCTGATAAAACCTGATCAATATGGATAACAGCTGTCTGATCATCTATGCCAATGCAATTTTTTCAAAAAGTTTATTAAGCTTTTCATTAATTTGTTTATTGGACAATGTTGTCAGACCTTTTCTTGCAATTATGCTGATGTCGTTTGTTCCGGATACAAAATCTTTCCTGCGTCTGAAATACTCTCTTACAAGCCTTTTTATTCTGTTGCGCGCGACTGCATTCCCCACTTTTTTAGATACGGTAATTCCAATTCGATTGTTTTTTTCTGTTCCCTTGGAAACAGCAGCTATAAAATAACTGGTTCGTATCTTTCTACCATGTCGTGAAAGCTTTAAAAATTCGGCCCGTTTCCGGAGCCGTGCATCTTTGGGTAAAGAAAAGTTACTCAATACACCCCTGAAAGATTTAAATCGTGGTCAGTCTTTTTCTTCCCTTGGCCCGCCTGGCATTAATGATGCGTTTACCGCCCGGGGTGGACATTCTTTTCAGGAATCCGTGTTTTCTGGTTCTTTTCCGGTTGCTTGGCTGATAAGTGCGTTTCATAAAATTCTTGTTCCTTGTGTCTTGTTATTATTTGTCAATATATCAGTTGCATAAACTACAATAAACATGGAATATTAATTCATATATTTATTAATGTCAATCTTCTCTTTTTGAAGTTTTCGGGGCAAGGGACTCAAATATGTGGTATTCTTCAATATGATAATGGGGTTCCGGGTAAATGGAAATGGGTTTTGAAAATTTTGATTCCAGGGAAACCAGCAGATGGTTTTCACTGCCGTGGAAAAGCTGGGCAATTTCCGGGTGAACCTTTACCGTAAACCTGTTGCCCATCATGTCCCTGGCTTCGGCGGCCAGGTCCCTGTAAATTTTGTAGCAGATGGATTTGCCCGATAGCAGGTAACCGTTTCCATTACAGTAAAAACAGGGCTCGCACAGGGTCCGGGTCAGGTTGCGGCGGGTGCGCTTGCGCGTCATCTGAACCAGGCCAAGTTCCGTTAAGGGAAGAACATTTGTCTGGCTTTTATCCTTTTTCATGGCTTCGTGCATCTGGGCCATGACCTTGTCCTTGTGGGCGGTCTTACGCATGTCAATGAAGTCAATGATAATGATGCCCCCGATATTGCGCAGCCGAACCTGGTAGGCAATCTCCTTGACCGCTTCCAGGTTGGTCTTCAGAATGGTTTCATCAAAGTTGCGTTTGCCCACATACCGTCCTGTGTTTACGTCAATGGCCACTAACGCTTCGGTCTGTTCAATAATAATATACCCGCCTGATTTGAGCCAGACTTTCTGTTTCAGTGCCCGGGTGATGTCTCCTTCAATATTGTACGCGTCAAAAATGGGCTCTTTGTCCTGGTACAGCTCAACGGAAAGGTTAACATCGGGCATCAGTTTTTTTAAAAAATTCTGGACGCTGTCATATTCTGTTTTTGAATCAATGACCAGTTTGTCCGCCTCATTGGCCAGAAGATCCCTGACAGCCCGGAAGGTGGCATTAAGATCTTTATAAACCAGGGCGGTGGCTGATATGGTCCGGTTTTTATCCTGGATATCCTGCCAGGTATTGTTTAAAAAATCGATCTCTTTTGACAATGTGACGTCATCGATATCCTTAGCCTGGGTCCTGAAAATGTAGCCGAAATTATTTTTCCGCAGTCCTTTGAGCATGTCCCGCAGCCGGGCCCGTTCTGTTTCGTCCGTGATCCGCCTGGAAATGCCGATGTGATCCACCGTGGGCATAAGCACCATATACCTGCCGGCCAGGGAAATATGGGTAGTGACCCGCGGACCCTTGGATCCGATGGATGATTTTGCCACCTGGACCAGGATTTCCTGGCCTTCCACAAGAAGTCCTTGGATGGCGCATTCAGGTGCGGGTGGTTTCCATGACTCGGATTCTTGGTCCATGTCATCAACAGCCGGTTCATCATCATCCTGCTCTTCTGCATCCGCGTCCTGTTCCAGTTGTCTGCACAGCTTAAGACTGGCCGAATCCAGCACATCATCCACATAGAGGAATGCAGCCTGGTCAAATCCGATATCCACAAAGGCCGCCTGCATACCCGGAAGTACCCGCTGTACCCTGCCTTTATATATGTTTCCTGAAATACTTGTGTCATCCCTGCGTTCATTAAAAACTTCAACTATGGTCCCGTTTTCCAGCAGGGCGACCCGGGTTTCATGGGGAGCACAATTGACAACAAGTTCTTTGAGCATAATAAATCCTTAGTGTTTGAACGAAAAGTCACCCATCTGCGGCGTTGCAAAAAAAAATGTACCAAATCATGAAGGTCGGGCCTCACATACATTAGTATGCTCCGGTTTTAAATTTTTTTTGCGCATTGCATCTGGGCAACTTTTCGCCCAAACACGGGTTTCCGTTCAGGTATTCCTTTAGTTACTCTTCAGTTTTTTTATTCTTGCATCCGTTACTGCTGTATCATCAAGACCAAATCCTTTGGTCAGAATTTCTGTCGGCCTGATAATGCGTGCATTATAGGGTGTCAACGTCATTTCAAGGCGGATAGGGGAAATCAGCCGGACGGATGAAAGCGCTTTTCGCAAATCTGTTTTTCGAATTTTACCCTTTTTGCTCATATCTTCAACCATAAATTCGGACAGGGCCAGAAACCGGTCCAGTTCAGGTTGGCGGATACAGGGTTCTGCAAATGAAATCTGATAGGTGTCCCGGGGTGTCGGGGGTTGCGGTGATTTACGGAAAAGTGCGCAGTCTGTAACCTCAATGCCCCGTGGCAGTTGCTCGTTCAGGTCAGGCATAATCCTGTGGGGCTTCAATCCTTTTTCAAGATAGATGTAAAGACTTTCCTCTTCGCTTTCCATTCCTAAAGGCAGGGCCGTTGCAAAGGACATGCGCATGGATGGATTAAACCCCTTGGAGTATTTTACGGCAAAGCCTGTGCGCTTGACGGCTCGCTGGAAAATGGTGGCCATTTCCAGATGCCCGAAAAATCTGGCGTCTTCCAGTTTGGAAAATTTCAATTCGTATTTGATAAACGCCTCGTCCGGTAGGCGGTCCGACTGCCCGTTTGGTTTTTTTTCTGATTTTTTATCCAGGCTTTGCTCTGAAAGCGCTTCCTGGTCGGCATTGTTTTTTTGAACCACAGGTGCAATGGTTTTAAAGTTGCAAATGCCGCACCCGGTGCAGGCATCCTCCCGGCAGTCCGGCGTGAGGGCCATCTCTTCAGCTTTTTTGAATTCGCTTTCCAGGAACGATTTTTTAATCCCGGAATCAATGTGATCCCAGGGCAGTGGCTCACCAGGCGCTCTTTGACGGGAGGTATAAAAGGCAGGATCAATGCCTGTGGCCTCAAGGGCCTGTTCCCACAGGCTGAAATTGAAATGGTCACTCCATCCGTCCAGACGGCATCCCAGTTCAAAGGCCTTGACCAGTAAAGGCGACAGGGCCCGGTCTCCCCTGGACCATACCCCTTCTAAAAGACTCATCTTGGGATCCTGCCATTTCAGCTTGACCTTGGGATGCCTCAGATTGTCCTTCAGGTACTGCAGTTTTTCAAGGGTCTGATCCAGGGTCATTTGGGCATGATTTTGGAATGGGGTGTGGGATTTGGGGATAAAGCAGGTCGCAGATACATTGATCATCTGTTTTCCCTTGGTATAGGTAGAGGCCAGGCGCTGGGAAAAATCTGCAATACCCTGGATGTCATCCATCTGTTCAAAGGGAAGGCCTGTCATAAAGTACAGCTTGATGTTTTTCCAGCCCAGGGACAGGGCGTTTTCAACGGTTTTTGCAATACTGTCTTCGGTGAGGTTCTTGTTGATGATGTCCCGCAGGCGCTGGGTCCCGGCTTCGGGTGCAATGGTAAAACCGGTTTTACGGACACTTTTGATCAGCTCCATGAGCTGGGGCGTCAGTTTTTCCGCCCGGATGGACGGCAGGCTGATGGCATTACACTGGCCTTGACTCAGCAACAAAAGCGCTTCCATTAATGCCGGCAGTTGTGAATAATCTCCGGTGCTCAAAGACAGCAGGGAAATGTCCGAGTAGCCCGTGGTTGCCAGGGAGGCCTTGGCTATTTCAAGGAGGTCTTCCAGGCTTCGTTCCCTTACAGGTCTGTAAATCATTCCGGCCTGGCAGAATCGGCATCCCCTGGAGCATCCCCGGGCAATTTCCAGGCGCAGACGGTCATGAACCGGTTTTCCAAAGGGCACGATGGGTGAAATGGGAAAATCGGCAAAGGTCAGTTCCGGCAGGATGGCCCGTTTGATACGGGAATAGTCCTCATACAGCGGGGTCAGAATCTGGTGGCCGTCGCTATCCCGGGATACGGTAAAAAAAGACGGCACATACACGCCCTCAATCCGGGAGAGCATCCTGAGCAAGGTCTTTTTTTTGCCATCACCCTCCTTTTTAAACGCAATAACGGTATCTGCCACCTGGGTGATGACCTGTTCCCCGTCCCCGATGATAAAGGCATCGAAAAAATCAGCTAACGGCTCGGGGTTAAAGGCACAGGGGCCGCCGGCAATGATCAAAGGAAAGTTGTCATCCCGCTGATCCGCGTAAAAGGGGATTCCGGATAGATCAAACAGGGTCAGAATATTGGTGAAATTGAGTTCATACAAAAGGCTGACGCCGATGATATCGAAACGGTCAAGCGGGGTCCGGGTCTCCATGGAGAGACAGGGGACCTTTTTTTCCCGCATCAGGGCTTCCATATCCGGGGCCGGGGCAAAGAACCGTTCTGCTGCAATATCGTCCCGTTTGTTCAGAATAGAATAAAGGATTTGAAGCCCAAAGTGGGAGGTGCCTATTTCATACAGGTCCGGAAAGGCCAGGGCAAAGGTCAGGTCAACCTGGGACAGGTCTTTTTTCACTGTGTTGATTTCATTGCCGGAATACCGGGTCGGGGTCTGGACCCGGTTAAGGATGTATTGATAATTTTGTTTGTGCATGATACTGATTTTTATAATAACCTTTACCTATTTCAAAATCAGTAAATATATATTTTAAAAACGGAAATTGCAATGAAAAGAACCAAGATAAAGGCAGTACTGGATATGGCTAACCCACCGGGTGAGGTCTTTGTACAGGGATGGGTCCGGACCAAAAGGGATGCAAAGGATTTTAGTTTTATTGAACTCAATGACGGTTCCTGTCTGGCCAATATCCAGGTGATTGCCGGAAACGACCTAGCTGAATACAGTGAGGTGGAAAAATTGACCACAGGGTCTGCGGCCGGCGTAACCGGACAGCTGGTGGCATCACCCGGCAAGGGCCAGAAGTGGGAAATCCAGGCCACTGCCGTGGATGTGATCAGCATTGCCCCGGAAAATTATCCGTTACAGAAAAAACGGCATACAGATGAATTTTTGCGCAGTATTGCCCATCTTAGGCCCCGGACCAACAAATACGGTGCTGCGTTCAGGATCAGATCCCGGATGGCCCAGGCCATTCATGCCTTTTATCTGGACAAGGGCTTTTATTATCTTCACTCTCCATTGATCACAGGCTCTGACTGCGAGGGTGCAGGAGAGATGTTCCGGGTCACAGGCCTTGATCCGGCGGATGTGCAAAAACAGGGGCAAATGGATTTTTCCAAAGATTTTTTCGGTCAGGAAGCCAATCTCACCGTATCCGGCCAACTCTCTGCTGAAATGTTTGCCCTTTCCCTGGGGGATGTCTATACCTTCAGCCCAACTTTCAGGGCGGAAAATTCCAATACCCGGCGCCATGCTGCAGAATTCTGGATGCTGGAACCGGAAATGGCCTTCTGTGATCTTGACGGCGATATGGACCATGCCGAAGAGCTGGTTAAATATCTGGTCAGCCATGCCATGGCGCATTGCAAAGAAGATCTGGATCTGTTCATGCGTTTTGTGGACAAAAACCTGGGACCGCGGCTGGAAACCTTGGTCAGCAAACCCTTTGCCCGGCTGACTTACACTGACGCCGTGGAGATTTTGAAAAAAAGCGGCAAAACATTTGAATATCCGGTTGAGTACGGCATTGACCTGCAGTCTGAACACGAGCGGTTTCTGGCTGAAGAACATTGTAAGACACCGGTATTTCTTACGGATTATCCAAGACAGATCAAACCCTTTTACATGCGCATGAACGATGACGGCCAAACCGTTGCCGCCATGGATCTTCTGGTTCCGGGCATCGGCGAGCTCATCGGGGGCAGTCAGCGGGAGGAGCGCTTAAACGTGCTGGAGGCCCGGATGGATGAGATAGGTCTTGATAAAGATCCCTACTGGTGGTACCTGGATTCCCGCAGGTTCGGCACCGTGCCCCACGCCGGCTTCGGCATGGGGTTTGAGCGGTTTTTGATGATGATTACCGGAATTTCCAACATCCGGGATGTGATCGCCTTTCCCCGCACCCCGGGTTCCATTGATTTTTAATCCATGCCGGAATATGATTCTGAAAATAAAAATCAGGTTAATCTTCAATAAAGTTGAATTTAATAAGCAAAGAAGTTGAACATGAGCGATACCGAAATTGAAGAATCAAAAGTTGGAATACCTGGTGGTCAGGTATACGTAAAAAAGTGGATTCCCGAATTTGATAATGGAAAGCCACCAATAATTTTACTGCATGATTCATTAGGCTGTGTCGATTTATGGAAAGACTTTCCAGAGATGCTTTCGAAGGTTTTTTGTCGAGTTGTATTCGCTTATGATCGCCTGGGATTTGGCAGATCTGATGCACGAAGTTCATTGCCTTCAAAAGATTTTATCGAGGAAGAGGCAAGCATATATTTCCCGTCAATAAAAGAGACGTTGGGTATAGATAGCTATGTCCTTTTTGGTCATAGCGTCGGAGGAGGAATGGCGATCAATATTGCCTCACAAGACAATGACTGCCAGGCGGTTATCGCGGTATCCGCTCAAGCATTCGTTGAAGATCTCACCATTAAAGGGATAGAAGACGCACAAAAAATATTCGAGCAGCCCGGACAGATTGGACGCTTAAAGAAATGGCATGGGTCAAAAGCAGAATGGGTACTTCATGCTTGGACAGATGTATGGTTGTCTGACGAGTTCAAAGATTGGAGTTTGGAGCCCGCCATTCAAAATGTGCAATGCCCATTGCTTGCAATTCATGGCGACAACGATGAATACGGCTCTTCAGCATTTCCGCAGTTTATTTCTGAGCGGTCAGGTGGTTCTTCCACTATGTTGATCTTAGAAAGTTGTGGTCACATGCCTCACAAAGAAAGAAAACAGGACGTAATTAGCGCGGTGAAAGAGTTTCTCAATGCAATTGCCTAACATAAGGGGTGGGGTCAACTTTTTTTGAAGGCATTATGCCGGACCGGCTGACAACAGATTGGATATTGGGGCAGTTTGCAAAGAATAAAAAAGCCGTTCGGGAAGGCTACCGAAAATTTGTAGCGAGTGGTCTTTTAGAAAAAATATCACCTTGGTACAATCTGAAAGGACAGATGGGTTTGGGCAGCAAAAATTTTATACACGCCATAAAAGAAAAAAATTAGGGTATTAAAGAGATTCCGAAAGTTTGGGGAGAGAAATGTTAATGACAACAGCAGCTGGAACAAAATTATGAAGATTACCGTATTAGACTATGGGGCGGGCAATGTCCGCAGCTTGATCAATGCTGTGGAAAAAATGGGCGGCAGCATTAAAATGGTTGAAAAACCTGAAGATATCCTGGCAGCTGAAAGGCTGATTTTTCCCGGTGTGGGCAATTATGGGGCCATGCTTGAAATTCTTCATGAGCGTGGTTTTGTTGAGCCCTTGCGCGAATACCTCAACGCTGACCGGCCGTTTCTGGGCATCTGCGTGGGCATGCAGGCCCTTTTTGAAGGCAGTGAGGAAGAACTAGTTTCCACCAATGAGAGCATTGGATTTTTCAAAGGCCGGGTTAAACGCTTTAGAACGGACCTGTCCGTGCCCCACATCGGGTGGAACGGGATCCATGTTAAACAGGATTCCCCTTTTCTTGACGGCGTGGACCCGGATACAAAATTTTATTTTGTCCATTCCTACCACATCGCGCCCGAAAACCCGGAGGTCATCCTGACCACCACCACCTATGATTACCCCTATGCCTCGGCTGTGCAGCAGGGTAATGTCATCGGCACCCAGTTCCATCCGGAAAAAAGCGGGGCTGCCGGCATGAAGCTGCTTGATAATTTCATTCATTCCGACAGCCTTAAAGCCCGGGGACCTGCTGACATACCGGCCAAAGGGTTGTCAAAACGGGTGATTGCCTGTCTGGATGTCCGGTCTAACGACAATGGGGATTTAGTGGTTACCAAGGGGGATCAGTACGATGTCAGGGAAGCGGGCAGTGTCAGAAATCTTGGCAAACCCGTGGAATTGGCCCGGAAATATTACGAGCAGGGCGCTGACGAAATCACCTTTCTGAATATAACAGGATTCAGGGATTTCCCACTGGAGGATATGCCCATGCTAAAGGTCCTGGAGCAAACCTCAAAGCAGGTGTTTGTGCCCCTGACCATTGGCGGCGGTATCCGGGAATTTACAGATGCCCAGGGTCGGCACTATTCGTCCCTGGATGTTGCGGCCCGGTATTTCAGGGCGGGTGCGGATAAGATTTCCATTGGATCGGATGCGGTTTATATTGCCATGGCATACCTTGAATCCGGGCAGAAAACAAAAAAATCAGCCATTGAAGAGATCTCAAGGGTTTACGGGGCCCAGGCTGTGGTGATTTCCGTTGATCCCCAAAGGGTATGGGTGACTTGCCCGGAAGATGCCCCTAAACACCATGTGGTAAAAGTAACGTCCGGAGAGAAAGGCCCCAACGGTGAAGCATATTGCTGGTACCAGTGTACGGTGAGCGGAGGCCGGAAAGCCATGGATCTTGATGCGGTAGCCCTGGCAAGGGCCTGTGAAGAACTGGGGGCCGGTGAAATTCTACTTAACTGCATAGATAAGGACGGGACCAACTCCGGATTTGATCTGGACCTGATCAATGCCGTACGCAGCAATGTCACCATTCCGGTGATTGCCTCTTCCGGTGCCGGGTGTGAAGCGCATTTTGCCGACGTGTTTAAATCTACAAAGGCTGAAGCGGCATTGGCCGCGGGTATTTTTCATAGGGAAGAAGTGCCCATTCAAGCGGTGAAACAGTATCTTGCCGAACAGGGCATCGAGGTGCGAAGGTAACCTTATCTGACAGCCATGGGTTGAGTATAGGTGTTGATGTTGATAGATTAGGTCAGCCCATGGCTGTTAGATTAAAGATTCAGGCAACCTTTAACAGTGCTTCTACTTCCTCCATCCGGCAGGCAAACTCCGCGATGATTTTTAATGTATCTTCGGCTGAAATGCCAATATAATCCATGGCCTGCTGGTGGAATCGATACGCAAGGCCGTCCGCTCCCACCCCCATGCCCATCATCATGCATATGCAATCGGACAGATAAACCACAGCGATATCCTTGTCCCTGACCATGGTTTCGCTGGTAAGATGATGATTGCGGATAATTTTGACCATTTTAGGGGAGAACTTCCACATTTTGGCAATCATTCCACCAAGCTCGGCATGGTCCACGCCGATAATCTGTTTTTCAGCTTCCATAAAACTGAAATTTTCATTGATCACCAGATTGTAGATTTTCTCAAAGGCATCCTGGACAAATTTATCCAGAACGGTTTTACCGATATCCTTAAGAAGCGAGGCTGTGAATATGTTGTTTTTATTCGGTAGGTCCAACTGGTCGGCCACCTGTTTTGCAATGAGGGCCGATGATACGGAATACTTCCATAACGCGCCTTCGCGTAAATCATAACCTTTCTGGGTGCCTTTGGTTACCTGGGCGCTTATCTTGAGCATTACCAGGTCCACAAGGTGATTCGTGCCCAGCATCGTGGCTGCTTCCTGGATGGTTTCAGCGGGATGTTTTAAACCAAAGTATGCAGAGTTGGCAGTCCGAAGGATATCGGCGGTAATGGCAGGATCGTACCGGATGATTTTGGTGATATCTTTCATGGATGCATTGGGGTCATCTACGATTTCCAAAAGGGAGGTGACCACGGCAGGGATGGGTTTTAGATTTTTTATTTCCTTGATCACTACTTGCAGGCTGGTCATAACCGCACCTCTCCTAATCCGGATGTTTTCAAATAAATATTTCCGGAGGCAACTTCCATTCTTACAGTCCGGTTTGAATATCCCCCCACAGCCTGTTTCCAGATGGAAAGATTGTTCTTGGTCAATATCTGCATCAATGCTGAATAGTTTTGTCTGCCAAGATTGAAAATTCCTTCCTGGTCCATAATTTCAGCGCCGCCTGCAACAAAAATTTTGATTCTGGATTTTTCGGCACCCAGTTCATATATTTTTTTAAACAGCGCTGGAATGCCGGTATCGGCGAACATGAACGGATTGCTTTTTGCCTTTACGACATCAATGGCGGAGTTCGGCAGCATATAGTGAAGCATTCCCCCTACTGCGGTTTGGGGGTCATATATTGCAAGCCCGATGCATGAACCAAGCGAGTATGTCACAATGGTATCATCGGTCCGGTTGCTGACTTTCATATCTGCTACACCTACGATGTGTTCCATGTTACCTCTATTTTTTAGAATAAGTGCCGGCGAGAGGCGTTCTCACATGATGAATCGTCAGAACGGAATATCATCATCCGGAATGGATTGGTCAGGCCCGTCGGGCATGCTGGGCATACCGGGCTGGGCCGGCCCCTGGAAATTATCTGAATTGGGCGCAGGCCGGTTCGGGGTATATCCACCGCCCCCACCGGAATTCGGTTGATTCTGATATCCGCCTCTCTGGTAATTTGATCCCCCTGGGCCGGACTGACCGCCGCTATCCCGGCTGCCCAGAAACATGAAGTTTGAAACGACAATTTCCGTGGTGTAATGTGTCTGGCCATCTCTTTCCCAGGGCCGGGTCTGCAGCCGACCTTCTATATAAACCTGCTTGCCTTTGGACAGATATTTTTCACAGACTTCAGCCTGTTTGCCAAATACCACGATCCTGTGCCATTCGGTTTTATCCTGGCGCTCGCCTGTATTTTTGTCGGTCCAGGATTCAGAGGTGGCAAGTGAAAAGTTCACCACTGCCAAGCCCTGCTGGGAATATCTGATTTCAGGATCTTTTCCCAAATTACCGATGAGGATGACCTTATTTAAACCTGCCATATTAAACGCTCCTTTTTATCTAAATTAGTGCCTGAGGAAATTAATAGTCTAGAGAAGACACTTCCAGCGCATGCTTCTGGATAAAATTGCGCCGGGGCTCCACCTCTTCGCCCATGAGCAGGGTAAATATCTCGTCAGCCTTTTCCGCATCTTCAATATCCACCTTGAGCATAATCCGTTTTTCCGGATTCATGGTTGTTTCCCACAGCTGGTCCGCATTCATCTCACCCAGACCTTTGTAACGCTGTATATTGATCCCTTTTTTGGCTTCGGCCATGAGAAACTCATAAAGACCGTTTAAATTATCAAGGGTTGTTACGGTTTTTGCATCAGCCGCCTTTGAGGATATGGAAAAGGGTGGCTGGTTCAAGTCTTTTATTTTTTCATAGGCCTGGCGCATTTTCTGGTAGTCGTTGGTGCCGAGAATATCTCTTCCAACACGCAGCAGCTTTGTCTGCCCGGTGTTGTCCAGAATATCCATTTCATAAATGCTGCGTTCCTGATCAAATTCGATCTCCTCGGGCATGTACCCTTTATTTTTGAGCCTCTCGGATAAGGCTTCCAGGTTGGTTTTTTCTTCCAGGAATCGTTTTGAACTGACCCCTTCCTTGATCAGGGTAAACAGAAGATCCGTATCATAATCGCGTTTGTGAAGCTGGTTCATGCTGTTGTAGTAGTCTGTCATATCTTGCAGGAACGCATAGAAGTCATCTTCGGTCAACGGCGTGTCGTGGCCGTTGATTACGATCTGTTTCTGGGATGAAATTCTGCGGATCAGGTAATCGGCGTATTCGGTTTCATTTTTCAGGTATACGCCGCTTTTCCTTGATCCCACCCTGAAAAGCGGGGGCTGGGCAATATACAGATAGCCACTTGATACCAGGTCCGGCATCTGGCGGTAGAAAAAGGTGAGAAGCAGGGTCCGGATGTGTGAGCCGTCCACGTCCGCATCCGTCATGATGACCACTTTATGATAGCGGATTTTTTCTATATCGTACTCTTCCCTGCCCGCGCCTGTACCCAGCACCGTAATGATATTTTTTATCTCATCACTTCGAAGAATTTTGTCAAACCGGGCCTTTTCCACATTGAGAATTTTACCTTTCAAGGGAAGGATGGCCTGGAAGCGCCGGTCCCGGCCCTGTTTGGCAGAACCGCCTGCAGAATCGCCCTCGACTAGGAACAGTTCACGCTCTGCAGGATCGGCAAACTGGCATTCGGCAAGTTTGCCCGGTAACGTGGAATCAAGCAATGTCCCTTTTTTACGGGCAAGCTCCCTGGCTCGTTTGGCCGCATCCCTGGCCCGTGCCGCATCCACGCCCTTGGCAATGATTTTTTTGGCGACATTGGGGTTTTCTTCCAGGAACTGGCCCAGTTTCTCATTGAGCAGGGACTCAACAATGCCCTTGACCTCATTGTTGCCCAGTTTTGTCTTGGTCTGGCCTTCAAACTGGGGCTCCATAAGCTTGACGGAGATGATGACGGCTAAGCCCTCTCTCATGTCATCGCCGCTGATCTTGATGCTCTGCATGTTTTTGGGCAGGTTGGTATTGCCTGAAATATAGGCATTCACCGTTCGGGTCAGGGCGCCTTTAAAACCGGATACATGGAATCCGCCTTCAATGGTTCTGATATTGTTGGCAAAAGAGTACAATTTCTCTTTGAAGGTATCATTGTACTGAATGGCCACCTCTATTTGGACATCGTTTTTATCCCCTTCAATATGGATGGGATCGTGCAACGGGGTGCAGGACCGGTTCAGGTATTCCACAAAGGAGACGATGCCGCCTTCATAGTGAAAGTCATCTTTTTGTGCGGATCGTTCGTCTTCAATGACAATTTTAACCCCTTTGTTCAAAAAGGCCAGTTCCCGCATACGCCGGGACAGGGTCTCATAGCTGAACTCATTTTGATTCATAATGGTGAAATCCGGGGAAAACGTAATCTTGGTTCCCTTTTTTTCCGTATCACCAAGGATTTCAAGTTCAGTGAGTTTGTGCCCTTTGGAATAGGTCTGGTTGTAGATTTTGCCGTTTTTAAACACCTCCATGGTCAGGTGCTCGGACAAGGCATTGACAACGGAGATACCGACACCATGCAGGCCGCCGGAAACTTTATAGGCTCCTTTATCGAATTTGCCGCCGGCATGCAGTTTGGTCATGACCACCTCACAGGCCGGTAGGTGTTCGGTTTCGTGCATTTCAATCGGGATACCCCGACCGTTGTCTTCCACACTCACCGACATATCTTCGTGGATGGTGACAAGAACCGTGTCGCAATATCCTGCCATGGCCTCATCAATGCAATTGTCCACCACCTCATAAACTAGGTGATGCAGGCCTTCAAGGTCCACGTTGCCGATATACATGGACGGTCTTTTCCGGACAGCTTCAAGGCCTTCTAAAACTTTGATGGCGCCTGCGCCGTAATCTTTACTGCCTTGGTTTTTATTCATGATAGATGTATGGCCATTATTACGCAGATAAGGTTGTTGTTTTTCATGCTTTTAACGATGCAAGGGCTCTTACTGTCTTTGATGTTCAATGTCACAATTTCGTCTTCGAACAGGTTAAGGGCGTCCATGTAGTATCTGGGGTTAAACGCGCTTTTTATTTCTTCACCTGAGAAACCAACCATGAGCTGTTCTTTTGACTCGCCGATTTCAGGGTTGGTGATGGTAACAGTCAGGTTATTTTCCGTGAAGTTGAATATAACGCTTTTATAATCTTCCGAGGTGAGGATGGATACCCGTTTCATCAGTGTTAGAAACATTGCCCGGTCAATTTCAATGGGGATCATATCATCGAAATTCATGACAAGCCTGTAGTCCGGATAGTCACCTTCAAGCAATTTGATCATGATGGATTCATTGGCCCGCTGGAACACGAAATGATTTTTCTTGACACCCACCTTGATGGGTTCGATATCAGAATCGATGAATTTTCCAAGTTCGGCCAGCCCTTTTTTGGGGATGATTACCGGGGAATCCCCGAGATCAAGATTCCCTGTAAACGGCGCATCAAAACAGTGAAGCCGTCTAGAATCCGTTGAGACGATCCGCAAAACGTCCCCTCCTTCAACCACGGCCTTTTCAATTAGAGAACCCAGGACATAGGTTCTTTTTTCTTCGTTCTGGTAACCCACCACCGAAGAGACGGCCACCATCTTTTTCAGGTCTTTGGCTGCAAGTTCTATGACGTTGACGTTTTCAATCACAGGCGTTTCAGGAAAGTTTTCATAATCCGAGGAAACTATGTGGTAAACACTGTCCCCGGATCCTATTTCAACCCACCGGTTTTCAACCTCATGAATACAGATATTTTCATTAGGATATTCCCTGATGATTTCAAAGAATTTTTTTGAGTTGATAGACAGAATACCAGGGGTTTCAACCTGTGCTTCATAGGTGCCGGTGAAAACCGTTTCAAGGTCATTGGCCGTGATGGTTATTTTTGACTCAGCCGCCTTGATCAAGATGTCGGAGGTGATTTTTAAATTTGTTTTTCTGCCGGTGATACCCTGTATTTTCGCCAGAACTTCCAGGATATCCTTTTTATTGAAGGAAAATTTCATTTAGAATCCTTTTTTATCATCTGTTAAACCAGATAAGTCTATAATAAACTGTTTGATTTATCAAGCGAAATGGCAGGGGGGATACACCTTGATGCGCTGGTTTATGGGTCTGCTCAGAGCGGTCGCGGGGGGCCTTGATCATTTTTTCGGCCACGTATTATTTGGGTCGGGGCAGATTCCATATCTGCCTTGTTCGGGGGCGGATATGGAATCCGCCCCTACAGTTTGGACCAAATAATGAGGAAGGCCGTCAGGGCATATATATTTCAGGATTCCGCGGCAAAAAACACCTGGACAGGTTTGGGGGTTGAACAGGTTTCGTTCAGCCATCTGGCCTTATCTTTGATGGGGCCGTCCTTCATCAACCTTGCCTGTTCCGGACATGCTTTGATACAGGCGCAGCACAGAATACAGTCTGCAGCAATGGTGGCAAACCCGTTTTCTTCATCAATGGCATTTGACGGACAAGCCGCGGCACAAATCCCGCACGCCGTGCACGCATCCGTCACCTCAATGAAGTCCGGGGCACCCTTGCCCATGCCCTCCTTGTACGGAAAATTTCCCGGTACTTCCAAGGCGTTAATTTTCTTCAAATCCTTGGTCTTTTTTAGCAGATTCCCTGTATTGTTGCCAAAGTCTTCGGCTTGTTTCAGATCGTTTTCATCCGGCCGGTTCATGGCAACGGGAATATCGGTGCTTGCAAAGGAGTGTTCACCTATAAAAGCAGCCCCGGAAACAGGGATAAATCCGCATGCCGACGCAACATCTTTAAGTTCCAGCAAAGCATCTTCATATTCCCTGTTACCGTATACCACGGTGAGTATGGCCGGTGTGTCGGACGCCGTCAGTTTTTTAAGAAAATCAGCGGCATCGGCAGGCAGGCGGCCGGCATACACAGGCGCCCCCAGCAGTACAATATCATTGTCTTCAAAGGGAGCGAGCACGGTGTCCCGGATCTCTGGACGGGTGAAGTCGACGGCGGTTATTTCGGAACCACTGATTTCCAGACTCTGGGCAAGACCCTGGGTTATGGCCCTGAGCACGGTTTCGGTTGTTTTGGTGGGACTGAAATATACAAGGGTAATTTTTTTCATATCTGAAACCTCCATAATCTATCGTATCCTGGTATTCGCTACAAAGGGTAAAACGGCTGCCTTCAGTGCGTCCATGTCATCGACGCTTAGAAAATGATCATCCACGGCGGCGAAATCCGGATCCAGCACATCCACGTTTCGGGAACAGGGCTGGAGTATATAGGATGCTGCCCCCTGAATCATTTTGCCGATATTTTCCATGATAGCAGGCGTGACAAACGGTCTTGCACATGTTGTTCTGAATTCATAGGCCGATGCTTTTTCCATGATCAACGAAATACTTTCAATAACCCGATCCAACTGTTCCGGGTTTTTCATCACCATGGGATAGTGGTCTGTATCTGTTTTAATATCCATGGCCAGATAATCCAGCAGGCCCTGTTCAAAAAGCGTGTCCAGTATCCTGGGAGCCGTGCCGTTGGTATCCAGTTTTATTTTGTAACCCATCTGCCTGACCGTTTGGATAAAATCAGTCAGATCTGCTTGAAGGGTGGGTTCTCCACCGGTAACGACAACGCCTTCAATTATACCTTTGCGTTTATCCAGAAATTTTAAAATCTCTTTTTGGTCCAGGTTATCGGACCGGCTTGGGTCTAATCGATTTGAATCCGAAACACCGGAACTGCCGGCCCCGTCGGGACCGGCAGTTCCAGTAACAAGATCCGGATTATGGCAGTAGGGGCAGGTGAAGTTACACCCCCGGGTAAACACCACGCAGGCTATGGTTCCCGGAAAATCAATCAGGGAGTTTTTTTGAAATCCGCCAATATACATGTGATCATGCTTTTCTCGATCATCGAGTTTTTAATTTTAAAAGGTTAAGACGCAATCTTTTCCGCCACCTTCTGTGCGGTATAGGTCTTGCGCATGTCAAATTCTGTTTGCTTGCCGTTGTTCCACTGACTTACCGGCCTCAGATAGCCCACTACCCTGGAGTAGATTTCCGTATCGGCATTGCAGATTTCACATTTGGCATGTTCTCCTGAAATATAGCCGTGGGAGGGGCAGACGCTGAATGTGGGCGTCAGGGTGAAATAGGGCAGGCGAAAGGTGTTAGACACCTTGGATACCATATGTTTGACTACCTCAATGTCTGACACCTCCTCACCTATGAACAGGTGCTGAACCGTACCGCCGGTGTATTTTGTTTGCAGTTCGTCCTGCAGTTCCAGCGCTTCAAACATGTCGTCGGTATAGTTTACCGGCAGGTGAGTGGAGTTGGTGTAAAAGGGATCGGAGCCGTTTTTGAACTCTTCTTCATTGGCGCAGACAATATGTTTGAACTTCTTTTTATCCAGTTTGGCAAATCGGTACGTGGTGCCTTCGGCGGGGGTTGCTTCCAGGTTGAATATTTCACCGGTGCTTTCCTGCAGGCTTTCGATTTTGCTTCGGATGTGATCCATGGTCTTGACGGCAAAGGCCTGGCCCCGGGGGGTGGCAATGCCGTTGTCCGTGCCCAGAAAATTGAGGCAGGCTTCATTCATGCCTAAAACACCGATGGTGGAAAAGTGGTTGCGCCAGTATACGCCGGTGTTTTCCTTAATTTGTCGCAAATAAAATTTTGAATAGGGGTACAGGTCGCCTTCGGTGAACTTTTCAAGAATTTTGCGCTTGATGTTCAACGATTCTGCACTGATGTCAATCAGTTTATCCATGCGGCTGAAAAAATCAGCCTCATCCTGGGCAAGGCGTCCGATCCTTGGCAGATTCAAGGTGACAACCCCGATGGAACCGGTCAAGGGATTTGCACCGAAAAGCCCGCCGCCACGCTTGCGCAGCTCCCGGTTATCCAGTCTGAGCCGGCAGCACATGGAGCGTGCATCCTCGGGGTCCATGTCGGAATTGACAAAGTTGGAAAAATAAGGGATTCCGTATTTGCCCGTCATTTTCCAGATATTTTCCAGTTTGGGATTGGACCAGTTAAAATCTGCAGTGATGTTGTAGGTGGGAATGGGGAATGTGAATACCCTGCCCTTGGCATCGCCTTCCATCATCACTTCTGCAAAGGCTGAATTGATCATGTCCATCTCATCCTGGAATGCGGCATAGGTCTCTTTCTGGTGTTTTCCGCCGATGATGACAGGGGTGTCCTTGAGCATGGCGGGCACGTTCAGGTCCATGGTGATATTGGTGAAAGGCGTCTGAAAGCCCACCCGGGTGGGGATATTGATGTTGAAAACAAATTCCTGTAATGCTTGTTTGACCTCTTTGTATTCAAGGTTGTCATACCGGACAAAAGGGGCCAGCAAGGTATCAAAATTAGACATGGCCTGGGCCCCAGCCGCTTCTCCCTGCAAGGTATAAAAAAAGTTGACGACCTGGCCCAGGGCGCTTCTGAAATGCTTGGGCGGAGAGGATTCCACCTTGCCGGCCACGCCTTTGAAGCCTTCAAGCAGAAGGTCCTGAAGGTCCCAGCCCACACAGTATACGGAGAGAAGGCTTAGGTCATGGATATGAATATCTCCGCTATAGTGGGCATCCCGGATGGCCGGGGGATAAATTTTATTGAGCCAGTATTCGGCAGTGATATCCGAGGAAATGTAGTTATTCAGTCCCTGGAGAGAGTAGCTCATATTTGAGTTTTCCCTGACCTTCCAGTCCATACGGCTGATGTAAGATTCCATGAGGCCGACGTTTTCATTGATGGCTATTTTCCGGATCTGGTTGTGCTGCTCCCGGTAGATAATGTATGCTTTGGCTGCTTTATAAAACGGGGAATCCAGCAGTACCCGCTCCACAATATCCTGGATATCCTCTACTTCGGGAATAGCCCCTAGGTGAAGGTCCCGGGCAAGGGTCAGTACCCGCATGGTCATTTTTTGGGCTTCCCTGCCGTTATATTCTTTGGTTGCTTCACCTGCTTTGATCAAAGCATTTGTTATTTTAGAAGAATCAAACGCAGCTATTCGTCCGTCTCTTTTTTTGATCTGTTCAAACATCTGACTACCTCTTGAAATCTGATTGATATTCACATACTCTGATGAGAATGCAGGTGGGGAATCCCAGACTGCAGACTGAATTTGTCACAATATGTAGTTGTATGTCAAGAAAAAAATCTATATGTTGTGTTTTTAACTCGAATCACAAACGACTATTATGCAGCTAGACCAGAATCCATTTTTTAGAAAAAACATAACACCTTGGTATGATTCCAACTTTGCCTGCCGGGTTCTGATTTGGTCCATGGTGCTGGTCTTCTGTTTTGCCGTGGGTGGGGTGATTGTGGCCGGTGGCGACCCTAAGCTTGCCCGCCATATATGGTTTCCGCTATTGCTGGCGGGACTTTCCGGTTTTCTGGTTGTTAAGGTTTACGTGCGGTTGAAAATCAGGATCAACAACGAATAGTTTCTGGATAGACACGAGTTAATCTGCTTATATGTCTCCGACCACCTCTAAAAGATGATGAACGATCTGGGCCGTAACCCCCCATATCACAACGTCTTCATATGGATAGGTCAGTTCCTCTACATTGGGTCTGGGGTTGCGGCCGGCAAATCCTTTTTCCAAGTGGGTCTGCCGGAGTGTTTCAAAGGGAACTTCAAGTACCCTTGAAATTTCTTCGGTCTCAAAAACGATTTCATCTTTTTGATTCCAGATCCCTGTAAACGCCTGGATGTCTCTGTGTCTCACGGTCTGAAAATGGCCCAGTGATCCAATATATTGCACATTATCAGACATAATGCCTGTTTCTTCATAAAGCTCACGAAAGGCCGCCTGCCTGGCCGAATCATCTGTTTTTTCCACATGCCCACCGGGGAAAGCCATCTGGTTGCGCCAGGCATAGCCTTCCCGATCCGCTTTCTGAATAAACAGCAGGGACGGTTCCCGGCTGAAAAGAAAGAGCGCCATTACAGATGTGGGCTTAAATTGCGCAGGATCCGGGGCCGGCGGGTGGGAGGCCGAAATAATAGCGGAGTGTATTTTCTCGATATATGCAGGGATGTTCATATGCCTTCCAAACACTTGTTTTTGTTCATGCACTAACTAAAACAGTGCGTATCATTCAAATTTACAATCTTAATCTATTCTTGTCAAACCAAGGCGTTTTGAATTTTAACCCGTTGTCTTGACAATTAGTTTTTTGCGATAATTATTAATAAAAAAATTTAATTTTAACTGTTAATCCCTTAGGAGTTACAATGTCAGAGAAAGAAACCAGACAATTTAAAACCGAAGTTCAACAGCTTTTGCATCTGATTATTCACTCTCTTTATTCCAACCAAGAGATTTTTATCCGGGAGTTGATCTCAAACGCCTCGGACGCCATTGACAAGGCCAGGTTTAAGGAACAGACAGAACCGGACCTGTTTGCCGATGACAATGATTATCATATCCGCCTGGCTGCGGACAAGGAAGCCAAAACCTTCACCATTACGGATAATGGTATCGGCATGACCTTTGATGAGGTCGATGAAAATATCGGTACCATTGCCCAGTCCGGCACCGCCGCTTTTATGGAAGCCCTGGAAAAATCAAAAAATGAAACAGGCCTGTCTCCGGAACTCATTGGCCAGTTTGGCGTGGGCTTTTATTCTGCGTTCATCGTGGCAGACAAGGTACGCCTGGACACCAAAGCCCCGGGTCAGGAAAAGGGTGTACGGTGGGAATCCGACGGTCAGGGCGAATATACCCTTGAAGAGATTGATAAGAAAGAACGGGGTACGCAGATCACTCTGTTCCTTAAAGACCCGGAAGAGGGTGACCAGGATTTCACCGAAGAGTACATCATCCGCAACGTCGTTAAAAAACATTCCGACTTTGTCACCTACCCCATCATCATGAACGTGGAAACCAGCGAGCCCATTCCTGAAAATGAGATTATCAAAGATAAGGACGGCAAGCCCATCGGGGAGACATACCGGAAAGTCAGAAAAGACGAGACCCTGAACTCCATGAAGGCCATCTGGGCCAAGTCCAAGGATGATGTCACCGAGGATGAGCACAAGGAGTTTTATAAACACATCTCCCATAACTGGGATGACCCTTTTGAAATTATTCACAAAAAATTTGAAGGGGTGACCGAGTATGATGTGCTTATGTATCTTCCCTCCAAAGCCCCCTTTGACATGTTCCGGCCGGAACGTAAACACGGCATGCAGCTTTATTGCAAACGGGTTTTCATCATGGATGACTGCAAGGAGCTTTTGCCCGAGTACCTGGGCTTTGTCCAGGGTATTGTGGATGCACCGGACTTGAATCTTAATGTCAGCCGAGAGATTCTCCAGGAAGACCGCCTGGTCAGAAACATCCGCAAGAATCTGGTGAAACAGATTTTTTCCGTACTTGAAGGCTTGGAAGACGAAAAATACATTGAATTTTACGAGGAGTTCGGCCAGGCTCTTAAGGCCGGTATCCCCACGGATTACGACAACAAGGAACGGCTGGCCTCTCTTCTGCGTTACAAAACCACCAAGTCCGGTGACAAATATGTGACCCTTGACCAGTACATTGAAAACATGAAAGAGGACCAGAAAGAGATTTACTACATCACGGGTGAAAATCTGGCCTCCCTTATCAATTCCCCGCTGCTTGAGGCGCTCAAAGCAAAGGACTACGAAGTTCTTCTTATGGTAGACCCCATTGATGAATGGGTGACCCAGTCCCTGCCCGAATACAAGGAAAAGAAACTGAAAAGCGCTGAAAAAGGCGACCTTGACCTGGAAAAAGTGGATGACGAAAAGAAAAACGAGTATTCTGCTCTACTCTCTTTTCTTAAAGGCAAGCTGGAAAGCAAGGTTAAGGATGTGGTGGTTTCCAACCGACTCAAGGACTCTGTCTCCTGCCTGACAGGCGACGAGTGGGCCATGAGCGCTTATATGGAAAAAATTCTGAAAGCCTCGGGCCAGAAAGCCCCGGATCAGAAACGTGCCCTGGAAGTTAATGTCAACCATCCGGTCATGGAAAAGATCAAATCCGTGTTTGAATCCGATACCACAAACCCTGTGCTTACGGACTACTGCGACCTGCTTTATGATATTGCCGTGATTTCCGAAGGCGGCAAGCTCGATAATCCGGCTCGGTTCTCCACCCTTGTGGGAGATCTCATGGCAAAATCCATATGAAAATCTACCTTGAAAGCCTGGGCTGTTCCAGAAACCAGGTGGACAGCGAGATGATGCTTGGCCGGCTGATTGCAGCCGGCCACCAGAGCATAACCGACCCGGTTCAGGCTGACGCCATCATCATAAATACCTGCGGGTTTATTTCAACCGCCTCCCAGGAGGCGGTTGATGTTATTTTGGAGATGGCGGAGTTTAAAACGACCGGTGCGTGCCGGCGGCTGGTCGTCACCGGTTGTCTTGTCCAGCGATATAAGGATGATTCGGAGCTTTTGGACAGTCTGCCGGAAGTCGATGCTTTTTTAGGCACCGCAGCCTGTGACCATATCGTAAAAGCCGTGGAAAATTCCGGCAAGGTGCCGTTTACCCTGTTTCCCGAGCCCGACACCCGGCCGGTGGACATCCCTGTGCAGGCCCGGGAACTTCTTTGTGAAAAAACCGCCTACATCAAGGTGTCCGAAGGGTGCAGCCGCCACTGCACCTATTGCATTATTCCCAACTTGCGGGGACGCCAGCGTTCCCGACCTATAGATCTGATTTGCAAGGAGGCTTGCGCCCTTCTGGATAAGGGGGTTAAAGAGATCATCCTTACAGCGGAAAACACCACGGATTACGGCCTGGATCTGGACGGACCGGCGTTTCATACGGTGCTTGAAACAACGTCAAAAGAGATGGCTCAAAAAGATCCGTCTGCCTGGCTTCGATTCCTGTATACCCACCCGTGTACCCTTGATGAGCGGATCATTGAGGCGGTGCAACGCCATGCCAACATTTGTTCATACTATGACGTGCCCATCCAGCATGCCCATGATGAGGTCCTGAAACGCATGGGCCGGCCCTACACCCGGCAGGATCTTACCCGGCTTTTTTCCGATATCCGCCGCCTGGACCCGGACGCCGCGTTAAGAACCACCGTCATTGTCGGCTTTCCTGGTGAAACAGATCAGCAGTTCAAGAGCCTTTTGACATTTATACAGGAGGTGGAATTTGATCACCTGGGTGTATTCACCTATTCCGATTCCCAGGATCTGCCTGCCCACAAGTTAAGCGATCATATTCCTGAAGACGTGGCAGAATTGCGGCATGACACCATTATGGCGGCCCAGGCGAAGATTTCTGAAAAACGCAATGCCCGGCATGTGGGCCGTGTCCATCCGGTTCTTGTGGAAGAAAATCCTGAAGACGGGGTATACATCGGCAGAACCCCGTTCCAGGCCCCGGAAGTGGATGGGGTGACATTTATTTATTCGGATGGACTGGACATAGGCAGTCTGGTTCAGGTAAAAATAACCGATGCTTTTGAATATGATATTGCCGGGGAGATGGTGTGACAAACGATATAAAAAAAGAGATTATGGCGCTGGCCGGCCCAGACCTTTCACTGGTGGAGCAGGCCCTTGAAGCAAATTTGACCCCGAATCTGGACCTGGTCAGGCAGGTGGCAGGTCATCTGCTGTTTGCCGGCGGTAAACGGCTGCGGCCCCTGCTCATGATCCATGCCGCCCGCATGTGCGGGTTTCAGACCGGGCAGGAGATTGAATTTTCCACTATTTTTGAGTATCTTCATGCCGCCACATTGCTCCATGATGATGTGGTGGACGGTTCTAATAAACGCCGGGGCAAACCCTGCGCCCACACGTTGTGGGATGCCCCAACCGTGGTGCTCACAGGGGATTTTCTTTTGGCCACAGCGCTTGTTATTGCCGCAAGAACAAAATCCCCCCGGGTCATTGAAGTGATCGCTCAAATTACAGCAGACATGTCCCAGGGTGAAATTTTCCAAATGGAAAAAAAGGGCAACCCGGACCTCACGGAAGATGAGTACAATGAAATCATAGAACGCAAGACAGCCGTTTTGATCCAGGGGGCCTGTCGCACCGGTGCTATTGTCGCCAGGGCTGATCAAAATCAGGAAATCGCCCTTAAAAACTACGGTTGGCACCTGGGTATGGCCTTTCAGATGGCGGACGACCTGCTCGACTATACTGCCACCGCCGATCAGTTGGGTAAAAACCCTGGGGCGGATATGCGCGAAGGCAAGCTGACCTTGCCCTTGATTTACAGCCTTGGAAAGGCCGATGTCCAGGATCGCGAATGGATGTTGGCTGCCATGGCCCGGCCGCAGTTTGAGCCGGCAGAGTTTCAAGGCCTTAAAGACCGTCTGACCCGCCTGGGCGGCATTGAATATACAAACAACCGGGCCCTTGCCCATGTGCAGTCCGCCAGGACCGCCCTGGATATTTTTCCTGAATCCGCCTCAAAACATTTGCTGGAATTGATTGCGGATTATTCCATCCTCCGAAAGGTATGACCATGATTTCCAAAATACGATTTTTATTGATCGCATTTATAATCGCGGTTTTTTGTTTTCCCCTGACCGGGGTAATGGCTGCCGGACAGGATAGTGTCTACATCACAACCGGCCGACATAAAATAAGCGGTCAGGACACGGTCGGTGCTAAAAAGGCTGCAGTGCAAGATGCCCTGGAAAAGGCGGTTCAAAGTGCATTTGCCTCTGTGGTATCCCAGGAGAACTTGGGCAAAAATCTTGATTTTCTTTATGATCAATTGCTTGTCCACACCATGGATTTTGTGTCCACTTACCGGATCATCAACGGTATGGCCCACAACGGGGCATATCTTGTGGGTGTGGAATCAAAGATCAGCCTGGAACTTGTGGAGAAGCGCCTGCATGATTCCGGCGTCTTCAACCAGGCCTGGAACAATCCAAAGGTTCTTTTACTCATTGGAGAACAGGGTCCGGAAGATACGCAACCCCGGTGCTGGTGGTGGCAGCCGAAAGGCCAATTCTATACTTCCATTGCGGAAAAAAATTTGAAAGCCCTGTTTAATAAGGCTCGTATCCCCTTGGTGGTTACAGGAAACAATTATCCTGACCCTGCTGCCTATCATGTTATATTTTCTGCCATGGATGATCAAGCAGCTGCCATGGCCCTGGGGCAGGCCCTTGGGGCCGATATGGTTGTTTTTGGCATGGCATCGGCCCAGAAGTCCGCTAACCGGATGGGCAATGAAAAAACCTTTGAGGCGGGTGTTTCATTCACGGTGCTGGATATGGCTTCCCAGAAAGAGGTGATCCATTCCACTGCCACGGCCACGGCCAAAAGCATAGATATTCGGGGTGCAGACCAGGCGCTTGCCCAGGCTGCGGATACTGCCGGGCAAACTTTGAAGGAAAAAATTCAAGGATTCTGGGCCCAGACAATGAAAGAGAAAAGATCTTTTGATCTTTATGTGGAAGGGGACAATTTTCTGATCCGGTTCATTGCCCTGAAACGTCAGCTCAAAGATATCCGGGAAATTGAAGATATTTCGCCCCGGGAGCTTGGATCTTCCCATGCCATTATGGAGGTCACTTATAAGGGAACCCCTGCGGAGTTTGCCAATGCAGTAATGCTGAGAACCTTTGAAGACTTCGGTATTGAAGTGTCCATGGTCTCGGATGATGCGGTGAAAATACGATTTGTGGCCTCCCCGGGCAACAACGCAGCCCCCCAGACTTCCGGGAATGGCCCAAACATTATTATTGCCCCGCAACCGGACACGTCTTTTCAGGGGTCAGACAGGGGCCAGGGAATTGTTCAGGAAACACTGCAAGAATAGCTCCAATATTCTTGACATAATTTCAAGGGTCTGATAAAAACCATCTAAAGTTTAATGGCGCGTAACTCAGTTGGTAGAGTGCTACCTCGACACGGTAGAAGTCAGCGGTTCAAGTCCGCTCGTGCCAACCATAAAAATTAAGCACTTACGAAAAGTTCGTAAGTGCTTTTTAGTTTTTATGCCTGGTTTAATTCAAAAGTTACACTCATCGAAAAAAAATCAACCGGGCCCGATGCCATTCTTAATGAAGGCAAACACGGCCATGAACAAACCTATCAGGGCGCTTACAAAAATCATGGCCCGGATTTCCTCTGGTCCAAGTTTTCGGACCCTGGGATATTTTGCTGCCATGGCGCCAAGAAAAACAATGACAATAAAAGGCAGGGCCGGCAGGTACAGGTTCATGGATCTTGCGGTTAGAATGGAGAGAATCAGGCCAATGCCTGCCACAGGAAAAAATGCCCGGGATTTGTCGTGCGTCTGTGTTGAGCCGGCAAGGCTGAATACGTTGTCGTTCATGCTGAATCGAAGCGCGCCTGCGGACAGTAAGGCCACCACGACCCAGTCGGTGATGCCGAACACGGGCATAAAATAATCATTGCCGGGCATGGGCATTTTGACCAGGAAAAAATCCACCAGAGGCACTGGGCCGGTCATGCCTTCTCCGTAATAGTCGGAAATGTTTTTTGCAAAGGTGCGGGTGGGGCCTGAAAAAACACTGAATATGTCTGACAGTGCCAAGGCCACGCCGATGGGAATCAATGCAGAAGGTCGCTTCAATGGGATGACCAGCCAGTGGCCGACCACACAGGCTAAAAGCACCAGGGTTGCCGTGGACAGGGCCGTAATGATATTGCTTTTCAGGCCTGCCAGGCCCTCCGCCAGGCAGAGAAGTATAAAGATCAGCGTCAAAACCCCTATCCAGGATAGACGCCGGGCCGTTTCCGTGCCAATGGCCGGTTCAATTCGGTTTTGATAAATCCGGGTCATCCAGGCCAGGCAGGCCATGAGCCCCACAATGATAATATAATCAAATCCGGCCCGGGGCGTTTCAGGCAATATTCGGCCCAGGGCCTGGAACCCAAGTGTTCCCAGCCCCCAGATCAGATATATGATGATTACAGGTTTAATCATCGTTTGTATCCGCGGCCGCACTGCCGATCCCGAGAAGATCGGCAATATTGGCAGACGGGTCAATTTTAGGTTTAATCTGAGGGGTTGCACAGGTCAAAAGCGTGGAGACCCCGGGACCATGACCGGCCAGCATACAATCGGAGTGCACCACAATACCTATGGTGACCGCGCCCTGGACATAGGCCCTGCCATAGGAATTGTCATGGTCCATCAGGGCCACAAAATCCCCGAACCTGATTTTGTCCAGATTGTATTTTTTTACGGTCTCGGGGTCCGAAGTCATGACATCATAATCACCTGCCCCCACATGGGCCCGTCCAACACCTGATCCCATGCAGGGCGCAGGTACGATAGTGGTCACCGGCACCTGGAGGACCCCTGCGCCGGTTTCAACAATATCCATCTTTTCCAGCAGGTCCGGGTCCAGGTTGAACAGTTTGATCCCTGGATAGTCGGTCAGGGCCAGCCCCTGGCCCTTGGCCCGGATCAGGATTTTGTCGTCATAGCTCATCTTTTCCTTGGTTTTCCGGGGGAACTCCACAATTACATGTTCGGAGCCGCCATGATGGCCCATGACCACACCGGTTTCACCCTGGGCGTCCCCGGAAATAATTTTAGCCTGGTTGCCCACACAGGAGAGCAGCTGCAGGGTGCTGTTGGGGAAATCATTGGGTTTTTCCATATTGGCGGTGCAGGAGACTCCGGGTTCGATATGGTCGCCGGCCAGACCGAATGCCGGGTCCCCGGCCTGGACATTTAGGGTGATGCCGCCGATGCCGGGCAGAAGAAAGGGATTTCCTTTATGGTCTACTTTCCAGCCGGCACCTGCCCGGGGCATGCCGGGTTTGCAGGCCAGAAACATTTCAACCACTTTATTTTTGTTTGTTTTTAACATGGTATGCACCTTATTTTTTTAATTTAATGAGAAACGGGATTGCCGTGAAGCCTGCCAGGGCCGAGATGATAAACATCATGTTCATTCCGAATACATCAGCAATGGCCCCCGCGGCCACAACGGCCAGGGATCTTACGGCAAAGGAGAGCATCATGAAAAGACCGTTGGCGGCCGCGGGACTTTCCTTGGCATTTTCCTGTACCAGAGCCAGCATTACAGGGGTGGTTGACAATACGGTGAATCCTGTTATCAGAAGTGAAAGCACCTGGATTACACCTGTGGTTTTGGCAAATAATAAGATGGTCACAGGGGCTACGGCCAAGGCCCAGAACAGCACCCGCCTTCGTCCCAGACGGTCGGAAAGGGTGCCTGCGGAAAGGATGCCGGCAACGCCTGTGGCTTCATACAGGGTCAGTGCCGTGCCCCCCAGCCACAACGAGCCTGTGGCCTGTTCCACATACACCGTCAAAAACATGCCCATGGAGCCGTGCATCATGGCCCGGGCCACAAGAACCCCTGCCAGGGGATTGAGTACATGACGGATTTCCTTGTAAGCTTGGGCTAAAGATCCCCGCCGTTTTGCTTTCACCGACTCCTGGGAGGGTTCCAGGGTTATGAACAACAGCACCGAGGTGGCCATAGCCAGGGCCAGGACAAAATGGAAATTGGCCAGCCCCAAAATAGAGACCGCAGCCACCGCAAGGATGGGTCCCAATGTCCTTGCAAATTCGCCGCCGACCATGAAAAAACTCATGCCCCGGCCTTTGTACCTGCCTGAATACCTTGCCACAGCTACCGGGGCAGGGACATGGAAAAGGGATACGGATATGCCGGCCACAAAGACCAGAACCAGCAGCATAGCATAGGATGGGGCAATACAGATGAGGCTCATGGGAATGGCGGTCAGGGTCGGGGCCAGGATCACCAGCCAGCGTGCCAGGCCTTTGTTGTCGGCAAACAGGCCAATGAACGGGTTGGCCAGGGATGGGATCTGCATGACCGTGGATAAAAGACCTGCCTGGCTCAGGGTAATGGAGAGCTTTTCAATGATCAGGGGCAGCAGGGGTGCCAGAAAACTTGTGTAAAGATCATGGACAAAATGGGCAAATGCGATCATGGAGACCCTGGAAGCTTGAAATTCGGAAGACTGTGCCGTGTTTTTATGTGGTATTGTCATTTAAAGGCCGGCCTTTGCAACCACATCCATGGCTGCATGGGCGGTCATGTCGCACTGCAGTGGTGTGATGGAGATAAAATTTTCAAGCAGCGCATTATTATCAGATCCTTCACATGGAATTTTCTGCTCCATGCCGGCGTACCAGTAATATGTCAGGTCCCTGGGACTCAGGCGGCGGTCAAATGCATTGATCAGGTTGTTGTCTGCCTGGGACGTTACTTTTGTGCCGGCGATCCGGTCAAAGGAAATGGCCGGTGCATTGATGTTCAGGAAAACACCCGGGGGAAGATCCAGGGCCATGGCTTTATCCAGAATGGACGCTGTATAGGCTGCCATACCGTGAAAGTCCATGGTATCACCGTACTGGATGGATACGGCAATGGCGGGAATTTTGTTAATGGCTGCTTCCCGGGCCGCGCCCACGGTTCCGGAGTAATTGATGTTCAACCCGGTGTTGGATCCGGCATTAATTCCTGAAATCACAAGATCCGGTGTCTGGTCGCAGATGTCAAACAGGGCCAGTTTGACGCAGTCGGCCGGATTGCCGGCAACCGCATGGCCAAACTCGCCGTGCCCCAACCGCACTTTCTGGTGCTTCAGCGGTGTGTGCAGGGTAATGCCATGCCCCACGGCACTTTTCTCACTGTCCGGGGCTGCCAGAGTCACCTCATGGTCTGATTTTAAGGTATTGAACAGGGCTTGGATGCCCGGAGCCTGGTATCCGTCGTCGTTTGTTACTAATATTTTCATAATTTGTTCCTGTTGCAGAATTTGTGGCCTAAAAAAATTTTTACGCTTATGTTGATAAAACATAAAAGGGGAGGCAACTGCAATAAAAATTGACAAAAAAGGCTGCATCCTTATATATTATAAATTAATTAGCGTATAAACAATAAAAACAGGCAATATAATTTATGGGAAGATTATGGGAAGAAAAAGCATATCTCATATCAGAAAACCTGAAATACTGAAACATACCTACAAAGTTGTGGAAGAAGAAGGCTTCAAGGGTATGACCATCGGTAAAATCGCAAAACGCATGGGCGTCAATTCAGGTCTGCTTATTCATTATTTCAAAAGCAAAGAAGGCCTGATCATGGAAATGGTGGATTACCTTTATGAAGCTTCCATGAACAATTATCTAAAGGAGTTGGAGACGCTTACCAGCTCCAGGGAGCGCATGGATACCCTGCTGGAAATTCTTTTTGACGCCGGCGGCACCTGGCCCCAGCGGGATGCGGTGTTCTGGTCCTGCTATGCCATGGGATTCAGGGATGAGAAAATCAGGGAAAGAATCCAGGACATGATGCTTAAATTCATTGAATTCGGCATTGAAGAGATCGCGGGCTGGGAAGACGCAGGCCTTGCCGGTGTAGAAAATAAAAAGAGAGCCTCCGCCAAAATTTTTGCCCTGTCAGAAGGCTTTGGTATTGTGAAAAATTCACTGGACGATCCGGAGCTTATCAAGGAGATTGCCGACTTTTTTAAAAACACAACCTTGAAAATTTTAAATTGCAAACCAACATCAAATCAAGCACAGCCCTGAATACCGTTCTGCTTTGTTATTCCCGGCAAAGCTGTTTTATTTCTTTTTCAACGTTTACTCGATCATCAAGTTTTATAAGATAAGCGCCACAGACAGTGAGATAAAGGAGAGTACTGTTGATATCATCACTGCTGTGGATGCCAGTTCCACATCTGAATTCAGTTGGGCTGATAATACGGAAATAGCCGTGGAGGTAGGCAGGCAGAAATAAATCATACCTGTTTTGAATGCTGTATCAGATACGGAAAATTGTGTAAGCAGAATATATCCCGTGACCGGCAGGATAACCAGTTTGATGGCCACAGCGGCCAGGGCATTGGGCCAATGCCTTGAAATGCCTGCAAAACTGAGGGTGCCGCCTATGGAGATCAAGGCAAGCGGCAGCGTCATGGAAGCCACCAGGGCAAGAAAGTTATTGATAAAAGTGGGCAGGCCATATCCGGTACCGGATAAGAGCAGGCCCAAGGCACATCCAATGATCAGCGGATTGGAGATCAAGGCCCGTAACAAAAGCCATAGGCGTTGACCCACGGACGGGGTGCGGCCTGAATGCCAGATCAGCACAGCAACCGAAAGCACATTGATGACAGGAATCAGGCATCCGATAAGGATACTGAAGAGCCTTACGCCCTCTTCACCGAGAACGGTAAGGACGGTGGCCATGCCGATATAGGTGTTAAACCGGATTGATGCCTGGAAAAACGATCCAACCGATTTGTTCGGCATTTTTGTTGTGCGTATGTAAAAATAAGAGACCAGGGACGCCAGAAAGACAGTCCCAAGTGCGGCTATAAGAAGCCCGGTTCCGGATGCGTCCGTACCGGTGGATTTGGCTGTTTTCCAGAAAAGCATGACCGGAAAAAAAATATAGTACACCAGTTTATCAAGGGTCTTTAAAAATTCATCCGATGTCATGCCCTGGCGCTTGAGCATATAGCCCAATGCCATCATGGCGAGCAGGGGGAACAGTGTGTTAATGATTATCATTTTTGATTTTCACTTCTCTCAGACCATGAACACCTTGTTGGGTACTGTGCTCAGAAAACGGCTGCCGGTTTCCGTTATCTGGATCACGCTTTCTATGCCTGCGGCAAACCGGTCTTTGAAAATAAATTTCGGCTCCACGGCAAACACCATTCCCGGTTCAAGTTCAGTGCTTCGGCTTTTTGAAATGATGGGGTCTTCCACCAGTTCAATGCCAATGCCATGCCCTAAAAATTTGGATTTTAATCCGGGAAGGCCTAAAAACTGTTCCCCATATCCCAACTTCTTTGCCATGGTCACGGACATCTGAAAAATCGTTTTCATGGCAACACCAGGTTTCATGGCATCCTTGACATGGTAAAGAATGTCAATGGCTGCCTGGCTTGCAGCATCAGCCTGGTTGCCCATTTTTCCGGCCACAAACATCCGGGATTCATCCATGTGATAGCCAAAAGCCATGGTGCCGAGATCAATGAGTACGGGATCATTTTTTTCAATCACCCGGGTGCCTGCACCAAAGGGATAGGCGGTGTACATACCGGTGCCGCATACCGGAGAATCAAGTGCCCCTGACTGCCCCCCGCTTTCACCGCCCATGATATGGAAGGTAAATCCAACGGATCTGTAATGGCGTGTCTGAAGGCGGCCCGAGTGGCCCTGGGTCCTGGCAAAGGCTTCAATCCGGCCGGCCAGATCTGTTTCCCGGATGCCGGGTTCAAGGTTATCGGCAATGAAATTAAATACCCGGCTGGATATTTTTCCCACATCCTGCATAATGCCAAGTTCATATTCGGACTTTATTGCCCGGCAGGACATGATCAACGGCGTGGCATCCTGCCAGTTACAGCCAAAAAACAATGACTGATAAAACCTGAAATCCCTGACCGGAACAAGGTCAAAAGCGATGCCCATGGTTTTTGGAAAACCGCCGTGACTGTCCTTGATGATCTGGGGAATTTCCGTGACGGAATGAACCGGGACAATTTGGGTCAGCGGACTTTCGGCAACCGCCCTGGGAAGGTATCTTTTTACGAATAAAAGGGGCTCATGTTCCAGGGCCACATACAACCAGGCCTCCTGGCCCGAGCCGCTGAAGTAGTAATAATCCGGTCTGTGGGACAAAAATACGCCGTCCACGCCGGCCAGGGCCATTTTTTCTTTCAGGGTTTGTATTCGCCGGCCGATTTCTGTTTCAGGGGTCAGATCCAGAGGCAAAAGCGTGTTTATCATTTTTCTCACAATTTTTTGTTCATTAATATTTAAGTGACTCATTCACTTTATCAGCATATTATAGATTTTCAAAGGGGTTGGATAAAGGTTCACTTACCAACTGCCGGAACCGCTGCTTGGGTGGTTTTTCTTTTTTTATGTTTGACATCCGGTAATTTCATATTAATTTCAAATAAATTTTTTTTAACTTTCAGGAGATAAAACATGGCAGATTTGACAGCAATTATGGAAACGTCAAAAGGCACCATTAACATTACGCTTTTTGCAGACAAGACCCCGTATACCGTGGGAAATTTTGTAAACCTTGCCAAACGGGAATATTATAACGGCTTAACCTTTCATCGTGTAATTTCGGATTTCATGATCCAGGGCGGATGTCCTTACGGCAATGGTATGGGCGGCCCGGGCTACGAATTTGAAGATGAATTTAAAAAAGATCTTAAACATGACAAGCCCGGCATCCTGTCAATGGCTAATGCCGGCCCCGGGACAAACGGCAGCCAGTTTTTTATTACCCATGGACCCACGCCTCATCTCGACGGTATGCACACGGTATTTGGGGCCGTTGTCAGCCAGGAAGACCAGGACGTGGTCAACAGTATTACCCAGGGAGATACCATTGAAAGCATCACCATCAAAGGCAATGTGGGTTCTGTGTTCAAAAAGGTTAAAGCCAAACTGGATGAGTGGAATAAAACGTTGAATAAGTCCTTTCCCAATCTTCCCAAAGCTTAGTTTTTGAACGCAAAGCCACCCACCTGCGGCGTTGCAAGAAAATGTGCAATCCTCACATACTTGAGTATGCTCCGGTTTCACATTTTCTTGCGCTTTGCATCTGGGCAACTTTGCGTCCAAACACGGGTTCCCGTCCAGGCTTTCTTTCGTGGTTGAATGAACCCTCCCTTTAGAAACGGGCCTTAAATAACTTGCCTACTTTGTTATATCCGGGAGCGCAGGCGTCCCGCCTGCATTTTTACATGCAGGCGAGACGCCCGCGCTCCCAGGTTAAGTTATTTCGGACTCATTCCTTAAGCAAAAAGACCTTTTGCCGCTTGATCATACGGCAAAAGGTCTTTTTATTTTGGGTCCAGCGGTTTTATTTGTAGTATCGGTTATCAATCCAGGTCAATGTACAGAGGGATGATATGAAGGGACGAAGAATTTTCCTCGGTATCCCCTAAACGCCAGTTTTTCGCCGGAATTCCGGCGTCTTTGATTTTTTCAATTATTCCTTTGATATTGATCAGGGGGTGTCGGGTAAATACATTGGGCAGTCCGTATGTCAGGCTGCACACCAGACATTTGTCCGGCCGGCGCTGCAGATTAAAGGCAAGGACAATCCGGCTGCCGGAAATACTGATAGGCTCCAGCCTGATGTCATAGGCGCCTTCTGAGGCATCACCATACAGCGCTTCAAAAAATTGATCACTTCTTTCAGGCGGCAACAGTTCATCTAAAAATTCCTGGGTGAGTATGCTGTCAAAATCTTTTTGAACCATGTTTTATCTATCCTTTTTATTGCCTGTGTATTCGGTTAAGCTAAGTTTCTTTTCTTATTCTTTCTATGACGGAAAATCAAGAAATAAACCGGGAAATCCAAGGTAATTGCTTGCCGCTTGATGTCAAGCGTGATGGATCATATGGATGATAAAATACCCTGAATTAAATTTAAAATGTTTCTGTTTAACCGTTTGATCTTGCTCCGGTATCTGGTAGAATAAAAAATTAAAAAAAGAGAGGGCGCCGTAACGGATGTCCAATCGGAAATAATATCTACATTCTGTTCACCGTCAGTCATAAAAATGGAATAGTTAAATGAAAACGTTAAAAATTTTCCGGGGGTTTGACCTGAATGTGGCTGAACAGCCTGATTTGAGTTGTGCTCACCTGGCACTGCCTTCAAGTCTGGGGGGCTGCGCCGGGGACATACCGCATATCCGGCCCAAATTGCTGGTTAAAGAGGGGCAGCGTATTAAAACCGGTGAGGCGCTGTTCACGGATAAGCGGGATACAACCATTCAATATGTCTCACCGGGAACCGGTCAGGTAGAAACGGTTATTTACGGACCCCGGCGACGCCTGATGGAGGTGGTGATCGCAACAGAGTCCGAAGATGAATATGTTGAATATGATCCGGTTGATTTGGACGGGATCGCCGGTATGCCCCGGGATGCGCTTGTGGCGTGTTTGAAAAAAGGCGGCCTATGGCAGGGCCTGCGCCAGTTTCCAGCCCTGGATTTCGCCGACTCCGATCATTCCCCTGCCATGATTATTGTAGCCATGGACGGCAATGATCTTTTTTCGCCGCGTCCGGATATCATCCTTAAAGACAACATTGCTGCCTTTGAAGCGGGCATGGCGGTTTTGCGCAGATTTTCACAACGGCTTGCCGTGGTCTGCCGGGAGAGCAGCCTGGAAGGCATCTGGGAGATAGGCCGTTCCGTGGCGGAACAGATCACCCATACCGCCCCGGACATCTATCCGGCCTGGATTCCCGGTGCCGTGCTTTATCAGATCAAACAACAGGCGGCGGAGAACAGCGCCTGGTGTATCCACCTGGATCACCTGGTCATGATGGGCCGTTTTTTACTTTCCGGCCGGTATCCGGTTGAAAAGATCGTTACCATCACCGGGCCCGGGGAGCGGCAGCCCCATATGCGGGTCCGCCAGGGCACGCCTTTGTCTGCCCTGATTGGGACGATTCCAGAGAATGGTCTTGTCACCACAGGCCGGTTCAACGGCCGTATTCTGGAAGCGGATGCCCATATCGGTTTTTTTGAAAACACGGTCAATATCATTGAGGCCGGAGCCGGGGAGGAGATGTTTGGTTTTGCCCGACCCGGCCTTGATAAACCCACGCTCTCGTCCACATTTTTATCTTCCGTGTTCAAGCGTCCGGCAAAAATGGATTGCATCCTTCACGGAGAAAAGCGGGCCTGCATCAATTGCTCCTATTGCGAACGAATCTGCCCCAATGACCTTATGCCCGCCTTTATCATGAAGGCGCTGCATGCAGATGACCTTGAAGACGCATTGGCGCTTGGGCTCATGGACTGCTGTAGATGCGGACTGTGCTCATTTGTCTGCCCTTCCAAAATTGAACTGACCCAAATACTTTCGGACGCCATGGATGCATATTACAAGGATCAATAATGAAAAATCCTTTAAAAAAATTTTTTGATGATACAAAGCCCTTGTTTACCGGGGACGGCAAGTATAAAAAGTATGAACCTATCTGGGACGCCATAAAAACACTTTTCTTTCTGCCTTCGACGAAGACCCGTGTCATGCCTTTTGTCCGGGATCATTTGGATTTGAAACGGTACATGAGCATCGTCATCCTGGCGCTTTTGCCGGTGACCTTTTTCGGGATATACAATACCGGATATCAGGCCGGTATCGGGGCCGGGGAATCTTGGTCCGTGACCCGATGTTTTCTTGTTGGCGCCTGGTATGTGCTGCCCATAATCATGGTCTCCTATGCGGTGGGGCTTGCCTGGGAGTTTCTTTTTGCCGTGGTGCGGCGGCATAATATATCCGAAGGATTTCTTGTCACAGGACTGCTTTTTCCCTTGACCCTGCCCCCGACAACCCCTTTGTGGCAGGTGGCCCTTGGCATCTCCTTCGGGGTGGTCATCGGCAAGGAGGTGTTTGGCGGAACGGGCCGCAATATCCTTAACCCGGCGCTGACCGGGCGGGCCTTTTTGTTTTTCTCCTACCCGGTCTCCATGTCCGGGGATGTCTGGGTGGCGGGCAAACATCTGGTGGACGGCGTGACCGGGGCCACGGCGCTTTCCGTGACAGGCGCCGGTGGGCAGTCCATCACCGCAGCCCTGGGTGATGCAGGGTATTCTTTGGGCCGGCTTTTCACAGGATTTGTGCCGGGCAGTGTGGGGGAAACATCGGCGCTCTGCTGTCTGATCGGTGCCGCCATTCTCATGGTGACCCGCATTGCCAATTACAGGATCATTATCGGCGGCATTGCAGGGTTTGTCATCACCACGATTATTGTTTACCTGATCCCCGGGGGCCAGGATTCCTGGTCCAATGCCGGTCCCCTTTACCATTTGTGTGCCGGTGGCTTTCTTTTCGGCATCTCCTTTATGGCCACGGATCCGGTCTCCGCGCCGGGCACCAATCCGGGCCGCTGGATTTTCGGGGCTGCCATTGGTTTTCTAACCGTGATTATCCGGGTGGGCAACCCTGCCTTCATGGAGGGGGTGATGCTGGCGATTCTATTCATGAACGTGTTTGCGCCTTTGCTGGACCACCTGGTACTCAAGTACAAATCGTCAAAGAGGATTCCCAATGTTTAAGAAAAATTCAAAAGCCCATGCCATCCTTTTTGCCCTTGTCCTGTCCCTGGTATGCAGCCTTTTGATTACGGCGGCGGCAACGGGTTTTAAGGATCGACAGCAGGAAAATATGGCCCTGGACAAAAAAGTGAACCTGTTGCGGGCCGCAGGCCTTGTGGATGCGGGGCAAAGCCCTGGGAAAGACACCATCAACACCCTTTATGACCAACGTATAAAAGAAGTTTTTCTGGACCAACGGGGAAAAGTCATGGAAACGGAAGACCCTGACGGCATGCATCTGTATTTTGTCCATGCACAGGGCGCCGGGGATGACCATGATTTCAATAATATTTCCGGTTATATCGTGCCCATCAATACCCGGGGGCTGTGGGGAAAAATCCATGGGTATCTTGCCTTTGAAAATGACGGGCAGACCGTATCGGGATTTTCCGTGTTCAGCCACTCTGAAACCCCGGGCCTTGGCGGGGAGATCGAAAGTGCCTGGTTCCAGAAGAATTTCAAGGGCAAAAAAATCCTCAATTCCCAGGATGAATTTGTTTCCATAGGTATTGCTAAGGGAAAGGCCGGTAATCTGCCCAAAAATAAACAGGAGAATTATGTGGACGGTATCTCCGGGGCCACCCTGACAGGCAGATATCTGTCCGAAGGCATTAAAAATACCCTGATGAAGTACGAGGGGGTATCCGTCACCTTCCGGCAGAAACAATTGAAGACTGAAACGCGTAAAAGGTGAACCATGCAGCTTAAATCCAGAAAAGAATACCAAGGCATACTTGTCAATGGCTTGTGGAGCCAAAATCCTGTGGCCTACCAGGTGCTCGGGATCTGTTCGGCCCTGGCCGTGACCGTGAAGATGTCCACGGCCATTGTCATGGCCCTGGCCCTGACCGCGGTAACGGCCTGTTCATCCATGATCATCTCTTCCATGAGAAAGATCATTCCATCCAACATCCGGATCATTGTGGAACTGGCCGTCATTTCCACCCTGGTGATTGTGACCGACCAGGTGCTCAAAGCCTATTTTTATGACATTTCCAAACAGCTCTCCATTTTTGTGGGGTTGATCATCACCAACTGTATTGTTTTAGGCCGCGCCGAATCCTTTGCCCTGGCTAACGACCCCATTGATGCCGCCGTGGACGGCATCGCCAACGGCCTGGGCTATGGTCTAATCCTTGTGGTGGTGGCCTTTATACGGGAGCTTTTGGGGTCTGGAAAATTTTTAGGTTTCCAGGTGGTTCCCGGGTTTTTATATGACCTTGGTTTCCAGAACATGGGGCTGATGGTGCTGGCCCCGGGCGCCTTTTTTGTCATCGGCCTTCTGGTATGGCTGAAGAATTCTTTGCCCGGCATATCAAGTCAAAAAAAATAAGGAGCATTCATGGGCGATCTGTTCAGTCTGTTTATCAATTCCGTTTTTATCGGCAACATCCTTCTGGCCTATTTCCTTGGGATGTGTTCCTTTATTGCAGTCTCTAAAAATGTGGATACTGCGACAGGGTTGGGGTTTGCCGTTATTTTTGTGCTGTCCGTCACAAGTCCGGTCAACTGGGTCATCTATCACGGGCTTCTGGCCCCGGGGGCTTTGTCCTGGCTGGGATATCCCGATCTTGACCTAAGCTTTTTAAAATTCATTACCTTTGTTGCCGTAATTGCCGCCATGACCCAGGCCGTGGAGATGGTCATTGACCGGTATTCCCCCGGGCTTTACGCCACGCTGGGTGTCTTTTTGCCCTTGATTGCCGTAAATTGCGCCATTCTGGGCACCAGTCTGTTCATGGTGGAGCGAAACTATACCTTCATGGAATCCATTGTGTTTGGCGCAGGTTCCGGCACAGGCTGGATGCTGGCCATTGTCACCATGGCCGCCATTCGCAAAAAGGCCCGGTATTCAGATGTGCCCGAGGGGCTGCAGGGATTCGGATTTACCATGATCATTGCCGGACTTATGGCCATGACGTTTATGATGTTTTCAGGCATCACCCTTTGAATCTCAAGGAGGCGTTTCTTTGATTTATCTTATCAGCATTGTGGTGTTTACCGTCGTTATCGGTATTCTGGTTGCGGTGCTTCTGTTTGTGGAAGCAAAAGTTACCACCAAAGGGGAACATGTGGTGACCATCAATGGTAAGGCCGATGAGGCTTTGAAGATTTCGGGCAATCCTACGCTTTTGTCGGCCCTGGCGAGTAAAGACATTTTTCTGCCCTCGGCCTGCGGCGGATCCGGGTCCTGCGGCATGTGCCGGTGCAAGGTCCTTGAGGGCGGCGGCAGCGTGCTGCCCACGGAGCTGTCGCATTTAAGCCGGAAGGAAAAGGCGGAAGGGATTCGTCTCTCCTGCCAGCTCAAAGTCAAGGCGGATCTTTCCATTGAAATGCCTGAATCCATTTTCGGCATTAAAAAAGTGGAAGCTGAAGTCATATCCAATAAAAATGTGGCCACGTTTATCAAAGAACTTGTGCTGCGTCCCTCTGAGCCCATTGACTTCAAGGCCGGGGCCTATATTCAAATTGATGTGCCTGAATATGAAATTGCTTTTAAAAATTTTCATATCGCAAGCAAGTATGTCAGCGAATGGAAAAAGTATAATCTGATGGAACTGACCGCCAAAGGAATAAAACCGGGATTTAGGGCCTATTCCCTGGCCAATCCCCCCCATGAAAAACATATTCTCATGCTCAACGTACGTATTGCAACGCCGCCGCCGGGAACGGAAGGCATTCCCCCAGGATTTGGCTCATCCTATGTGTTCGGGCTTAAACCCGGCGACCGGGTTATGGTGTCAGGCCCTTACGGGGAATTCATGGCAAAGGATACGGACCGGGAGATGTGCTTTGTCGGCGGAGGGGCAGGCATGGCGCCTTTGCGTTCCCATATCCTGCACCAGTTGGATGGTATTAACTCCGGCCGCAAAATATCTTACTGGTACGGGGCCAGATCCAAAAAAGAGATGTTTTACGACGAGGAATTTAAAGAACTTGTGGAAAAATATCCTAATTTCTCCTACCATGTGGCCCTGTCCGAACCCGAGGCGGAGGACAACTGGACCGGGAAGACCGGGTTTATCAACGGTTATCTTGTGGATGAATACTTATGCACCCATGAAGATCCGGCTGAGATTGAGTATTACCTGTGCGGACCGCCGCCCATGATTAATTCCGTCATTCACACCCTTCACGAGATGGGTGTGGAAGATGATATGATATTTTATGACAAGTTTTAAAGGATATTGATGCAAACCACGTTTTTAGGGAAAACCCTGCACACCCCTTTGGTGCTGGCATCGGGCGTTCTCGGCAACAATAAAGCCATTCTGGAACGGGTCTGGGAAAACGGGTGCGGGCTTCCCACCATGAAATCCATTGGCCCCGCCCCCCGGGAAGGCCATAAGAATCCAACGGTCATTGACCTTGGCAACGGCATGATTAATGCCGTGGGGCTGCCTTCCCCGGGCTACTTGAATATGGAAGAGGAGTGGCAGGAACTGTCAGACCGGGCCTTTCCCGTAAACGCCAGCATCTACGGCGGGTCTGTGGACGAGTTTGTCCGGGTGGCGGAATTTGTATCAGCCCAGGGACCGGATTTTATTGAACTGAATATCTCCTGTCCCAATTCGGATGAACACGGCATGCTGTTCGGGGTTAACGCCCAGTCCTCCCATGATGTTGTGGCAGCGGTGAAAAAAGTGATTCATGTGCCCCTGATTGCCAAACTGACGCCGGCTGCCCCGGATATCGCAGGCATAGCAAAGGCGTGTGAGGATGCCGGTGCCGATGCCATCTGTGCCATTAATACGGCCGGGCCGGGCATGATTATCGACATTGAGTCCCGGTGTCCGGTACTTGCCTTTAAAACGGGCGGGCTTTCCGGTCCCATGATCAAACCCATTGCCGTGCGCTGTGTGTACGATATTTTTCGGTCCGTCTCCATTCCAATTATTGGTCTGGGCGGCATCAGCACGGGAAAAGACGCCATAGAGATTATCATGGCAGGGGCCACGCTTGTGGGAATCGGTACGGCCGTGAGATACCGGGGGATCAACGTGTTTGATAAGGTAAATAAAGAGATCAACGACTGGCTGACGGCCCACGACACCACCATGGAAGAAATCCGGGGTGCAGCCCACAGGGAGGCCCTATGATTACGCAGCTGATGCCCGCCATGGTCGAGGTGGCGGACAAGGACGTTCACAGCCCTGAGTTTGCCACCCTGTATGTCAACCAGGCCATTGACTTTAAACCGGGCCAGTTTGTCATGGTGTGGATTCCCGGCGTGGATGAAAAACCGTATACCATTTCCCATCACAGTCCGGACCGTTTCGGCATTACCGTGGAGGCCAAGGGTATTTTTTCTAAAAAAGCAGTTTCCCTTGGGCCTGGTGATAAAATTGGTATCCGCGGGCCCTTTGGCAACGGCTTTAATATGGGAATTGATCACAAACGGGTTGCCGTTGTGGCAGGCGGCTGCGGCATGGCACCCCTTGCCCCCCTTGTGGAGGCCTTTCAGGCCGATAACGGGCCTGAAATTCTGCTGATCCAGGGGGCCCGGTCCAAATCATTTCTGCTCTACCCGGACCGGTTTACGGCAAACGTCGAAATCTGTACCGATGACGGATCAAAAGGATATAAAGGGTTTGTGACGGATATTCTTGTGCAGAAAATCAAAGATTTGTCGGATAGTTCCGCCCCGGGTTTTGATATGGTTTATGCCTGCGGCCCGGAAATCATGATGGCAAAGGTGTTTGATATCTGTGAAGCCCACGGCATCCCCTGCCAGGTTTCCCTGGAACGGTACATGAGATGCGGGTTCGGGGTGTGCGGGGCCTGTGTCTGTGGTCATGCCGTGGTGTGCATGGACGGGCCGGTGTTTGGATCAAAGGCCTTGAGAACCATGGCGGACTTTAATACCCGGGCACTGTTGAAAAGCGGAAAGCCGGTTCCTTTGAATGAATATGCCACCTGGCGCTGCCAGTAGATTATGCTCAATGCCATAAAGTTAAAATAAAATATTCAATGCACAAGTTTGTGTATAAAAATAAAGGTTAAAAAAGAAGAATGAATTATAAAGAGGAATTTATTGAGTTTCTGGTACAGTGCAATGCCTTGAAGTTTGGCGAATTTGAGCTGAAAAGCGGCCGAATTGCCCCCTATTTTATCAACACCGGCATGTTTGACACCGGATCAAAGATTAAAAAGCTGGGCACCTATTATGCCAGGGCCATTGACGCCCATTTCAAAACAGAATTTCACGGGATTTACGGACCTGCCTACAAGGGCATTCCTTTGTGCATCACAGCAGCCTGTGCCCTGGCCGACATGGGCATTGACAAAGGGTATGTGTTTAACCGCAAAGAAGCTAAAACCTATGCAGACAAAAGCGCTGTGGTGGGTATGCCCTTGACCCCCGACACCCGGCTGATCCTGGTGGATGACGTCATCACCTCGGGCAAGGCCATCCGGGAATCCCTGGAAATTCTAAAAGGATGCGGTAATCCTCAGGTTTGTGGCATTATCATCAGCGTCAACCGCCAGGAAAAGGGAAAAACAGACAAAAATGCCCTGGAAGAGGTGGCAGACACCCTTGGCATTCCCATTTTTGCCATTGTTACCATACGGGAGATCATTGATTTTCTGCACAACAGGGAAATAGATGGCAACATTGTTCTGGATGACCCAATGAAAGCAAAAATCGAAAACTATCTGAAAACCTATGGCGCAGACTGATAAAGCTGATTCAACCCATGATCAAAATCGGATCGAATGCGTCGACAAAAAGTAAAAAATTCAGGGAGAGTAGCCATTGAAAGTCAGAATTTATCCAGGTGTAATGCCTATAAAATGAAAGAGTAGCTATTATGCCCTTGCTTTTGAGAGGCTTACCTCTCCACATTGTTTTTAGTCTATGTTCTGCATGCCTTTAAAAAGAAATCCCAGAAGACCGAAAAGCGTGATCTAAACACAGCAACGCGCCGTCTCAAAGAAGTGCAGAGGGCCAGGGGAGGGAAATAATGGATAATCAAATTATAGAATCAAGCGGGACTTCATATTGCTGTGACCGTTGAAGATGCCGCTTGAAAATGTCATCCATGCCTGTCAGTCCTTTGATTTTTTCGATGTCACGGAATCCATCCCGGCTGATAAACTCATTGAAGACTTTCGATACGAGAGGTTACAGGGGTAGGGTGCATTTTAAGCACAGAATCTTTATATTATGTGGTTCTGGGTCGGTAAATTAAAATGGGTATATGCTGTTTAAAATGGTAAAAATCCTTATCTGTTGTGAATATAGGCATGTCATATCTGACTGAAATTGCGCAAATAAGAAAATCAGTGTTTGAGCCCTGTATACCTTTGCTTCGCAAAAGATTATAATATTCAGCGGCCAATTCAAAGTCTTCACAGGCGAGTGGCAAATCCGGGAAAGATCGCAATACTGTTTTTAGCCGGTTAAACTGAGATTCTTCTTTAATCCCGGACAGGATTTCCTGCCGGACAGGACCGATGAGCTGGGTCCTGACCTCTTTTATTAACTCTTCTAATTCTTTTGCTTCCGGATTTATCGAAGCATGCTTTTGCCTTCGGAGTGCCAAAGACCATATGCATGTATCAATAATGACCTTCATTGGACATTCCGCTGTTTTTTATAATCGTAATCCGGATCATAATCAATAGATCCGAACATTTTTATGATCTCAAGCTGTTTTCGTCTCTGGATGTATTCCTGAAGTGCCTCTGTTACCACGGCCTTTTTTGTCTTGTGCTTCCCGATAATCAGGGCTTCCTGGATGAGGTTATCGTCTATTGCCAGGTTGGTTGCCATTTTAACCTCCTTTTTTACACATTGAAGTGTAGGTTAGCATGTGTAGGGAAAAATAACAAGACACGAACCAGGGTGAAGGCAGAAAATAGAATCAAGCGGGAATATCTTTGATGATCTTGGCTTTTCCCGGTAAGAGTCCGACAAACTCGCCATTAAATCCTATTTGATGATGCCGCTTGAAAATGTAATCTTTCAGAGCTGACCGGCATTCCCCAAGGCCATATTTCAGACATGGAGAACAACAAGTTAAAAAAACGTATCCCCGGAATTCCGGAATACCCCTGTAGATTCTTAAAGTGTTATTTTGGGGGCCAAAAACATTAACCTAAGACGATTTAATGACTACCTTTCAAGTTTTTTTTCTATGTTTTCAGTTTCTCGGGAAAGAGGAGGAAAAGAATCACACTCCATCTGTATATCGGCCCGACCCGCCCATACCCTGTCCCGGCACTGCCCACACCCGCAAGCACTGTATCCTGCAGCCATGGGGAATCTTCAGGAAATGGTTCTTCAGACCAGGCCCGCCCAATACCCTCCCGCCACTGATATTACTGGGGCACAAAAGCATTACCCAGAGGATCTCCGCGGCAAGCTGTTTTACTTCCGGGGCCGTGGGAGCAAGTTGTCTGGAAAATTTTTCAAAAAAGTTTCCCTCGCCATCGTCAAGCTGATTAATGAAGTATTGGTCCAACGCCTGGAGATGTTCCAGTTTCCAGAGGGATTTACCAGTCAAAATGGAGCCATCTTCCAGCAAGCCATGCTGCCGCCAGTGTTCCGCAGCTTCTATCGTCAACCTTGAGTCACGATCTCCGCAATATCTACTCATCTTTTCATCTCTTTGTTGTGCTATTAAACAGTTTTGATAGATCTGTTTGATAGAAAATCTTTAAATTTCAATAAATTATAAAAATTTATTTTGTTTTGTATTACACAGTAACCCCGTATTCACCTGTTTTTGTTTGATAGAATTATTTGTCAGCAAGAAAGTAGCGGCGCCACCGCTTTTCTCCTTGATAATGAATTGCACCCTCATCATAGAGCGCCTCCAGAGCACGTTTAATCCGATGGCGGTCCAGTTCCGGAGCGGTGCGGGAATGGATGTCACTGATGGCTGATTCAGGGTAGCGCTGGAGATCTTCCAGGATGAGCGCCTTTAACCTGTGGGGTTCAATCAGGCTCAGCGTTGTTGAACTGGGGAAATCCAATTTCTGCAGCAGCTCCGGATCCACAAAATAACGGGTCGCCTGGGTTTTCCCCTGCTGTTTCACCAGGGATAATTTCTGAAGCCGTCCCATCCAGCCGGACAGACTGCCGATATCGCCCAGTTCAAGTTTACCGGCCAGTTCACGGGCTGTAAGGCTGTCATGCTGGGCAAGCAGGCCAAGGGTAATACGCTCACGCTGGCTAAGATCCCATGTCCTGTCCGCCTTTGAAATAAAATCGATAATTTCAGGTTTCAAAACCCTTTTATGAATGGTGACCTCAACCCGGTCAGGGCCCTCCTGCAGCTCCGGAAGGGGTCTTGCCTGGGACAGGAGGACCTCGTACATCCGGTCAAAGCCGCTGCCTTCCCGCTCCATGAGCTTGAGATCGTGAAATACCCTGGCCATATGTTCATTACGGCGCACCGTGGTATGCAAAATATTGCGGGGGGTCACCCCTAGGGGGAGCAGCCCCGGATTGACCATTTCCAGGCAGTCCATGCGCAGATTAATGAAAATATCGCCCCGCTGGGTATAGGGCCGGTGGACCATGGCATTGACCAGCAACTCACGGACCACGATTTCGTCATACACCGGCAGCGAGGTGCGAAAGAGCCCTGACGGCAGTTCATAATGTTCCCGGAAATCCGGAATTTCCTGCCAGACTGCATCTATCAGCTCCATGGGAGAGAGGCTGTGATCGTCCCAGACCAGTTTATTGACCTTTTGATTGCGTTCATCATATTTGAGAAACTGGATAACAGGGCCGGTACCGAGCATGGCCCGCTCCTGCTGTCCCCCCACACAGAGAATGCCAAGATTGGTCAGCAGCCCATTCACGGCAAGCATGTAATGGGTCAGCAATTCCTTGTCATCTTTCTCCTTAACCGACGGTTTAACCCGGTCAGATGCCCGGATGCCTGAAGAAAAGGCAGCCAGCTTTACAGTATCCACCCGCTCCAGCGGGACCCCCAGGGTGGTCAGGGTTTCCCAGGGCTGGGCACTGCGTTCATCTAGCAGGCGCTGGATATCACTGCCCACAAGGGGTTTGCAGTCATCGGAAATCCGCATATAATAGCGGCCGTCCGTTGTCGATGCCGGTGCATGGGATCGGGGGATATGCAGTGCCAGATATTGACCGCCGTTTTCGCCGGTACACAACTCCAGAGAAGTGATCACATTGACGGTCAGTTCTCCCATGCGCTTTCTTATCTTCTCCGGTAAATTCTGTGGAATCACCTGGCCTGGGGGCGGCAGAGATTCACCATCCTCAATACCGATCAGGATTCTGCCGCCCCGGGCATTGGCAAAACAGACGCAGTCTTTGGCAAGCTCCTGCCAGTCGGCAGTTTTTCCTGTAACGGTCCGCAGCGACTTTTGATCCATATTCTGGTTTTCCATTGTTATCCTATCAACCCTTCCTTTTTTTACTTCATCTTCGGATCACTGCAGCCGAAAGGCAAACAGCGGCTTATGGCTTTTGTCTCTGCAGTGTTTCAGTGATGATATTTTCCGGTCTGACGGTTGTACCAAAAAGTTTTCCTGAGACTTCAGCAACAGCCTCGTTGCGCGCCTGCAATGTTCCTTCGCTGGCCATGGTGGCAGAGGTGCCGATACATTGGACATCTTTATTCAAAGCTTCCCGGACTCTGCGGACCAGCATAGCAACATCCGCTCCCTGGCGGCCCCGGTAGGTATGCAGTTCATCCAGAACAAGAAAATCGAGACCTTTGGCTGCTTTCATGATCGTACGGTCCAGGTCATCCTGTCTGGTCATGAGAAGTTCCAGCATCATAAAGTTTGTCAGGATGATATCAGGGGGAATTGCAGCCATGGCATGACGTTCCTCCTGGCTTTCCTGGCCGGTGTAACGCCCAAACGTGACCGGCTTTTCATGACCATAGTGGCCGAGGAATTTATCAAGTTTTTCCAGCTGACTGTTGACCAGCGCGTTCATCGGATAAATAATGATTGCTTTGATCGTAGGTGAACCAGTCTGCTTTTTTTTGAGAATATTGTCTACAATCGGCAACATGTAAGCGAGAGATTTTCCTGATCCAGTGCCGGTTGTAAGGACATAACTCTCTTCCTTTTTGGCAATATTCGCAGCATCTATTTGGTGTTTGTGAAGCTGGGCCGATACTCCGGGAGAACCATCTTTTCGGCCAAAACGAAAAATATCCTGACATGTAGGATGAAGTTCTCCGTGTTTGACGAGTTGCTCTACACTCTGCCCGGAAAAAAACGCGGGATTTAACTGAATGAGAGGCACCGGCCAGTAGTGCCCGGAATCATATTTGCTTGTGACAAATTTTTGGATATCTGAGGCTTTTATTTTGGTAAAACTAGTCGTGAATGATCGGTAGTTGGCTACAACATTATCGCGGTATTTGAATACATCCATATCTATGCGTCTGTTGTATCAGAGTTTGTCATGCTGAATTAGCCTATGTTAGGCCCATAATCAAAATAAAATCTCCCATATGGTTTGCTTTTTCATCCGTCTTCTTCGTTGTGACAATGAGCACATATTTCAATATGCTCCCATTGTCACGCCTTGAATACGAATGAAAATTCTAAACCATATTTTGGAAGGTTTTATTCCGATCATGGGCCTTAATGTCCAGAATATGTCGGAATACTTTTGTCTTTCAGTTATTAATTTTCTAGCAATTTTTCACAGATCATAACCTAGGTCAAGAATTATTGAGAAGCTTGACAAAAGGAAAGCCTTTGATGGATGAGAGCCTTTAATTTCTCTCAAATTCATAATCAAACGCGCTACATAATTTGCATTTGCTAAAAAATTCAAAACAACTTCCAAAATATGGCTGCAGTTTGGGTTTCATCCTGTTCTTGAAAACTCTTTTGCCACCGACATGCGCCAGGTAACTTGTGTTTGGATAAATATACCGAAACCGAAACCTCAAAATAGGATTTTCAAGAACTCACAAGTTAAATCAAGGTTTGTCAAGTTGTGTTTTGACAAAAACCTTCAAGGCTCAAAATGGCTGACCTACGCTTCCCCTGTCAACTGCTTCACATGCAGCCTCACAACTGCCCGCACATAACTCGGGGCCATCATGGATCGGCTACGCCTTTCATGTGGAAATCTTTCATCCCTCTACTCTATGCCGGTTTATCCCGGCGTTTTCATAGATGTCCCCGAAATACGCTTTTCTCCAACAGTTTTAAAATCCGACACTAACATAATATTAATATTTTTTGTTTATAGCTTGGTGGTCGCCTTTAAGTCCTTAAATTAAAATATTTTTCCATTACTCGGGATTGTTTTAAGTAATGTAAGCAACCTAAAAAAGAAGGAGAAGAATAATGAAAAAGCTTGCCGCTGCAGCAGCAGGACTCATTCTGGGCCTGTGTCCGGCTGCGGTCTTTGCCCACGGCCATGACGTAACGCAAAACAAACAACAACATCATCGTGTATCCCAGGAGCTGTTCCAGCATGTTGGCACATTTGATGTCATGGCAGGCAATGGTTCCGGCGTTGCCGAAATTGTTGACGTCACCGGCAACGGCAAACAGCTGGTGTATACTGACAGTGAGAATGGTGCCATAGGCTTTGTGGATATCTCTGATCCGGCCAATCCGGCTGGGCAGGGAAGCGTAGACGTCGGCGGTGAGCCGACCAGTCTTGTGGTTCGTGGTCCCTTGGTGCTGGTGGGCGTTAACACCTCTGAAAGCTATGACAACCCTTCCGGTCAGCTGGTGGTGGTTCACCGCAATACCCGTCAGATTGTTGCCGTGCATGACCTGGGCGGTCAACCCGACTCCCTGGCCCTGGCCCCGGATCATAAACGCGCCGCCATTGTTATCGAAAATGAGCGAGATGAAGACCTCAACGACGGGATTATCCCCCAGAAGCCCTCCGGCACCCTGCTTATCGTTGACCTTAAAGGACCTGCCAAAAATTGGAAAATCACCGAAGCCGATCTTTCTGATGTGAAAAATGGGGCCTTTGCAGGTGAGGATCTGGAAGTTGAATATGTGGACATCAACAGCCGCAACCAGGCCGTGGTCTCTTTCCAGGAAAATAATCATCTGGCTATTGTAGACCTTGTCACCGGCAATACCGTCAACAGTTTTTCTGCCGGGAAAGTGGTACTGAACAATGTTGACACCGAGGAAAACGATCTCATTGAATTCAACAGCCAAATCGAAAAGCGTGCGGAGCCTGACGCCGTATCCTGGATTAATAATAGAACCTTTGCCACGGCCAATGAAGGGGACTACGAAGATGAAGACGGTGAAGAGGGCGGCAGCCGCGGATTCACCATTTTTAATAGAAAGGGTACAGCTGTTTATGAATCCGGAGAATCCTTTGAGCTGTGGCTGGCCTCCATGGGCCACTACAATGAAGGCCGCTCCGAAAATAAAGGCTGTGAACCCGAGGCCGTTGAAGTCGGTGTTTTTGGTAAGAATCAAACCCTGCTCTTTGTCGGTTCCGAGCGCTGCAATGCTGTCGGTGTTTACGACGTGAGCAAACCAAGTAAGCCCAAGGCGTTGCAAGTGTTGCCCACGGGTATCGGCCCTGAGGGGTTGAAAGCCATCCCCCAACGCGATCTTTTCGTTGCTTCCACAGAGACAGAGGTGGCTGATGCCGGAATCCCGACCATGATTAACATCTACCAGCTTAAAAAAGGCAAAGCAGCGTATCCCATGATCTCTTCTGCCACGGACGAAAACGGCACCCCCATTCCCTGGGTGGCCTTGTCCGGGCTTGCCGGTGATCCGGAAAATCCGGATACCCTTTATGCAGTAAGTGATTCTTTTCTTGCCGAAGGGTTCATTTACACCATTGATGTTTCCCGGGAACCGGCTTTAATTGTTAACCGTATGCAGGTTACCGGCGTCGACGAAGATCTTGACCTTGAAGGGGTTGCTGTCGGCCCTGGCGGCAACTTCTGGCTATGCAGCGAAGGCGACGCCGACGGCCATCCCAACCTGATCCTTAAGGTGAACGCTGAAACCGGTGAGGTCTTGAGCAAAATAGCACTGCCCGAAGATCTGGAATCCACTGCCCGCAAGAACGGTTTTGAAGGGATTGCCGTAACCGGTGACGCAGGTGCAGAGATCGTTTATGTGGCGATTCAGCGTGCCTGGCCGGACAGCGGCGACACTGATAAGGCCAACACCAAAATCGGCCGTTACGATGTGGGTAAAAAGGAGTGGGCATTTATCTATTATCCCCTGGAAGAGCAGGGCAATGGCGGCTGGATCGGACTGTCCGAGTTGACCTTTCTGCCTGACGGGACCTTTGCCGTCATCGAGCGTGACAAGGGCTGGGGACAGAGCACAGGCCTTAATGCCGAACTGAAAGCTGTGTATGGTGTTGACCTTGCCTCTGCCGAATTCCGTACCCTGGACAACTCTGACGGACTTGTTACCCTTGACAAAATACTGCTCTGGGACCTGCTGCCAAAGATGATCAATGCCAGTGTCTGGACTGCTGAGAAACTTGAAGGTCTGGCTGTGGCTGCCGACGGCCAGGCTTATGCGATTACGGATAACGACGGTGTGGACGACGCTACGGGTGAAACCCTGTTCCTGCGTCTTGGCCTCTGGAAAAAGCACTGAATTCCAGCGGCTTTAGGCACCACCGGTAAAAAAATACTGCGCTTAAGACAGAACAAGATAAAATTAACCGGGCCTGCAGATTTTTTCATTCACGGCGGCTCCGCCGCCGTGAATCGCGGTGCTGACTTCATCCAGCACCGCGATCTGCTCCTTTTTTCCAATCCATCTTTCAAAAACCACAAAACCATAACAAAAATTTTCATCCCACCATATCATATCCAAAAATTACGGCAAAAATTTAGTCGGGCATAATGCCCTTTATGTCTAATTAAAGTGCATTTTTAAATTTCCATTGATTTTACACATATAGTGTAATATTTAATACACAAACATATGTATATCGCTTTGTGTAATTTAGGAGCCAAGATGAATAATCCATTCACCTATAGCAACATTGTCACCGGGCCTCATTTTTGCAACCGGAAAAAAGAACAGGAAGAGTTGTTGGAGTTTATCAGAACCTCCCAGAACGTATTGCTGTATTCTCATAGACGAACCGGCAAAAGTTCCTTGATCAAGCAGGTGTTTCTTAATATCAAACACCAGTCTCCGGAAATTGGGACGCTTTATATTGATCTTTATGGTACTACATCTGAAAAAGAATTTATGACTCGGATTTTTCAACAGTTGAATGTCTTGGAGACAAATACGGATAAGCTTTTAAAATTATTAAAAAACAGCATTGATAAGTTTTCGTTTCAGCTGGGCATTGATCCTAATACCAATTCGCCGACGATCACCCCAACATTCAACTCGGCAAATGAGACCTTGGTCCTGAAAAATCTCATGGAATTGCTTGAAAAATTTTCTGCAAAACGAAAAATTGTTATTGCGCTTGATGAATTTCAAGAAGTTGCCAAATATACCAATGCTGATGCGTTTGAAAAGCAGTTAAGATCTTATATTCAGCAACACACAAATATTTGTTATATATTTTCTGGAAGTCAGCAGCATATACTTACAGCAATGTTCCAGTCTCAAAACAGAGCGTTTTATCAACAGGCCGCAAGCTTCCCACTCAAACAGATTGAAACGAAACATTATATCCCCTGGATGGAAAATCTATTTGATAAAGGAAATTTTTCGATTGGAAAAACAAATTTAAAAAAAATTGTCGAACAGTTTAAAAATCATCCCATGTATATTCAACTGTTCTGCTTTTTTCTATGGCGCGAACTACAGCATACTCCCTGGACTGACGAAATGATCAATACAATTGAAAGGTACATGATTGACCAAAAACATTTAGAATACCAAACTCTTTGGGATAATCTATCGATAAATCAGAAAAAAACATTGAAACTTGTATTGATCAATGACGGCCGGAATCTTTTTGCCGCAGAAGCGTTAACCACTGTAAGTATAAAAACAGCCTCTATTGTCACCAGATGCCTGAAAAGTCTGTCTGAAAAAGAAATTTTAGTGAAGAATGGGAAATATGTAATTCAGGATCTACTTTTAAAAAAGTGGCTTGTATTGAATGCATAAAAATGGGTGAAATTAAGGAACGGGTCTCAAATAACTTGCTCACTTTGTTATATCAGGGAGCGCGGGCGTCCCGCCCGCATGTAAAGATGCAGGCGGGACGCCTGCGCTCCCAGGTTAAGTTATGTCGGATTCATTCCTGAAGTTAATACTTGGAGGTTCTCTTAGAGAGCATTTACGGACGAATCTGAAGCGAATGTGTTCAACAGCCGGAACACATCACAGAGCCCGGCTGATGATTTTAAGACCCTCCAGGGTCAGGGCCAAGTCCACGGATTCAATGGCATTGGACACTTCGGCAATGAGCGGGGCAAGTCCGCCCGTGGCAATGATCATGGGTGTGGTTTTCATTTCTTCTTTCATCCGGTCCACCATACCGTCCACCATGGCTGCGTTGCCGAAAATGATACCGGACTTGATGCTTTCAATGGTGTCGTCACCGATCACCCTGTCCGGTGCTTTGAGCATTTCCACCCGGGGCAGGCGCGATGCCCTCTGGAACAGTGCTTCGGATGAAATCACCACGCCGGGGCAGATGGCGCCGCCAAGGTATTCGCCTTTTTCCGTGATGGCGTCAAAGGTGGTGGCTGTGCCGAAATCAATGATGATCAATGCTCTTTTATATTTTTCATAGGCTGCCACGGCATTGACAATGCGGTCGGCGCCGACCTCGTTGGGATTGGAATAGAGAATGGGCATCAGTTTTTTTACGGATGCCGCATTGATCCACAATGGTGTAATATTCAGATAACACTCGCAAAAAGCGTTTAATATCCTCACGGACGACGGTACCACGGAGGATATAACAACTTTTGAGATGTCGCTGAGTTGGATGCCTTTGTCGGCAAATAGAGCCCGGGCCAGGATATTGAACTCATCAGCCGTGGTTTCTCTGACGGTTCTGATACGCCAGTCCTGTTCCAAAGTTTCATCTTTGTAAACGCCGATCACCGTATTGGTATTGCCCACATCAATTACCAGCAGCATGTTTTCTCCTTATCCCTATTCAATTTTAACGGTAAATACCCGGGGTGAGGCATTGGTCATGACCAGTTCCACGGGAATGTCAATATAGGCGTGCCGGGCATATACCCCGGGTTTAAGCCCTTCAAGATCCATGAACGCATAAATTTTGTCGGTCAGGGTCGTGTTGTTCAAATTTTCATGGGGGCCTTTAAGATCAATTGAAATGGTTGACGGTTCAATGCTGATCTTTTTTCCGGGCCGGTTTTGAATCTCTATTGGAATCTGTTCAATGGTCCGGGTTCCGGTGAGCGGCTGAACCTGCACGGACACCACAAAGATCGACTGGGCAGCCGTGAAAAGTTCAGGCTGTCCAAGGTTCAGGGGGACTTGCTTTTTAAAATTTTTATTGGCATTGGTCAGGTCTACGGGTTTGGTGGTGAGCTGGTCAATCCCGTTGATCAGGGATTTTGCGCCGGTAAGGGCCACGGTGGCAGGTTCACACACCGCGGAACGCGCCAGGTAGCCCTTGGCCGTTTTTCCGATCAACGGAACCGTCACCTTGAAGACCCGGGTCACTTTTTTTTCCAGGCGGATGCCTAAATAAGAAGGTGTGATGTTAACAATGGAAGTAGACCGTCCCAAGGGTATCCGGGTTTTATCCACAGGCAGCAGATAACGGCCCGGTTCAATGGCATCCGTGCCGCCTGCCGGGTCAAAGGCCAGGTCTGTATAGATATCTGCAGGATAGACCAGGCTTTTTTTTGAAAGTTTTTCAATCTGTTTGGGACGGGATTTGATCCTGACTTCGATTTTGTCGGTGTGAAAATCAGTTAAAATCATATCATCCGGAATATTGGCATAATCCACAGGCAGAAGCAGGTTTGTTTCCCTGGGTTCCTGGGTGCAGACGGCGAGAATAACGATCGTTATGACCGCCGCCGCCACAGCCATTGGGACGGCCAGGCGCAAAAATGAAGATATCCGGCGGCGTTTAAGCATTCCTGATGGCGTCAATGATGTGTGAGAATGCGCACACCGCTTCAACATCATGAACCCGGAGAATATGTGCGCCGTTCAGCAGGGATGCTGCACAGGCAGCCAGGGTTCCGTATTCGGTGCCTGCATCCCCGGGCCCGGCCTTTTTGCCCGTGACATTGCCCAGCACTTTCTGGATAAAGGATTTTCTGGACGGCCCCATGAGCACTGGATATCCCAGGGCTGTGAGCTGGTGCAGTTCCTTGATCAGCACAAGGTTGTGCGCAACGGTTTTACCAAACCCTATACCCGGATCCAGGATAATATTTTTTGGCGACATGCCTTTTTCAAGTACAAAATTAACCCGTTCCTGCAGATAGGCGATGATTTCACCCATGAGATCATCATAGCTCGGGTTCGCCTGCATGGTTTCCGGTGTGCCTTTCATGTGCATGAGAACGGCAGGGGCGCCCGTCTCCACGGCCACATCCACCATGCCGGGGTCTTTTTCAAAGGCCGAGATATCATTGATGATGGCCGCACCGGCGGCAAGGGCTTCTTTTGCCACCGTTGATTTCACCGTGTCAATGGAAATGGGAATGTCAATCCGGTCGGCAATGGCCTCAATTACAGGGATGGTCCGGTCAAGCTCCTCCTGCTCACTCACCGGTTGGGAAAACGGCCTGGAGGATTCTCCGCCGATGTCCAGGATATGGGCACCTGCCGCCACCATTTCCCGGGCCCGGGTCAGGGCTTTGTCCAGGGTGGTGTATTTTCCCCCGTCCGAAAAGGAATCCGGCGTGGTGTTTAAAATACCCATGATACACGCCTTTGGACCCAGATCCAATTTGAAGCGGCCGAATTCAAGAGTAAAGGCTATGGTGGTCAATACCGTTTCCTATTTAATGTTTGAACGAAAAGTCACCCATCTGCGGCGTTGCAAGAAAATGTGCAATCCTCACATACTCAAGTATGCTCCGGTTGCACATTTTCTTGCGCCTTGCACCTGGGCAACTTTTCGTCCAAACACGGGTTTCCGTTCAGGTACTATTTATCCCTGGACTCATCAGAATCCGGCGTGTCCGGATCAGGCTCTTTTGTCTCTGTCTCATCGTCGGAGCCGTCATTATTGACATCTTCCTGTTCATTGGTTTCCTGGACTTCTTCCTCTTTGGGCGCCTCCGGTTCAGTCCGGATGTTCCGACGTCCAAAAAAATCAAAATCCGGGCGAAGATTTGAAATCAGATCATCAAGCTCAGGCCCCATAACCGTTTCTTCTACCAGGAGAAGATCGGTCAGAGCATGGAGAATGTCGATGTTCTCCTCTAAAATGGTTTTGGCCGTATTGTATGCGTGACTGATAAGGCCTGCCACCTCGGCGTCTATTTTCTGGGCCGTGGCTTCGGAATAACCTTTTGCCTGGGTCATTTCCCTGCCGATGAAGATATTATCGTCATGGTCTTCATAGGAGACCGGTGCCAGGTTATCACTCATGCCGAAACTTCTGACCATGCGGTTGGCAAGTTTGGTGGCCTGCTTTATGTCATTGGAAGCTCCGGTGGAGATTCGTTTGAATATGATCTCTTCTGCCACGCGGCCGCCAAAAGCAATGGCCAGCTCGCTTTCCAGCTGGTCCTTGTATTTGAAATCCGCTTCCTCGGGCAGAAACCAGGTCACCCCGGCAGCCCTTCCCCTGGGGATAATGGTGATTTTATTCACGGTATCCGTATTGGGAAGGAACCGGGCCACCAGGGCATGACCACCCTCGTGGTAAGCCGTGGTCTTTTTTTCGTCTTCCTTGATTACCTTGGACTTTCTTTCAAGCCCCATGTAAACTTTGTCCTTGGCATCTTCAAAATCGCGCATGGACAATTTTTCATGGTTGCGTTTGGCTGCCAGAAGCGCTGCTTCATTGCAGAGGTTTTCCAGATCTGCACCGGAAAAACCAGGCGTTCCTTTGGCAAGAATATTTGGATTTACATCCTTGGCCAGGGGGCTTTTTTTCATGTGTACCCGCAAAATGCCTTCACGCCCCTTGATGTCGGGCATGTCCACCATCACCTGCCGGTCAAAACGGCCGGGACGCAGCAGTGCCGGGTCCAGAACATCGGCCCGGTTGGTGGCTGCCATGAGAATAACCCCTTCATTGGATTCAAACCCGTCCATCTCCACTAAAAGCTGGTTCAAGGTTTGTTCCCGTTCATCGTGTCCGCCGCCAAGGCCTGCGCCCCGCTGACGCCCCACGGCATCAATTTCGTCAATGAATATAATACATGGAGCGTTTTTCTTGCCCTGGGCAAACAAATCCCGGACCCGGGATGCGCCCACACCCACAAACATTTCAACAAAATCAGATCCGGAAATGGTGAAAAACGGAACGCCTGCTTCCCCTGCCACGGCCCGGGAAAGCAGGGTTTTGCCGGTACCGGGATTGCCCATCAGAAGCACGCCCTTGGGGATACGGCCGCCCAGCCGGGTATATTTATTGGGGTTTTTCAGAAAGTCCACCACCTCGGTAAGCTCCTCCTTGGCCTCATCAATGCCTTGGACATTGGCAAAGGTTACCTTTTCCCCCTTATCATCCATGAGCCTGGCCCTGCTTTTTCCAAAAGACATGGCTTTTCCTCCGCCGCCACCGCCCTGCATCTGGCGCATGAAAAAAATCCATACCCCGATGAGCACAATCATGGGCAACCAGGAAATGATAATGGACATGAACCAGGACGATTCAGCCGGCGGCTTGGCCTTGATGGCCACCCCGCGTTTGCGCAGGGTATCGATGAGCTGGGCATCGTCCGGGGCATAGCTGTTGAACCTTGCACCGCTGGTGTCTGTAATGATCAGATCCTGGCCCTGAATAACCACATTTTGAATCCGGCCGTCTTCCACAAGGGACAAAAATTCTGAATAGCCGATGTCTGACTGACCGCCCGGCTGCTGGTTGAATACATTGTAAAGCATGATCATCATCAGGACAATCACCAGCCAAAGGGAGATATTTTTATAGAATTGATTCAATGTATTTCCTCTCTAAAATCTTAATATGAAAGTCCCAATAAAATGTTAAATTACTTTCATGTTTTGTTATGGGGTGAGCCTGGCTGTTGATCGACCAAGTCAGCCCATGGCAGTTATCCGGCTAAAAACATCAATGAATATATATAAACATAAATTTATTTTATACAAGCATATGGCGGATTTTATTTTGATCATGGGCCTTATATCCCGGGGTTTTCGTCCGTTTTTGTATTTTGACGCCTGCGGGACTTAAGATGCCTGCCAAGTGTCCGCAGTGCTGTTTCTTCTTTTTTTATACGTAGAATATCCCTTTGTCTGTATACCCGGATTTGGCCTGGAAGGTCCAGGCTCTTTCCGGATTCTCCTTTTTTGCCTGCAAAATAAAGGATATCCCGGATATGGGTGTGGGAAATACGTCTTAAATTCTGCTTTACCGACAACAGCGCTGCGCGGATAACCCGGGCTCCCAGGGCCCGGTCAAGTGTGTTAATCGCTGGTATGGATAAATCAATTTGATCTTTTTGCCTGCCGATTGTTGCTTTGTCCAGGGCGGTTCGGGCCATCTGGTCCAGAAAATCATCTTCCTGTTCGATGATACCGGACAGCCGCTCTATTCCAGCTTTAATATCGGGATTGAACTCCTTCTCAAAGAACGGGATCAGGCAGTGGCGGACGCGGTTGCGAAGATAGGATGTGTCCTCATTGGACCCATCAATCCTGTATTCCTGGTTTATCTCATCAAGAAATGCCAGAATGTCGGCCCTGGGCATCCGGATCAGAGGACGTATGAATTTTTTCTGCCTGACCGGCGGAATCCCCCGAAGGCCAAGGGGACCGGTCCCGCGAACAAGATTCATTAAAACCTGCTCTATATTGTCATCCCGGTGATGGCCCAGGGCAATACGGTGAAATCCTTTTTCACAGGCCACCCGGGTAAAAAAATCATACCTGACATTTCTGCCGGCCTCTTCAACACAGAGTTGTTGTTCTTTGGCAAGTTCGGCTACATTTTTTGCTTCAACTACCAGGTCAAGATTATGTTCCTGGGCAAATTTACGGACAAAGGTCTCATCGGCCAAGGCGTCACTGCCCCGAAGCATGTGGTTCAGATGTGCCAGGCCTATACGAATATCCAAATCTTTTTTTAAACCCATTAAAACCTGTACCAGAGCCATGGAGTCCGGACCGCCGGAAACGCCGATCAATACGCCGTGGCCTGGGGCAATCATGTCGTGTTCCCGGATGGTGCCAAGCACTTGGGCTGTAAATTTCTGGGCAAAGGATGATTGGGCTGTCATTTGTTATGGATTTTACCTTGTATAAAATATTTTCCCGACACGGATAATATGGTCTATCAGGTCCGGGTTACTTATCTGATGATAAATTGAGAGATCAAAGGTATAAGGCAGCAGCAGATCGTCAAGGGCAAGACTGATTTTGTTCAGCAGGTGCAGATCTAACCGCTCTCCCTTCAACACCAGATCAATGTCCGAACCGGGTTTAAAATTTCCTTTGGCACGGGAACCATAAAGAACGGCTACATCTATTTCATCAAATGTCTGAAAAACAAAATTGATTTTTTTGATGGTTTCCCAACGGAGCCCGAATTTGATTTTTTCCTGATTATTGGTCATTGCTGCTGAGCTGTTCAAATTTGGTTCTTAACCGGATAAATAGATCGTAGTAGCGGGTGACAACAGCATTGTTGATTTGCCTTGCCGTATCTTCATTGTATGTGTGGGAGGTTTGATTTCTGCTTTTCAGCATATCCATCCAGCCGTCACCGTCTGTAATAAGACCCAGTTGGAACCCTTTTCGAATGGCATCCCTTGATCCGTAGATATCGGATTGACCGCTAAATTCAAGAAAATCTTTTATGGTATTCCAGGCAAGCTCATATGTATATTCAAACGCTTTGACCAGCCCCTGTGCTTCAAGTTCGGACAATTCTCCTTTATCAATGAACTTCTGTAGTTGGTTCAATGCCTTGTTAAAATTGGAAAACCGTTGTTTCCATCGTATATCTTCCTTCATTGTGCTTCCTTTTTTGATGGACCCAATATGCACAGGGTTGAATATAGGGTGAAAATATGATTTTTGTCAAGATATTAATAGGTTAAGTTTTTGCCAGGTACAGGGGTGAACGGTTCCGAGAACGCTGACCCGGTCTGAAACCACCGGTTTTTTAAAGCCCATTCCGAAAAGCGCCAGTAGTCCGGATAGTTTAATGATAAATTTAAGGCTCGGGATTAAATTAAAACCGGGTGACAAGCATTTAAAAATAAAGGAAACTATAGCTTAGGAATGAGTCCGAAATAAATTAACCTGGGAGCGCGGGCGTCCCGCCCGCATGTAAAAATGCAGGCGGGACGCCCGCGCTCCCGGATATAGCAAAATGGGCAAGTTATTTAAGACCCGTTCCTTAGGTTATGATACCTAAAATAGATTAAGAGAAGCCGGATGAAGGAAGAATATAAAACAGCCAGGATCAAGAAGGATAAAAATTTCGACGGAAAATTTTTTTTCGGGGTTAAAACCACGGGGATTTTCTGCCGGCCCTCCTGTCCCGCCCCGGTGGCTAAAGAGGAGAATGTGGTCTATTTCCACGACGTATTCGAAGCCCTGGATCAGTTTTATCGCCCCTGTATGCGGTGCCGGCCGGATATCCTTTTGGATTATTACAACGGCAATGCATCGGGTTCCCTCACGGTTCAAACGGCCTTGAAGATGATCTACGACGGCTACCTCAATTTCCACTCCGTCACCAATCTGGCCGGGGAATTGGAGGTTTCGGACCGGCATCTGCGCAAATTATTCATTGAAAATTTAGGGGTGCCGCCGGTGAAAATTGCCAGATACCACAGGGCCATGTTTGCCAAAAAACTACTTATGTTTTCACAGCAATCTGTGACGGATATCGCCTTTGCTTCGGGGTTCGGGTCCATCCGGCAGTTCAACCAGGTATTCAAGGAAATTTTCGGTATGACCCCTTCGGCGGTAAAAAAAGAAAGTACGGCGCCTGGCGGGATCGACACCACCCTTTTGGTGTCTTACAACAGGCCCTTTAATTTTTCCCAGATTATTGAATTCATGAAAATCCGGGCCATCAAGGGCGTGGAGATTATTGACGAAAGCAGCTATGCTCGGACTTTCAGGACAAAACGTTCCAAAGGTTATTTCATTGTCAGGGATAACCCCGGCAAATCCGCTCTGGAATTGAGTATCCTCTGCGACGATATCCAGTGCTACATGGAAATTTACAACCGGGTCCGGAGAATGTTTGATTTAAATACGGACTTCACCCGGATCAATGAGCAATTCAAGTCGGATTACCATCTCTCCAGGGGAATGAAAGATGGCCATGTCCCCAGGCTGCCCGTTGCCTTTGATTGCTTTGAGTTCTGCGTCAGGGCGGTTCTGGGTCAGCAAATATCGGTGCCGGCTGCATCTACCCTGGCTTCGCGTATTGCGGAAAAGGCGGCCTTGAAAACAGGAAATGGCTTTCCCCCGGGGCTGGATTATTATTTCCCGGGGCCTGTGGCGGTGGCAGAGACCAGCCTTGAGGGCATCGGCATCACCGTGGGCCGCCAGGCCACCATTGCCAATATCGCCCGGGGGATCATGGACAAGACATTTTCCCTAAATCCCAACCAGTCCTTTGAGAATTTTCAAAAAGAATTTTCCGCCTTGAAGGGCATCGGGGAATGGACGGTGAATTACGTGGCCATGCGGGGCCTGGGAATGGTGGACAGTTTCCCTGCAACGGATCTTGGCATCATCAAGGCACTGGAAAAAAACGGCAAGCGTCCCGGCAGAAAAGAGATATTGAAAATGGCAGAAAAATGGCGGCCTTACCGGGCCTATGCGGCCCTATGCCTTTGGAATCAGTAAGAGCCTGTTTAAAGGAGCAATTTATGTATTACACAAAATTCAACACCCCGTTCTGCGAGATCATCCTGGCCGGGGACGAAAAGGGGCTTGCCTATCTTCACCTCAACACCGGCCAGGGCAGCCGTGAGTTTGAGATTCAGGACTCCTGGGAATTAAAGCCGGAATTTTTCAAGGATACCCAATCCCAGATTTTGGGATACCTGGCGGGTAAAAGAGAGGTCTTTGAGGTCTCCTTAAACCCGGCAGGCACTGAATTTCAGAAAAAGGTCTGGGCACAGTTGCGCACCATCCCCTACAACAACCTGGTCAGCTACGGTGAAATCGCCAAAAAACTGGGCAACCCAAAGGCCGCCAGGGCAGTGGGGGCCGCCAACGGAAAAAATCCCATTCCCCTCATCATCCCCTGCCACCGGGTGGTGGGGGCCAACGGCAACCTCACCGGATTTGCCCACGGCTTGGCCATTAAGGAAAAACTCATTGCCATGGAACAAAGGTGGATCTCTTAATCAGAAATTTAAAGGAGGAAGAATGGCACAGACTTTTGCATTTGATGTATACGGCACATTGATCGACACCCACGGGTTGGTGTCCAGCCTGGAACGGATCGCAGGAGAGGGGGCAACAGCCTTTTCCCAGACCTGGCGGGAGAAGCAGCTTGAATATTCCTTCCGAAGGGGCTTGATGAAGCAGTACGACACCTTTGCCCGGTGTACCCGGGACGCTTTGGAATATACCTGCCGGTTCTACGGGGTTGAACCGGCCACCGACCAGATTGAAACTCTGCTGCAGGGTTACCGAACACTTCCGGCCTTTGAAGATGCCGGCCCAGCCCTGTCGGATTTAAAAGCGGCAGGCCACAGGGTTTACGCCTTTTCCAACGGTACGGCCGAGGCCGTGGAAACTCTGCTCATATCTGCCGGAATCAGGGAATTGTTCCACGGGGTTGTCAGCGTGGACGATGTCCGTTCATTCAAGCCGGACCCTGGGGTGTATGCCCATTTCTTGAACACCACCGGCACCCATGCCAAAGACGCCTGGTTGGTGTCGGGTAATCCCTTTGACATCATCGGAGCTGTGTCCGCTGGAATGCATGCCGCCTGGGTCCGTCGATCAAAGGAAACAGTATTTGACCCCTGGGGCATCGAACCAGACATCATAGTACCCGGCCTCGGTCAGCTCAAGGAGCACCTGATCTGATCGCCTCCTGTTCACAATTCTTGTTGTATAGCAAGGATAACCATGTACGCAGTTATATTTGAAGTTAAACCTGCTGAAGCCGGAAAGGCCGATTATCTGGAATTTGCAGCCAAACTACGTAACTTCCTTGAAAACCGGCCTGGATTTATATCCATTGAACGCTTCCAGAGCCTGGTGGAAGAAAACAAGATCCTCAGCCTCTCTTTCTGGGAAGATGAGGCTTCCATTGAAGCCTGGCGTAATGCTGTGGATCATCGAACAGCCCAGAAAAAAGGAAAAGAGGCCCTGTTCGAATCCTACCGCATCCGGGTGGCCCGGGTGGTCAGGGACTATACCGATTCAGACAGGAATAATGCCCCGGTAGATTCAAACGATAGGCTCTTATAAATTCATGCCCTGCGGTTCTGCTGCAGGGCCATGAAAAATCACCGGGCCTTTCACGCCCCAAAAATATATTCCGACATTTCTGTGGATGAAAAATCCGTTGCAAGGGGAATCTCTATCTGCCTTTTTTCCTTTGCCGACAAGTATAACGCCAGAACAGATTCAACGGACATCATGCCTGATTTTGCATCGGCAATGGGAGATTTTCCGTTAAGAACGGCGTCTCTTAGGTCGGCGTATATTCCGGCATGGGGATTGGTCAGGGAGAACAGGCCGGAAAGACCCCTTGAACGGATCTCTTTTATAAAGTATTCGAAATTTTTCTTTTTACCGTTAATCCTTATATCAAAGTATGGCCTACCCCGGCGGATACCCATACGAAAACCGCCTTTTTCTCCAAGCAGATAAAAAGCCGCCTCGTGGTCCCGGGACGGTGAATTGGTTGTCCCTTCGATTTGGCATAACGCGCCGTTATCAAGTCGGAGTGTCCCAAGGGCGATATCTTCCGCCTCCATGTCATGAAAGCGTTTTTCAAGCATTGCGTTTGCTGCCGTGGCTTGGCCGTTCATAAGCCAGCAGATAAGATCAATGGCGTGAACGCACTGGTTCATTAACACGCCGCCATCATGTTCCCATGTGCCGCGCCAGGCGGTCTGGTCGTAATATGCCTGATCGTGTCCCCAGCGCACAATAACCGAACCGTGGCTGATTTTACCGAAGCGGCCGGCGGCAACATCCTTTTGCAGATTTTCGACAACGGGAAAATAGCGGAAGATATGTCCCATGGCAATTTGCCTGTTTTTTTGTTCGGAAATATCAAACAGATCTTTGGCCTGGCTTGCTTTCATACTCATGGGCTTTTCAAGAAGAATATGAGATCCGTTGAGCATTGCCGCTTTTGCCATGGCATAGTGCAGCCCTGAAGGCGCCGTTATTGATGTAATATCAGGTTTTTCTTTTTCAAGCATCCGGTTATAATCCGAATATGTTTTCACGGTATTCTTTATTTGATGCTTTTTTTTGCCCGACAGTTTACAGGAATCACACAACCTATCGAAAGCCCCGGGGTCTGTGTCTGCCACAGCACAGAGCAAAAAGCCGCTGTTCCTTTTTGTTATGGCCATGATGTGTTTTACGGCAATCCGACCGCATCCGATCAGTGCTACCCGAAGACGTTTCTCAGCCATTTTTTCTCCTTATTATATTATGATCGATAGGTTTCATAAATCGATATTGAACCTCAATAATATTATACCGTTTCACATCTGCCCAATGTTCTGTATAAAATTTAGGAACAAAGCAACCCCAATTATTCGATGAAATCAGAACGCTCTCGAAAAGAATCGCTCTGGGTGGCCCGCACGGTCAATTGTGAACTCACACCATGCTTTACTGGCAAATCGGCAAACAGATTAATGTTGTATTTTTGGGGATGGGTTCTAACGTCGGCCGCTGTAGGGGCAGGCCCCCGTGCCTGCCCTAACGAGGGCAACCACAGGGGGATTGCCCCTACAAAAAATGGCCGACAATAGAATCAAGCCCTATTTTTGAAACCCTGGCAAAAAGCGACAGATCATGGAAATAATGTTCGCTTGACATTGCCAAGGCCATCGATTACACATTCCAACAGTTTCCCATTAAATACAACGAGCGGTTAAAATGAAAAAAAGACGTGGAAATAGGCAGTGGATTGAATGGATCTGTCAGATTGTTGGTTGGGTTTTATTTGTCTTATGTGCCCTCTTTTTTCTTGGCTCAGGGTTAAAGAACAAAGACATGTTAACGATCATCGGTAGTCTTCTTTTTTTAATTGCCTGTTTCGTATTTATTTACCCCCTTTTAACTTTTTCTGAGGAACAAGCAAATACCGATAAATAATATGAGTGTGGGGGGGCGCCGGTTCTTCCCGTACCCCCACCACTACCTCAAATAAAGCTCACCCATCCAATGCCTGCACTGCAAGGGTCATCACTTACTCCAGTCAAATTGATTTTTCTCCCTGGACTTGAAAAATTATCTATTCCGTAACACTCGATCATCGAGTAACAACAGTTAATTTTTATCCGTTCCGTTTTTTCTTTTCATGTCCGTCATAAACCGGCTTAAAGCCTGGACATAGGCTTTGGCAGACGCCGTGATAGTATCGTCATGGGTTGCCTTACCCACCCAGACTGGGGCAGCCAGGTTATAGTTGAGTTCATGACCGTTGCCGCTAAGTACAACCAGTGCTTCTGCAACCGAAGAGTGGGTCCGTCCGCGGTTGCTGGGTTCATAAACCACGAGTTTGGGTTTTTTTTCACCAAGTCCCAGGACATCGTCAATGGCGCTGAATACTGCATTGATAGGTCCGTTTTTACCCGTGAAGGGGTCGCTTGTCTTTTTCTCTCCGTCAACAATCAGCACCACCTGGGCATGGCGGTCATCGGACTGGGCAAATTTGTTGAATGCGTAATCCTCAAACTCAATGTGATCTTTGCCTGTGTACCTGAAATCGTCCCCGATCATCCGCAGTTCCTTGTCCCCATATGTGATGTCCCGGGACTTGATTTCAGGCATGATGTGTTCCCGGACAAAGGGTTTGTCAAATTCAAACCCCAGCTCCCCAAGCCTGGCCGTGACCCCGGTTACTCCGGTCAACTTGGTGATCTGGTGGGTGTTGCCTGTCCAGCCGATATCCTCGGGTGAGCAGGGCAGGTAAATATTTTCCCCAATGTCCTTGCCTTTTTTGTCGCCGTCGGAATGGACCCCTGATCCGTGGCGCAGGGCATTGGGACCGACTCCCGGCGCATTGTAGGGAATGGGAATGCTGCTTTCCCTTTCAATGAATCTTGCCACGGCATTGGTTTTTTCAAGTTTAAAGGACGTAAAGAATTTTCGGTTGTAGGAAGGTTTCAATGAAAGATTCATGATCACCTGTTCCAACGGCGTATTGCCGGCTCTTTCTCCCAGGGAATACCAGGTGCCTTCCACCTGTCTGACGCCCTGTTTAATGGCTGCAAGGGTATCGGCGACACTGACACCGAAATCATTGTGGGCGTGGAAACTGAGCATCACGTCATCCGTGCCCTCCACAAGCATCTTAAAGTACTGGATGGCTTCCTGGATTTCAATTTCAATTCCCTTGGCCACGGTATGGGGAATGTTGATCACGTCTGCGCCTGCCTTAATCGCATGGCCATAGATTTTAGAGATATACTCCTGGAGAAAATTGTATTCCGGGTTCAGGGACTGGGACAAGGCCAGGATGGTGTTCTGGGCTGAGAATTCCACCCGGCCTTTACCGCCTGTCAATTCCTTTGCATAGGCAACTGCCCGGGAGGCTTTTTCAATTTGTTCATTGGGATCTGCCTTATATGCCCGGATGGATGCTTCGTCGATGTTAAGGGTGAATACGTGAATGGTGGGATTGGGATTGTTTTCCAGGGCCTGCCATGTCCGCTTGATATTTTCAAGATCCATGGTGGTCAGTCCGCAGATATGGGGGCCTTCCACGGTATCGGCAATCTGTTTTACCGTATCGAATTCCAAGGGGGTTGAACTGGGAAATCCAACCTCTATGGTACTGACCCCCGTATCCGCAAGAAACCGGGCAATTCTCAATTTTGAATCCCCTTTAAAGGTTACTCCGCCTTGTTCACCATCTCGCAGGGTGGTGTCAAAGATTTCGACTTCCTGTCTGGCCTCACCCGGAATTTCAGTCCGGTCCAGAACCCATGTCCCGGTTTCATTTTTTTTGATCGCCATGTTCTTCCCCTTTATTATGTTGGATAAAAATAAAAAAAGCCGCTATCTGCCCGGCAGGGGCTGATAACGGCTTTTGTTTTCACGTATGAATATTATGCCACTAAGAGCCCCATCGCCCGGAGGTGTTAAGAACCACCTCCTCGATAAGAAGAAGAACTATTAGTAGGCTGGTAAAATTCATCATTAAATATTCACTTTAATTAAAGTTAATTTATTATATATAAATTAAAGAAGTCAACAAAAAAATGACGATCTTGCAAATGCATGACAGATTGAATTAAAAAGGAATATCTTCATTATTTAAATCATCATCCGGTTCATAAGGTTCATAGGGCATCATTTCGCTCATTAAATCAAAAAAGACCCCCAGAGATTGACATAGATTTTTTATAATTCGGCTATGCGCTTCTTTTGCCTCAATATCTTTTGTTTTGGACATTGTTTTCAATTCAGCATCCAGTTCTTTTGTCAAACCAGTGATAATTTTATCAGGATCCATTAAATTTTCCTCCAATCTTGGTCATTAAATTTTTGTTGTCCCGTACACTTGTTTTTGTTTCATCAATCCACATTCAGCACAACGGAAAAGCAACTGAAAGCAGCCCAGACAGAATCTCCCACACCAAGACCCAGCCATTGGGAGCCCTGTGTTGACACCACGGCGCATAATGATGTTCCGTCTTTGATACGCACGATATATTCCGTATTGATCCGTCCGGCATTGATCTGCTCGATCATGCCGTAAAACCGGTTCTCGGCAGTGCATTCCGGCTCTTTTTCTCCGCTGTACAAGATCACCAGAGGGGCTTTGACCTCTGCCATAATCAGTCTTGATTCTTTTAGTGAAAGCCGGTCCATGCTGCTGTTGGTGATCACAGCCTCAATGGTGTCACCTCCGGCGGTTGTCAATGTGACCCGGGTCTGGATGTCTCCTTTTTGAAGCGCCTGGATTTTGCCGAAAAATGAATTTCTGGCACTGGTTTTACGCGACGCTTCCCTTTCGATGAAAAGTTTTGTGACCTGCGCAATGTCATCTTTGGAAAAAGAGACATAAGCACTGGTCTGGTTCATGGTTGAATGACCCAGCATGGTCTGTACGGCCGGCATGGGCATATTGCGCTGCATCAACTCCACAGCCCTTGCCTTCCGGATCATTTCCGGGCCGCCAAGCTTCTTGGGAAAGCCTAAAGCCTGGGCCCGCTCGTAAAATTTGCGCCGGACAAACCCGGGATCAACATTGAATTGCTTTTCCAGAAAGCGCCTGAATGACGGATCGTTAAGCATCTGTTCAAGTTCAGAAGCAAGAGTGGCCGAAATCCTGACGATTCTCGGTTCTGTCCGGGAATCCGGATCTCCATTACCCAAATCCACCAACTGCCGAGTGAAATCAATTCGTTTAAGAGGATCAAGGGCCAGAACTTCATTTAACTTCGCACCCGTGTATCGGATCAGCAAAAAAATGACCAGGATGCGGCGCCGGGATAATTGGACATCTGCCCGGGGAGATTGGGTTGCCCATGCCCTGAATGCCTGTTCCAGACGGTCGAGCTGAATCGAATCCAGGCAATGGTCTGTCTCTGGGATTGAAACCATGCGTCCCTGGTCCATACCGCCCTGGGAGGGTGCCTGGGGAGCCGGTAACGGGTCGTCAGCAGTCGTTTTATGATTCATTATGCTCTCTTTTATTCGCAAGTGACCAGTCTGACTCATTTTATAACACAGGTGAGCATAAAAGCAGGTGACTTTTCTTGACAAGCGATTACAAAATTTATAAACTAACACGAAAATAATTTTTATCGTGTTATAGATGGACGCCGAAAGTCATCAAAAGGAGGCAAAATGGTTTTTCATACTGCCGGTATTGAAGTTCAGCCCTGGATTCCGCCGTTGGTGGCGTTCGGGATTTCATTTTTCACCTCCATGGGCGGTATCTCCGGGGCCTTTCTTCTTCTGCCGTTTCAAATGTCGTTTCTGGGATATGTCAATCCTTCGGTCAGTGCAACCAACCAATTGTTCAATGTTGTTGCTATTCCCAGCGGTGTATTCCGGTATTGGCGGGAGGGACGAATGGTATGGCCCCTGACCTGGGTAGTGGTCCTGGGTACCCTTCCGGGTGTATTCATAGGGGCTTTTCTTCGGGTGGCATATCTGCCGGATCCGGCCCGGTTTAAACTGTTTGCATCTGCTGTTCTATTTTATATCGGGGTTAAAATGATAAAGGCATTACTGAAAGAACGTAATGCAGATCCCCGTCCCTCCACCACCCGTATACGACAATTTCAGAACATGAATAGCTGCCATGCTTCCCGGCCGACTGATCCCGAGGGCCTTTTTTCAAACGGTGTAACAAATCCGGACGCCTCCCGGTTTAATCTGAAGCGAATCAGATTCATTTTTGACGGCCAGGCGTTTGACATATCGTTTTGGGGTATCTTCAGCCTCAGTTTCATCGTGGGAATTGTGGGAGGTGTATATGGTATCGGTGGGGGATCCATTATTGCCCCGTTTTTTGTAACATTTTTCAGACTGCCGGTTCATACCGTGGCAGGTGCCACACTCATGGGAACCTTTATCACCTCAATCGCCGGGGTTGCCTTTTACCAGATGATCGCTCCTTTTTTTCCGGCCATGTCCGTGGCCCCGGACTGGGGCTTAGGCCTATTGTTCGGGCTTGGCGGGATGGCAGGGATGTACCTGGGCGCATATTGCCAAAAATATGTTTCGGCCACCCTGATCAAATGGATGCTCACAGGTATTATTATGTTTACAGCAATCCGGTATGCGGCTCCGTTTGTATGCCTTTAGAGCCTCTCATGGAAGGCTCTTTGAGTTTGTGCAGGTTACACCGACTTTCTTATGAAAGTCGGTGGCTTTCTAATTCAAATTTTATTACTATGTCAAAAGGCTCCAGGGTAGTTATCAACTAACTTCAGGTATAAATACGAATGGGTATAGCTTCTGATATTGCAATTATTGTTGTGGCCGGTTTAATTGGCGGCCTTTTTGCCCAGCGGTTAAGACAGCCTTTAATCCTGGGATACATTCTGGTCGGTGTCATGGTGGGCCCGTTTACCGGCGGCGTCACAGTTTCCAATACCCACGACATCGAGTTATTAGCGGAGATTGGTGTTGCGCTTCTGCTTTTTGCCCTGGGACTGGAATTTTCACTGAAAGAACTAAAACCTGTGGCCCGGATTGCGTTGATCGGCACCCCGATACAGATGCTGCTGTCAATTCTCCTTGGCTTTGGCATCGGTAAAACATTTAACTGGCCTTTTACCGATGCGCTCTGGTTTGGGGGGCTCATTGCCTTATCCAGTACCATGGTGATTCTTAAAACACTGATGAGCCAGGGGCGAATGGGCACCCTTTCAAGCAGGGTCATGATCGGCATGTTGATTGTTCAGGATTTGGCAGTTGTTCCTTTGATGATTATCCTGCCTAAGTTAAATCAACTGGAAGCAGGGCTACCCGCACTTGGCTGGGCAGCGATCAAGGCGGCGACATTCCTGTTTCTGATGGTTTTTATAGGAACACGACTTATTCCAAGATTACTGGCCTATATTGCCCGACACAATTCAAGGGAGCTGTTCCTGCTGGCAATCACCGCAATTGGCCTGGGCGTGGGATATGGCACGTATCTATTTGGATTGTCCTTTGCATTTGGTGCGTTTATTGCCGGCATGGTACTCAGCGAATCTGATTATGGCCACCAGGCATTGAGCGATATTATTCCGTTAAGGGATATCTTTGGGTTGCTTTTCTTTGTATCGGTGGGCATGCTCCTGGATCCGGCCTTTTTGGTTAAAAATTGGCAAACAATCCTGATTGTGGTTTTATTAGTCTCTTTAGGCAAGGGGATTATTTTCAGTACATTAAGCCGCATATTCGGCTATAACAACGTCATACCGCTGGCTTTGGGATTGGGCATGTTCCAGGTAGGAGAATTTTCATTTGTGCTGGCCCGGGTTGGCATCAGCACCCATTCAATATCCAATGATCTTTATTCGCTGACGTTGGCAACTGCAATTGTAACTATGTTATTCACGCCGCTTGTTTCGGGATTGACTGCACCATTGTACAGACTGCGAAAGCGTATGTTTAAAAAAGAGCCTGTACAGACCACCAATTTACCTGACACAGGCTTGCGTAACCATGTGGTTATTGCCGGCGGGGGGCGGATTGGCTTTCATGTCGGCGAGATCTTGCAGCGCCTGGATCTGGCCTTTGTCATTATTGAAATTGATTACCGGCGGGTGACCCAGGCCAAGAGCATGGGATTTCCGGTGATTTACGGGGATGTCACCCGGGATGTTGTACTGGAGGCCGCCAAGGTAAAGGAGGCCAATCTTGTGCTCATTACTACCCCCAGAATTGATGTCACCGGAACAGTTTGCAGTCAAATCCGCCAGTTAAACCCTGATGTGAATATTGTGGCAAGGGCCGAAGGGATAGAACAGATGCAGGCCCTGCATGATCAGGGCATACAGGAAGTGGTTCAGCCGGAATTTGAGGCCGGCCTGCAGTTCACCCGCCAGGCCCTGCTGTATTTAAATATTCCGGCCACGGATATCCAGAAATATAGCGATGCGTTTCGCAGGGAATTGTATGCCCCGCTTTTCAAGGCTTCCCAGGGGGCTCAAACCCTGTCTCAACTGCAGAAAGCGTGTGATCTCTTGGAGTTCAGCTGGATAAAACTGGTGGCCGACAGCCCCGTGATAGGCCGGACAATTAAAGAATTGGATCTTCGCACCAAAACCGGGGTGTCCGTGGTTGGCGTGATGCATGACGGTGAGTTGCAACCCAACCCGGATGCGGATTATCAGTTGAAAGCGGGTGAATTAATTGCCGTCATGGGCAATGCCCAGCAACTGGCGGAGTTTCAAACGCTGATTTCGCCTTCACAATAATGATTTTACACCGATCTACGTCTGAACAACCAGGCTGCCAGGGGCAGGGTGACACACGCCATGATCAATAACGGCCAAATCTGGGGCCAGACCGTGGCCAGATCCGCACCCTCAAGAAAGATCCTGCGAAGGGCTGTGATGATATGGCGCACCGGGTTGAGCATGTCTGCCTGCTGAAGCCACATGGGCATATTTTCCACGGGCGTGGCAAGCCCGGACAACGTAATCGCAGGCATCAGGAACAAAAATGCGCCTAAAAGCCCCTGCTGCATGGTGGTGGACAGTGACGACACCAGCAGGCCTATGCCCACAATGGTGATGATAAAGCATAAAAGGGAAACCATGAGGGCACTGATCGTTCCCCGGAAGGGAATGTGAAACCAGAGCACCGCCCCCCCGGAAAAGATCAGGGCGTCCAGCATACCAAAGACAATGCCCGGCACGGATTTGCCCACCAGAATTTCCACCGGACTGAACGGGGCCACCAGAAGCTGGTCAAAGGTGCCGAACTCCCGTTCCCGGGCAACGGAGAGGCTGGTGATAATCATCACCACCACGGTGCTGATCACCCCACCAAGCGCTGAAACCATGAACCATCGGCTGCTCAGGTTTTCGTTGAACCAGGCCTGTTCCACCAGGGCCAACCCAGGCCCGCTGCCCTGGGCTATGCCTTGTTCCAAAAGGCTGGTATTAAAATTTTCCACAATTGTACCAAGGTATCCAATGGCAATCATGGCCACATTGGGGCTTCTGCCGTCGCCAATGACCTGAATTTGTGCCGGTCGGCCGGATCGCAGGCGTTCTTCAAACCGGGGGCCGATATGGATCATCAGCCGGGCGTTTTCATTGTCAATGATCTCTTTGACCTGTTCGGCATTTTCAAGATACCCTGTGAGCTTGAATCGTCCAGTGCCTTCAATATTGGCCAGAAATGACCGGGACAGCACAGACCGGCATTCGTCAAACACGGCATACCGGACATTTTCCAGGTCAAAGGTGGCGGCATAACTGAAGATAAAAAACTGGATAATGGGGGGCACAATCACCACAAACCGGCTTTTGGGGTCCTTCATGATGGTGAGAAATTCTTTTAATATCAGGGCGGTCAGGCGTCTCAGGGTCTGCATACTTACTCCAGTCGCTTTGATATCTTGCGGAATGCCAGTCCAAGGAACAAAATCGCCATGAATGCCAGCACCAGGGCATTGGGCAGCAGTACGGGCCAGACATCTCCGGCGGCAAACAGGGTATGGGCGATGGTGACAAAGTATCTGGCCGGAAAAATATAGCTGATGACCTGGATGAACTTCGGTGTGGATTCAAGATCAAAGATCAGGCCGGAGATAAAAAAAGCCGGTAAAAAACCCGCCACAATGGAGATTTGGGCCGCCACAAACTGGATACGGATGGCCGCGGAAAGAAAAAGCCCGAACCCAAGGCAGGTGAGCATGAACAGGGAACTTAAGCCCACAAGCGCACCCACGGAACCCCGGAAAGGCACCCCGAAAAGGGTAGTGCCCACCACCACGGACATGACCATGCCGAACATGCCCAGAAAATAGTAGGGCAGGGTCTTGCCCAACAGGATGTCGATCTTGCGCAAAGGCGTCACCAGCATGGCTTCCATGGTGCCGCGCTCCCACTCCCGGGCAATGACCAGGGCCGTAAGAAGGATGCCGATGAGCGTCATGATCAAAGCGATCAGGCCCGGAATCATAAAGTAGCGGCTGATGGCGGCCTCATTGAACCAGATGCGCTGGGATATTGAGACCAGGGGTTCCATGGCGGTTTGCCCCCGGGCCACCCGCATGGATGCCCATTTGGCGCCAATGCGTTTCACATATCCTTGAATGAGCCGGGCGCGGTTGGCGTCGGTGCCGTTGATGATCAGCTGGACCGGGGCCCTGCGTCCTGTGCTGGTCCCTTCAGCCGCGCCTTCAAGAATTGCCGTGAAATTATTTTGTAAAAGGATAATGCCTTCAGCCTTGCGTGCCAGAACAAGCGCCGTTGCCTGGGCCATGCTTTCGGCAGTTCTGATTTTGAAATTGGCGGAATTGGCAAAGCGTGCTGCAAGTTCCCGGGACATGGGACCTTTGTCATTATTTACAAAAACCAAGGGCACATGTTCAGCATCCAGGCTTACACCATATCCGAAAATTATCAGCAACACCATGGGCATGACCAGGGCCAGGATAATGGAGCTGGGGTCCCTTAAAATCTGGAGGGTCTCCTTGCGCAACACCCCGAAAAGACGCATGAAAAATCGGGTCATGACCGGTCTCCTTGTGAAAGGGCGATAAAGGCATCATCCATGGTAGGGTCCGGGGTCTCAGGTGTCCGGGCCAGGCTGCGGATTTCCCCCGGCGTGCCCATGGCCAGGGTTTTGCCCCGGCTGATGATCACCATGCGGTCGCAGTATTCCGCTTCTTCCATAAAATGGGTGGTGACGATGACGGTCACCCCCTGTTCGGCAAACCCGTTGATACGCAGCCAGAATTCCCGGCGGGCAAAGGGGTCCACCCCGGAGGTGGGTTCATCTAAAAACAATATGTCCGGTTCGTGGAGCAGGGCTGTGGCCATGGAAAGACGTTGTTTGTACCCGCCGGGAAGCTCACCGGCCGCTTTGTCCTGCCAGGCGTCCAGCCCGAATTCATCAAAGGCCCAGGCCATTCTGTTTTTGAGGTGTTTGCCGGAAAGGCCGTATGCCCTGCCGAAAAATTTAAAGTTTTCCTTCACACTGAGTTGGCCGTAAAGTGAGAATTGCTGGGCCATATATCCCAGGCGTGCCCTGGCCTTGGCACGGGATCGCCGCAGATTGCGGCCCGCCACCCGGATGTCCCCGGATGTGGCGGGTAAAAGCCCGCACAGCATACGAAATGTGGTGCTTTTGCCGGCGCCGTTGGGACCCAATAATCCAAAGATTTCACCTTGGCGGACATCAAGGGTGAGGTCGGAAACCGCCGTAAAATCGCCAAATTTTTTGCATAAATTATTTGTTATTACGGCCGCATCATCCCCGGATGACTGCTCCGGGACCCATGGCGTTGTCTGATCTGAAGATGGCGTATGAAGCTGGGCATCGCCCCTTGGGATCAGGGCCATAAACGCATCTTCAAAGGCCGGGTCTGCTGTTGTTATTGTGTCGGTCGGTCGGTTCAGCAGGTTTGCAATTTTCTGTTTTCCGGTATCCGAAGTGTTGTCGTTTTCCGGGGATAACGCGCTGTCAAGCACCACCCGCACCCGGCCAGACCGGATTGTGGCGTCTGCAATGCCTTCCTGTCCGGCCAGCCGGGTGTAAATTTGCCTGGCCCGCATCTGTTCATCCGGGGCGGCCAGGAAGACCCGGCCCGTCATTCCGGCGGTAAAGCTGTCCGGACTGCCCTGGGCCAAAAGGCGCCCCTGGTGCAGCACCTTGACCTGGTCGCAGCGTTGTGCCTCATCCAGGTAGGCTGTGGAGACCAGAACCCCGATCCTGTCATTTTCCACCAGGTCATAAACGATTTTCCAAAGCTCCCGCCGGGACACCGGGTCTACGCCCACGGTGGGTTCGTCCAGAAGGAGTAATTCAGGGGATTTCACCAGGGCACAGGCCAGGCCCAGTTTCTGCTTCATGCCGCCGGAAAGGGCGCCTGCCCGTCTTTTTGTATACGGGGTAAGATCGGTCATGGTCAGCAGTTTGTCAAAGCGGGCGGGCCGCGCTTTGAGGGCAACCCCCTGGAGGTCCGCATAAAGCCTTAGATTTTCGATCACGGTCAGGTCCTGGTACAAACCAAACTTCTGGGGCATATACCCCACACGGCTCTGGATTTCCAGACTGTGGTCCACGCTGTCCAGGCCCAGCAGGGTCATCTGTCCGGTCGTGGGCACTAAAAGCCCTGCGGCAATGCGGATGAGTGTGGTTTTTCCCGCACCGTCGGCCCCCACAAGGCCGGTTACCCGGCCCTGGACAACTTTGAGGCTGATGCCTTCCAGGGCTTCGATTTTTTTACCGCTTGGGGTGCCAAAGGTTTTGCATATGCGGTCTGCATGCATCAGGGGCGTATTTTCAACACCCGTGTCTTTTGTTGATAATGCCATGCTTGCGCTGCTGTTCATATCCTATACCGCCGATTTCCGGGATCACTCCGCAGGTCTGTCTTGGGTTTGATTTTCATTAATGGCCACGGTTACGGGTGTACCCAGACGTAAAATATCCTTTGGATCTTTTACAAAAACCCGGGTTTCGTATACCAGCTGGGTGCGCAGGTCTTCGGTGGCCACGGCCCGGGGGGTAAATTCCGCCACGGGTGAAATAAAGCCCACCCATCCGTCCAGGGACTGCCCGGGTAAAGAGTCCGTGAAAATTTGGGCGGTCATGCCCAGATTGATTTTTCCCAGCATGGGCTCGGGGACGTATGCCCGCACCCATTTGGGGTCATAAAGCGCCAGGACAAAAGCGGGCTTGGAAGGCCCTGCAAGTTCCCCCTGTTCCAGAATTCTCGACTGGATGATACCGTCGGCAGGGGCGGTCAGGGTCATATCGGACAGACGTACCTGAAGCTGGTCAAGACTTGCCCCAAGCGCATCAAGCTGGTTGCGGGCCGCGGCGATATCCTCTTTGCGCGGACCTTCGATGAGCAGATCCAAAGCTTTGCGGTCGGCATCCAGCTGGGCTTGTTCGACCGTTAGTTGTGCTTTTGCATCATCATAGTTCTGAATGCTGGTGGCCCCGGACTGGGAGGTGGCCTTGAGTCGTTTTACCGTGCGGGAGATATTTGCCACCCGGGCTTTGGCGGCCCGCACTTCGGCCCTGGCCTGGTCGATCTCCTGGGAACGGCTGCCTGCTTCCAGCTTGGCCACGGTCTCCTGCTGGGCCGCGATTCGGGCCTGCAGTTCCTTGATGGCGGCATCAAGTTTTGCCGTGCGAAGTCTTGCCAGTACCTGGCCTTTTTTTACACGCATGCCCTCTTCGACCAGAACCACTTCAATCCGTTCCTGTTCCGTGAACGCAAGGGATGCATCGCGTATATCAACGGTGCCGTAAATTTTGAAGATGCCGGTATTTTCATCCTGTTTTTTGTTCTGTTCCTGCCAATAGATGTAAGCACCGGCTACTGCAAGGATCAGTATGATGACAGGGAATGCTTTTTTCATGGGAATTTCCTTATGGTCTATTCTCTTGGCTTTGCAGTGATTGCCATGGCATTGGCTATAATCACCATATGGCGGCCGGATGATCTTATAAAAAGTGTTCAATCATAACCATTAGTGCTGAGTCAACTATGTGACAAATTGAAAAAAAAGTTGCAAGCCTTTCCAAGTGATGTTAATGATTTTTTTAATATTTATGAAGATCCGGTTATTCTTACTTTTCGGATGTTATCCCGTTAGATAAAATAATTGTAATTAATTTTAATTATCAAATTCCCCAATATTCGGTTTATACCCGGCAGATGAAACGTATGTTTTATCGCAGCATAAAATAATCAATTTTATGTCTCAGTTTTAAGGAGGATTCAAGATGGCAGTTTCACCAGGTTATGATCAACTTCAACCTAACTTTGTATTGGGAACTGGGCAGTGGGTTAGTTCTGTGGCAGAGCAAATGGTGGGAGCGGATATTGATAAAGTTAATCAATTGCGTGACCACTTTCCTTTTTTCCCAATCGCACATGGCAATAAGATTATTGTGCCGCGAGTTGCCGGCTTGGCCAGTGCCAAATTTACCGATAGACAGGCACCACAGTCGGATGATTCTTTAACGAAATTAGTAGATGTCCCTGAAGAAGTTGAGTTAGTCTGTATTGAGGGCTCAGTTAATCTCAGCGATTACGCATTAGATGTTCAGTCTTACGATATTGATCAACTGGATTTGCAAATAGAGTTTAAGAAGATTGCAATCCGAGTGGCATTTTGGCAGCAATTTTTTTCTTCTGATTTGCCAAATGGCTTTAAGGGACTGCCTGATTTGGTCGCTTCATCACAAGTCAATGAACTGAATCAATCTATAGAGTTGTCGGATCTTGATGCATTGGTCGCTGAAGTTACTGAAGCAGATGCTGAAATGGATAGTAAAGTTATTGTTATGAACAGCTCTACGTTTAAATATTATGCCAAGTTGGTTCGTTCTGCCGAGACAGCTATGACCTATACCACCTATAACGGGCGACGCTATGCCAGTCACAATGGTGTGCCGATCTTGTTGTGTGACTATATACGGGAGCAAGGTCGTTGTAATGATCGAGGTGTTGATGTTTGGTGTATGACATTGGGCATGGAAGACAACGGCTTGTTCGGTATTATCCCGGAAGATATTGGTGATGGAGGCTTAGTGATTGAACAAGCTCAAGGTGGAGCGGATACTTCCAGTATGATTTATCGGTTGCGCTGGTACTGTAGTGTTATTCTTGGTCAGTTTAGGGGGTTGGCCGGGCTGACGAATGTTCATGTTTCTTAGGACCTGTTAATTGATTGATTTTTAATGAGTAAATGGAATTCTTATGAGCGATCCCCGGCGTCACCGCAATTCCGTCGTATTATCCAAAGCAATTAAGAGTCGTAGTCCAGTTGCAACTATTGCATTTGCGCCATCATCCAGAAACTTGATACATAACTCCATAACACATGAAAATTTATCAGCTGAACAGGATGACGCGTTATACGATGAGTTTCTGCATTACGACGAATACCAAGACCATGATAATAGCGGCCACTCTATTGGTTTACTTGATGTCGTTACTTTTATTGAGGAATTGGCTGCCCAATACGGTATTGATATTGACCATACTCCACCTCAGTTGTTGCAGGGCTTGGAGTCAGATATTTTTCACGATATCCAACAGCGATTCGCAGAGGGTGAGCAAGCGGCGCTGAGTGATTACACCCAATTTATTATTGCCCGTTTAAGGCGTATTGGAACTCGACAGGCTAATTTGTCTCCGAAAACCAATGAACCCGTTGCACCTCCAGTTACGGAATCGCCGTTAAGTCCAGACAGCGCACAGGGATCACCCGGCGGCGGACCATTGCCACCGCCACCTGTACCATTCGGTACGCCCAGCCAAGTTGCTGCAAGCCGTGCGAACCAAGCCCAGGAATATCTGGATATTGCGCAACAATTGGATGCCAAAGGTAATGCACAATCAGCTGCGGCTCAAGCTTGGCGTCAGAAAGCACAAATGGCTCGGGATATGGCTGCCCAAGCACATAATCAAAATGTAGATGCGTTTAATGATGCCTTAAACGCAGAAAAGGAAGCCTACAAAGAGTTCAAAGATCTTGAAAAAGGCTATAACCAGAGTAATACCAGTAAACAGGATTTTCAGAAAGCAAAACAGAAATGGAAAGATGCCAAAGCCAAACGTGAGAAGGCCGGCAAGGAGTATGAAAAATCTAAAAAAGAACTGGATAAGCTGGATAAAAATTTAAAAGAGGATAAAAAAAATCAAGACGCCAAAAAACAGAAAAAGCCGGAAGATAAAAAAGAAACTAAAAAGCCTAACAAGAATACAGCCGGCGGAGGAGCTAAACAACAGAATGCTTTAGCTGGTGGTGGCGGTAGTCCGGCACAAGCACTTTCTCTGGGCACAGATTACGGAGGCCCTATCGGTGGTGGCTTGGCAGGGCCTCCGGGATTAACAGGCTTTTTACCTGGTGGCTTGGGGCCTGCTCCCCTTGGTTTATTGCCTGGTCAGGGGATGAGTGATGATGATTGCGTTAAGATTATTCGGGATTGTGCTAAGAAATTAAAAGCTGGTGCATTACCGGGATCGGGCTTAGCCATTTTGGCGGGCTTGGCCGAAGCACTGGCTGCTGCCTCTGGGCCTTGTCAACCGTGCCCTCCCTGCGGTGAAAAGAAGAAAAATAAAGACGGTGATGATGTAAAAGAGAATAAAAAAGGCGACGGCACAGACAAGAACGCTAAGTCCACTGATGACTCAGAAGATAATGAAGGAAAACAGCCCGATCCCGAAAAACCGGCTGATACGGGTAAAAAGCCTCCACCGAAAGGTGGTAAAGGTGGTGGAGGTGGAGCTGTACCACAAAATAAACGGCAGCCCCAACCGATTAGCGACCCCACCGGTTCTGGTAAAAAACGAGGTGGTGGTCAACCCCCGGCACCTAAGCGGTCTCCCTCCGGCGGTGGCGGTGGTAAACAACCGCCTGACAGACAATCTGATGCTAAACCTACAGGAGATAAAAAGTCACCGACTACTGATCCCACTAAACGTCGTAACAAGGGAACAGGCCCAAAAGAAACGTTTAAGTTAAGAGATCCCAGGGGCGAAGCTATTGGTAAAAAAGATGAAAAGATGGATTACCAGCGTCGTCTGGCATTGGAATCTTTTATCAGGGAACAGAACCTGCCTTACTCCATTCCTAAGGATTTGGATTTATCCGATGAAAAAACCTTTGATGAACAGCGTTTAAAACTCCGACGTTTACATATTAAAAGCATGGCAAGGTACCGGGGTCTGAAGCTATTTGAGTTGAAGGATGAGGTTGATTTGTTAGATGACGCCACTTATGAGCATTACAAAAAGTTAGTGGTGGATATGGGGCATACCCGGAACCGAATGGAAAGTCGGCAACAGGCAGAAAGGGCCTTTAAGCAAACAGACCCGGCAAAGCGTTTAGAAATGGCACTTTCCCAAGCCATAGATTCGGATAAAATTGCTGCCCATATGAAAAGTCAGTTGCGAGGGCTTCTAACTAAACAATCTATTGCCATGATGTTAGGTATGCTGGCCGCACTAAAATTTATTACTGTGCTTTCTGCAGGTAGTGCTGCGCCGGTTATCGCTGCCACTCTGATTGCGCTGTTTGGTCCCGCCTTAATGCCGTTTTTAATGGGCCTCTACCACACGCAAACTGCTGAGACGATTGACGCGTTTCAAATGGGGGTAGATGAGATTACCCGTGCCATTGCTGCTTTAGGTACAACAGCGCTGACCGCATTGCTATTTAAGGGAGGGGCCAAGGTTCTTAGCAGTCGTGGCGGCGGCTCTGCGCCAGCGACGACACCAACTCAGCCTGTGCCGAAAATTAATGGGGCCTTACCGATTAACCCTCCCCGTGGTGCTACGGTGAGACTTCCGGGTCGCAGTTCAACTCCTGCCGGCGGGCGTTTGACAGGTACAGCAAGTCGGGTTTTTAGGGCTAAGCCGGTAAACCGCTTACCAGCCGGCCGTCCACAGCCGGCAGTAGCGCCTGCCAAGTCTGCTCCTGTTAAACCCATCGAAGTTAGACCTACTAAGCCTGGGGGAGGCGGCTTGGCTGTAGCAGTTAAAGCCGCTAAAAAAACTGGTACAGTTAGTAAGCCTCAATCTGGGCACACTGCTAAGGTCAGTAGCCGGCCACGGGCTTCCCGAGGCGGAGGCAGCGGCAGCCACAATTGGATGCGGGCTGCCTTGTTAGAGTGGTTGAAAAAGAATTGGTATATTGGTGGCGCCGGCGGTGGCTCCATTTGGCCGCCGTTTGACCCTCCTGCCATTAAAGGTAAAACCCGTGGCAAGTTTAGGGATAGGGATAACCCCGATGATGACGGCGTAGAGGTAGGCAGCACGCAATCTATTCGTAATAACAAAGCGATTACTGAGGAGCAAGCCCGCGTGGATAGCTTGCGTCAGGCTCTTGAGAAAGAAGGCTTTACCAAAGGGGAGCTGGATGGTGTGGATACCGCTTTGCGCCATGCGGAAGGGGCAGCAGTGCATAGGTTGAGAACAACAGATGTTAAAAACGGCCTTTTAGATATTAATAATAATTATATTTGTATGCACTGTCTGGGGTATCTGAGGTATTTAATACCAAAAGGCAAGACTTTAACGGTACGTTTTAAAACAGCCTCTGGGAAGGAAATTAATATACGTTTTGGAAGAGGCTCAGATCCACAAATCCTTGTTGGCAAGGACTGGAAAACTTTAAGCAGCCGCAATGTAACTATGAAGGATTTGGAAGCTATTTTTAAAGGGCTGTAATCGAGCTTTTTACTTGTAAAAAGAATTTTTTCTAGAAAAATTTTTATTCAGCTACGTGTAAGCGTTAAGTGCCTTGAAATTACTTTTATCTTTTATGGGCTTGATCATTTTGTTTCCCGATCCAAATCCAGTCCAACCCAAGCACTTCCAGCGAATCCGTTATTACGGGTTCCTGGCAAACGGCAAGGCCGGAAAGCAGATTGCATCCATACACAAGGCGTTGGACAGCCGAATCGATGCAAGCCCGGAAACGAAATAACACATTGAACAAATTTGCCAATGCCCGGCCTGCGGCAATGGAACCATGATGACCTAAATCATAGAAGGAGAAATTATGTCCAACATCTATCAAGAAATCTGGAATGCGGACCAAGCTCAAAATGGCGTTGAACCAATTTTAAGCACGGAAGAAGGTTCTCAAGAGCAGGGCTATGTTAAAGTTAACGCGGATCTTGATGCCGGTTCCGATCCAAACTTAAAGGTTTTGGAAACGTTACACATTCCCTCGCACAAGATGACTACCTACAATCTTTGCCGCAAGTTGTTTAATAACTTTTCTCTAGCCGAACCTATGCCGGAATTTGATACGCCGGAAGAACGTCAGGAAGTTCACGACTTCCTGTCTGGTATCGTCGATACAGAGCCAATGAAGGTTGCTCGCCAATATATTGAGCGTGAATCGAATTCGGTTATTTCAAAAGAGCGTTGGCATAACACATTAATGGAAATGTGGTTTCGCCGGTTTTCTTCAGGAGGTGATCCCGAGCTATCGGGCTTCGAACATGTCGTCGTCGGGGAGCAAGAAAAGTCTAAAGTACAGGGGTATCATTTCTGGTGGAAATACTACCTTGATGATGGTTTTGCTCCTCAAGTCGATGATGGCATGCAAGTGCCCACGGATTCGGAATTTAAAGAGGATCGTATCCGTTTTCACGGTTCTAAACAAAAAGCCGGGCAATTAAAGTTTCCTGAGAGTGTGACCATTTCTTATCGTTGGCATGCGCCGGACTATGATGCGAATGCCTATCGTCCGCTGTTCAAAAAGATTGGCGGTTTTTTTGTGGGGTGTAGTGTTGAGGGATTGATGGCGCTCGGTACGGTTCGGGCTCATAAAGGTGTACGAGCTCCTTCAGTTGCTGTGATTGAAGGCGCTAAGTACGACATGAAGTTGTTTCATTCACCGAACGGACAACACATTAGAACCTTTTATCCAATCTTCTTGGGTGCTGCCGACCCATCCAATGGAGGCAACGGTGATGATGTCATTCCCGATGATAACTCACACTTGAGTCCAATACGTATTATATCGGCCATGGTAAACCCAGCGGGTCACGATGCGGGATTTGAAACCATCTCTTTAATAAACGTAAGCCCGGAAAAAGTAAATATTGCAAATTGGTCATTGCGAGATAAGAATAATAAACGTCATGTATTAGAAGACAGAATGATAGACCCCGGTCACTTTTATACGATCAGGTTGGATGGAACCACTGTGCAGCTATCCAATAAAGGTGGTGAAATTTTGCTGTTCAATTCCCATGGGGAGCAGATGCACAAAGTGGTCTATTCGAAAAAACAGGCAAGACAACAAGGGGCTACCGTCTTGTTTTAATCGAAATGGGCTTGGGGTCTTGAATTATAAAATTTTTCTTGATTAAAAAGTGATAATTCAAGACCTGGCCCTGCCTTTCTCCACAGAGACTGGCACCCAGTGAGTGGAAAATTAATCCCAACATTCAGTGCTACGGATGTCTGTCCATGGGAATTGCTTGCTGCAGCAAAGGCTATATCGCCTAGTGGGCTCATTCCGTTGCACTATTGTCAGGAATGAACCATTCTTTTTTTTCTCTACTTTTTTTCATTTGAATCCATTTTTATGGGTACGCAAAAATATAACATATTGTCATTATACTCCGCATGACTCGATGATCCAGTTTTTGTTAATTTGCCCAACTTCGTCGTTGGAAACAATTTTTAATCCTCAAAATATGTTGTATATTCCTCCGGTGATCACTCCGGTTAAAAATTGTTTCCGCCTTGAATTTGAACAAATTCCCTAAAAACTGGATTATCGAGTATGAGCCATTTAAAATTTGATATCAAACACTATAGAAAAAACCGGGCAGGTTGCTGTTTATATGCAAGCCCCAGTTCAATGCGGTCCAGAACCGTCTGTTTTTCATCCGGGAACTGATATCCTTCATACTCATGGTGGAGAACCAGATCCCCCGAGGCTGTGCGCCAGTAATTGCCCATGTGGTCAAAGCAAACCTTGGATGTTACATTCAGGTTCTGGACCATGCGGCGCAGTTCCAGCAGCTGCTCCCGGGGATCAAGCAGGGTGAGCTGCCCCTGGTTGACCTGCTCAGCCATCGGGGTGCCGGGAGCGGGCCTGAAGGGCCGGGACCGGATATAATGGGGATTGACCTCACTGAGCACCCGGGCCGTATTTTCGGCGTGCTGGTCTGTCATCTCCTTGCCGCCAAGACCGGGCATCCAGTATTCCGATACCTGAAAGCCTGCTGCCATGGCCTTTTTACCCCCCTCGATATGGCCGTCAGCCGTTACTCCTTTTTTGATCTGCTTGAGCAGGGCATCATCCCCGGTTTCAAGGCCCAGGTGAAGCCGGTTAAGACCGGCTGCCCGTATGGCCTTCAGATCCTCAAGGGAACGCTGGGCCAGGGTCCGGGCCCGTGCATAGGTGGTGATTCTTTCAATGGAAGGAAAGGTTTCCCTAAGATGGGTCAATGCAGCAATCAGGTCCTGGGGCGGCATGATCATGGAGTTGCCGTCCTGTATAAATGCGGTCTTTCCGCCCACCGCCATCCATTGGATCAGCATATCAGCACCCGGATGATGGTTTAGGCCTGGTGCTTTTTCAAGCAATGCCAGAATGGCGTCCCGGGTGACCTGGCCGCCGTGCCCCAGGGCTTTTGATTCGGCCTGGAGATCGACCACAAGGTTTGCCATGGCATTGATGTCGGCTTTAATTTCCGCCAGGGGTCTTAAGTTAAATTTTTTACCCTTATACATAGAACAGAAGGTGCAGTGGTTCCAGGGACAGTTACGGGTAAAGCGGACCAGCAGGGAAGCGCTGCCCCCTTCACTGGGCGGGCGGTATACACCGGTTTCAAACGAGTAGTCTCGGCTCATCATTACATCCTCTTTTGATTGTCGTCTTTTATAGAGTGCTAATCATCTCCCGGAAGTCAACCCATGGCAGTTATCTCCCCGCAATTTTAAATTTGAGTCGGTACGCCATCTTGCTCGAAATATCACTTCGAGCAAGAGCAAGAAAAAAGCAAGCAGGGAAAATAATACTTTATTAAATTTAGAATTGCTGGTTATTTCCTGAATTCTTGTACCTATCCCGGGTTTTATGGTAAATTTCAGGGGATTTTAACTTTTATATAAAACCGGTAAAAAGGTATCCTTATGAAAAAAGACCGTATCACCACCATCACCAAAGCTGCCGAAACGATTAAAACCGATCTTCTGGTTTATTTTGCCGTGGAGAAAAAGGACAAAATGCCTGTATGCGATACCGCTGTAGAGCCACAGGTTAAAGAGGCGTTTAAATTGAATGATTTTTCCGGCAAGGCTGCAGAACAGATATTGTTTTACCCGCCGGACCAGTCAAAAATTTCTGCAGCCCGGGTTCTGGTGTTAGGTACAGGCCCTTTGAATAAGGAAGAAGATAAAGGGGATGCCCTGGACATGCTGCGGGAGGCCGGCGGACAGGTTGCCAAGGTGTGTGCGTCGGTCAAGGCTAAGGATGTGGTTCTCTGCCTGCCAAATCCAAAACATCTCTCCCCGGCTTTGGCCGATCCGGACGTGGCTGCGGGCGCTCTGGCCGAAGGCGTCATCCTTGGCGATTACCGGTTTGAAAAATATAAGGAAAGCACCAAAAAGAAAACCGATTACCCCGGGCTTGGTGCGATAAAATTTGTATGCAGCGATAATCTTAAAATCATACGCCAGGGTGTTGAAAAGGCAAAGAATTCAGCGTTTGCCGCCTGTACGGCACGGGATATGGCCAATGAGCCGTGCAATCACTGGACCTCTGCCGATTTTGCGGCATATGCCAAACAGCTTGCCGCAGACACGGGGCTGGGCTACCGGTGCATAGAAAAAAAGGAGATGGAACAGCTGGGCATGGGGGGGATTCTTGCCGTCAACCAGGGCTCCGATGTCCCGGCACGCATGGTGATCCTGGAATATTTGCCGGAAGACAGAACCGAAACCATTCTCCTTGTGGGTAAGGGGGTGACCTTTGATTCCGGGGGCATCAGCATCAAGCCGTCTGCGGGTATGGAGGATATGAAATACGATATGTGCGGCGGTGCGGCGGTGATGTGCGCCATGCAGGCCGTGGCACTGGAGAAGCCGGAGGTGGGGGTTGTGGCCATCGTTCCAGCCACGGATAATATGTCCGGGTCCAAGGCCGTTCACCCCGGCGACATTATCCGCCATTACAACGGGGTAACAAGTGAAGTGATCAACACCGATGCCGAAGGCCGCCTGATCCTGGCCGACGCCCTGGCCTGGGGCATTGAAAATTTCAAGCCCACCTGTGTGATTGACACGGCAACTTTGACGGGTGCGGTTATTATCGGCCTTGGCCATCACTATACAGGGCTTGTGTCCAACAATGACGCCCTGGTCAAAGCGGTTGAGGCTGCCGGAAATCTTGCCGGAGAACCTGTCTGGCGCCTGCCCCTGAATAAAAATTATGAAAAACAGATTGAATCCAAGGTGGCGGATATTAAAAACATCGGGGGAAAACCGGCGGGCACCATAACCGCGGCAGCGTATCTATCTAATTTTGTGGGTAAAACGCCTTGGGCACATCTGGACATTGCAGGCACGGCCTGGGATTTTACCAAAAAAGCGTATATCCCCAAGGGGCCTTCGGGAATAGCGACCAGAACATTCATTAATCTGGTGCGAAATTGGAAAACAGGCAAATTAAAATAGTTCAAACCGCCTTAATGGGCTGGTACCGGGACAATTGCCGGCAACTTCCCTGGCGCAGGGATACCTCTTTGTACCGCGTGTGGGTCTCCGAGGTTATGCTCCAGCAGACCCAGGTCAAAACCGTGATCCCCTACTATTTCAGGTTCATGGAAACCTGGCCTGATCTTGGAGACCTTGCCGCCGCAGACCTTGAAACCGTGCTTAAGGCCTGGGAGGGCCTTGGGTATTATGCCAGAGCCCGAAATCTCCACAAGGCTGCCGGTATTGTGGTCCGTGATATGGGTGGTATTATTCCGGATGATTACAAGGGGTTTAAAAATCTTCCGGGCGTGGGGGACTATATTGCTTCGGCGGTGCTTTCCATTGCCGGGGCAAAGCCCCATGCCGTGGTGGATGGCAATGTAAAGCGTGTCCTGTCACGGCTTTTGTGCGTTGACACGCCTGTGAATCATAGCGCTGCCCATAAAGCATATAAAGCCATTGCCGAAACGTTTTTGTATAAAAAGGACCCAGGCACATACAACCAGGCTCTTATGGAACTTGGTGCCCTGATCTGTACCCCTAAACGTCCGGACTGTGGCTCATGCCCCCTGACCGGGGAGTGTTGCGCCTGTGAGAAACAGGTCACAGATCTTTTTCCCCGGCGCATGGCGAAAAAAAAGGTGCCCACGGTTCATATTGCCGCGGGCATTGTCAAGAAAAACGGAAAAGTGCTGATCACCAGAAGAAAACTTGATGGGCTTTTGGGCGGATTATGGGAATTTCCCGGCGGCAAGGTGGAACCCAACGAGTCCCCTGAGCATGCCTGCATCCGTGAGATCCGGGAAGAAACCGGCATTGAGACCGGTAATCTGCAATTTTTAACCCGGGTTTTTCACGCGTACAGCCATTTTAAAATTGAAATGGATGTGTTCTTCTGTGATTATATCTCCGGCCAGGTGACTCTCAATGGTCCCATTGACCATAAATGGGTCCGTGTAGATCAGCTTCACCAGTTTCCTTTCCCCCGGGCCAATCTTAAGTTCATGGAATTGATCCACGTTTGACATTTAGGATGAGACCGAAATAATCTAAACTGGGAGCGCAGGCGTCCCGCCTGCAGTAAAATGCAGGCGGGACGCCTGCGCTCCCGGATAAAGCAAAATGGGCAAGTTATTTAAGACACGTTCCTTAAAAAAACGGCAATACAGATCATTTAATCAAAACAAGTGATATCATGATGAAATCCGCAACAATTCATGGTAAGGTGGGGCCTTTTTACAGCGCAGTAATACTGTGAAAACTATAAATTTAGATAAGTAGAAAGGCTTTGACTTCTATGGGTTATAAGATAATACTCCAAGACGCCCCGAAAAATTATACCTTTGATCAGGACAAGATCATGTCTCCTTCCGACACTGTCCGGCGGTTCCGGGAAAAGGCAGCGGCCCTGGACCTTGATATTTTAAGCCGGACCCGGCGCATTGACAACGGCCGCTTGGATATTCCCGTGTTTTACAGTGAGTGTGGTGCGGATGCAAGGCGGGTGACCGGCACCAATAAACAGATGGGTAAAGGCGGAACCCCGGAACAGTCCGAGGCCAGTGCCGTCATGGAGCTGGTGGAGCGGTTCAGCTTTTTTTCCTTTGCCGAAGATGAGAAAAACTTTATCCACGCTACGCCTGGGCAGCTTGGCGAAGAGGCTTTGGATTACGCCCTGATCACCCAGTCTGTCCATGACAATGAGGCCGAAGCATTAAAAGTTAAGCCCATATTTGATTCGTTGTCCCTGCAATGGACCAAGGGCTATGATCTGACCAACGAAAAAGAGGTGAATATCCCCTTTAACTGGTTTTATATGATCAATGAATTTAACGGACCCAGCGCGGGTAACTGCACGGAAGAAGCCTTGATTCAGGGTATCTGCGAGCTTGTGGAGCGCCATGTCAGCTCCCGGGTATCCCGGGAAAAATTAAAGGTGCCCGGCATCCGTCTGGATTCATTTAAAGATCCCCTTATTCGGGAACTTCTTGCCAAATATGAAACCCAAGGCATTAAGGTCTATGCAAGTGATCTCTCACTTAACATGGGCGTTCCCACCATCGCGGTGCTGGCCTGGGACCCGTCCACTTTTCCGGATATGAGCGAGATCGTATGGACCGCCGGCACGGCCCCGTCCCCGGAAAAGGCCATGGGCCGGGCCCTGACCGAAGTGGCTCAGCTTGCCGGGGACTTTAACACCGGTTCCAATTACGAGGCATCCGGTCTGCCAAAATTTACGGATATAGACGCAGCCGGTTATATCACCCATCCTGAAACCATGGTGGATGCCGCTGATATGCCGAATCTGTCTTCCGACAACATGAAGATGGAAGTGGAAAGCCTGATTCGGATTCTGGGGGATAAAGGGTTTCATCTGCTCTCCATTCGCACCACCCATCCCGGCCTTGATATCCCGGCCTTTTACACCATCATGCCGGGCGCCCATTTCAGGGAGCGGGCTGATGAGGCCAGTGTGGGCATGTTTGCCGCCCGGCTGATTACGGAAAATTCCCATCCCATACTGGCCATTGACCAGCTGGATGAACTGGAAGCACTCATCCCGGGGAAATACTACACCAGTTTCTACAAAGGATTGATGCTTAGCGCCCTGGAAGAGGGAGACGATGCAATCGCACAGTTCCAGGCCGCCCTTGACCGCGACCCTGCCAGGCGCAACCTGCCTGATATCTGTTCCCATATGGCTGCGGCCCAGAAAGATTCAGGGTTGTTGGACCCGGCCCTTGAGACATGTCAAACCGGTCTTGATGCCGATTCCCAGCGCCCGGATATTCTGAACACCGCCGGCGCCTGCTGTTTTATGAAAAAGGATTTCAAAACCGCGATTACCTATTTTGAAAAAGCTTTGGATGTGGACCCCAGCCAGGCCATCAATTATGCCAATATGGGATCCTGTTACCGGGAACTTAAAGAACCGGTGCTTGCGATCAAATTTTATGAAATGGCTTTAAACATAGATCCAACCATTGAGTTTGCTCGGGATAATATTAAAAAATTAAAAAAATAGCGTGGGTATAAGGGTCATGGAAACAATAAAATCTACCATACAGCTTGTCTTTTTACCTGGTTTCCGCGTTGCGCCAATATGCTCACATTGGCGCGCCTTGAAACCAGGCAAAAATCCGGCGCTCTATTGGTAGATTTTAAAATTTCCATGACACTAACTCGATCATCAAATTTTCAGGGAATTTGCCCAACGCCGAAGTTGGGCAAATTAACAAAAACTTGATCATCGAGATACGTTATCGAAAGCTGGTGGAATCTACAACCACCAGGGGAACACCAAGCCTTTGTTTAAGTGCCTTGATCCGGGAAAAGGCAGGCGCATGGTCATGGGAGGGGTCAAATACGGCAAGAACAATATTCTGGTGGGAATCAACGTAGCCGGATAGAACATTTTCAGGGATGCCGGCACTTAATGCGACGGAATAGGGAACCGGACAGTTCGGGTGTTTAAGCATTTTTTTCAACGGTCCGGAGATCCCTGCAAGGTGTTTGTCCCCCTGGCCAGGCATAGCACGGCCCCCTGTTTCAATGTTTTCGATTGTGCCGTCTATATCGTTTAGATAAGTTGTATAATCCGTGCTAAACGATCGGTCCTTTCTATTTTTTATAAACTGGAGAATACACAGCCGGGCACTGATATGTTTGCACAGATCAGCGGCATAGTTAAAAATCAGACGGGAGGGAACATTCCCGTCAATGGCAAGTAGTACCTGCTTCACGTTACCCCTTTCTGTTATTATTTTAAGAACGCGTGAGTTGGGAATTATGGTTAAGAGAATAAATCAGCATTTTATATACCAGAGCGTGCAGGTTCCCCCAATTTTTTTTCTCTATCCCGCGCCCATAGGGGGTTTCTCTCGATCATCAAGTTTCAGTGTTCAAAAAAGTGCAATCCTACCTGGATTAGGAACACAGGGGCTGTTTCATTCTGAAATATATGCATTTTTTCAAACGCAGAATTTATTGATATCATTCATAATACACCGCCATTGCAGAAAACATATCCCCTGTTATGATTTGCAACGGGGTTGGAATGTTGCAAAATTCAATCCAATATTCAAATATGAAACATAAAGCAATCTATCTGAATTTATAGATAAATTATAATTCTATTATGTATTTCGTTGCATAATGCAACTTTTTATAAAAACATACCAAGCGTCTTTTTGCAAAATTATATTCAATTAATTAAGGTGGTTATGTTTTTATATACCTCCGGCACAATAGTTGCTGAGACCTTTATCTAAAAGATTTTTAAAATTACTAAATTAAATTAAATAGAAAAGGGTTTTAGCAAAGGATACAGGTATGAGTGTCATCACATTTTTTGGAAGAGCGTACACCGGCAAAGCGCAACTGGCACAAAAGGCAGCAGACGTACTGGGTTGTAACGTATTAGACGATCAGGACATTATTAATGCGGCAGCCAGGATGTACAATTTGAAAAAAAGCAGCATTGAAAACAGTATTTTTAAAGATCCGCCTTTTGCAGACCGGTATACCCCGGCTAAAGCCAGGTGCATTGCAGCGGTAAAATCTGTTCTGGCTGACAAAATAGAACAGGGGCCTGTTGTTATCAGTGGCTTTATCGGTAAATTGATTCCTTCTGAACTGGGGCTTCACATTCTGGTCACAGCCCCAAAGGATTTCAGACAGCGGGAGGTACAGCGCGAAACAGGCGATAACGTCGGCATTGCCATCAAAAAGCAACTGGATCGCAGCGACGAAGCGTTTTTACGCTGGTCCCTTTACCTGCGTTCAGCTGAAAGCCGCAGGCCGATGGATTGCGACGGCGTTGTGAATGTGACTACCACCGGGCAGACCGATTTGATTGAGCTGATTTCCAATGCAGCACTAAATAAAAAAGAAGAAATGACCCCCCAAGAGTTTGCCCTGGCCGTAGACGTCTCACGTCTTATGGCGAAAAAGGGCCATCCCGTCTCTGTGACAGCACAGCATGACCAGGTGGATCTTGTTGTCCACAAACCAGTACTGATGTTTTCCAGATACAGTAAAAAACTGGCAACTCTTGTCCAATCCGTTAAGGGGGTAAACAAGGTCAATACCCGAACCGGCAGGCTGTTTTACCAAACAGATATTCTGCCGGGCAGCAATTATTTCAAAACCCCGACTCCGGCACCCATTAAAAAGCAGTATGAACAGCTATACGCAAGAGTGACGGAACGCAGCCCGGCCGTCATGAACCGTGCAACGGCAGATGTCCGCCTTGTTGCCGCCCATGCCTGATACTCGATGATCAAGTTTTTGTTAATTTGCCCAAATTCGGCGTTGGAAAAAATTTTTAATCCTCAAAATATATTGTATATTCCTCCGGTTAAAAATTGTTTCCGCCTTGAATTTGAACAAATTCCCTAAAAACTTGATGATCGAGTGATATAAGTCGGCATTTTAAATGCCGCATTTTTTCTATACCCACAGCCGGCATTTAGATCACTTTGCCGGCTGTTATTTTTTTAACCCGGATTAGTAAAACGGTTTTTCCATGCACCGCATCAATGCCGACGGCAATGGCAGGAACGATTTTTTCCTGGCCACAGGCATGACCGAGCAGCTTTTTACTTTCAAGCCGGTTAATCACGGAAAGAGCTAGGGTGGCTGGTCCTGTCAGTGCGTTGATATTTTTGAGAACCGATTCTGTCAGATGCTGGTGTTTCAGGGCGACCAGCACCAGATTAAGGAACCGGTCTTAAATAACTTGTCCACTTTGTTATATCCGGGAGCGCGGGCGTCCCGCCTGCATGTAAAGATGCAGGCGGGACGCCCGCGCTCCCAGCTTAAGTTATTTCGGACTCATTTCTAAAGGGGGGCCACCCGGTCGGGATGGATCACCGGTTTTGAAGAATAAGGCGTTTAATCTATAATTCTCCCTCAACAGAAGAGAGCAGGGCCACAAGATGTTGTGTCCAGCACCGTTCCCTGAAAAGTGAGCTTTTATAGACAAAGTCAACGGTTCTTCTGGCCCGTAATAAGAGGAAATTCAACAGGGTATAAAATTGACTGTTGCATTTTCCGATAGAGCAGTTTAATGCTGATAGTTCTTTATTTTTGACTGGCACAGTAATGAGTAAAGGGGGGAGATATTGGATTTTGCTAAAATTGAAAATCCAAAGTCTGGATTGTGGGATTATAAGAGAATAAAAGATGAATTATTTGGATTTATGGAGTCAACTGTAAACCCAAAAAAAAATACCAAACTTGCTAATTGTTGGAATACTTTTAAGCATATTGCCGAAGTCCCACCACAAAATCAGCGCAAAATCAGTAAGTCTGAAGGTACTCTCTGTGTAAGTCTCTTTTGGGCAGTTAATTATTTTAAGAACCGGAAAAATTTTGATCGTATGATGCAAGGTCTTTTAAATGATAGTGATTTCGATTCAACAGTTTACGAGTTTTATGTTGGCATGTGCTATGAACGAATGGGGTATGGCGTTGAAATCGTAGATGAAAGACCTAATGATGAAATAAAGACCTGTGATTTTTTAATAAAAACAGATAGAGGAAATCCAGTCTATGTTGAATGTAAAAGTATTAAAAATATAATAGCAGAGGATCAGCATATTTATGATTTACTGACTGATAAAATAATTAAAGAACTTGATAAAAAAAATTTAAGAATAGAAATTAAACCGAAAAATCGAATTAAAATTATAGAAATTAACTCTATCTTCACAGACACAATGAGTCTGATTGAAAAAATGAATACTCAGCATGCAAACCATGATTCTCAACGTTGGAGAATTGAAGTATCCAAAGAACCAGAAAAATTAGGTGTTGAAAAATTGCCATTTACAATGCCTGATTTGGAGCATGATATAAATAGTGGTAAACTTACTGCGGTTTTTCGCATTGATGAAAATGGGGTCCCCAATTTTAAAAAATCCAATGAAATTCAAATTAATCAGTCTCTAAATATAGATATTTCAAAACAGATTGTTTCTTATATACAAAATGCTAGAAAAAAAGTCCCTGATGGATATCCTTGTATACTTCACATAAATGGTGGGACAAATCTTCGTAAGCGATTGTATTATTTCTTAGGAGAAAATTCTCGGATAGCATTCAAATCATTAAATAATAATACTTCCAAAATCAATGCGTTGTGTATTTCATATATCAATTTTGAAAATCCGTTACACTTTATAATACCAAACTATCGGTATAGTAACCCTTTCCCCCCTGATTTTAGAATGTTTTCCACCAACAATTTAGGTGCCGAGGATAAACTTCCAGACAAAGGGTCTATATCTTTAACGTGTGACTTTAATAAAGATGGCTTGGTTTCTTTTCCCTTTCAACTCCTTTGGTATTCAAGTGATGATGGGCAGTATCAAATTAATATCATTAAATATAAAAAGGATTCGTATTCAGTTGAGATATATTCACCGGATTTTGGCCAACTACAGGATGATTTTTTAATTAAAGGTATAGAATTACCTGATATAAAAAAGATAAAAATTGCTTGGGATTCTAAAGTAGATCCACCGTGTATTTTAGGATTAATGATAAATGGAACATTGATAAAAAAAGAGTAGACTCTTTTCTGCCCATTCCATGGTAGCAATTTGATCCGTCAAGCCCCACTACTTCCGCCTTCAATAGACTCATGGTGAAAAACATATTATCAGCGGACGATTATTGATGTTGCAGATCTTGATTCCAATCCCGGCTGGGTCGATTACGTTCAGACCACCGACACCTCTGATTTAATGTCAAAAAGTATTTCTTTGATTATTGGCGCTCTTTCATGTAACGCTCTGGCTTTGGGCCTTTCTTTGAGGTTTTAAAAATGATTTCTTTACCTGATCATTTTGAAATTATTCAGACCGAGTTTAGCGCATGTTTAGCACCTACAATGAAAAGCCTTATAAATAGGGATAGAGCGCGGGTTCAACTCCCGCCGCATAAATTTAATAGAAAAAGGGCACAAGATGTTGTGCCCGGCACAGCTCCCTGAAAAGCGAGCTTTTATAGACATATCTGTCGCTTTTTCAGGGTTTAATCAGAGGCTGAATTTTGATAAAAAGATGCTCCTTAACGACAAGTTAACCGGCGCAAAAGGGTCCAGCGCCGGTTTATGCCTTTTTTATAGTATGCTTTTTGAACTAATTGAACAGATTTTGGTTGTGGTTCATAAAATCTCATATTGCTTTCTATTATTCACTTAATCCAATATCTGTTAATGTCAAACCATATTTAGCAAGAATTGAAGCAATGAGAATTTTACTAATTCTTCCGGCCCATTTATTAATATCACCTTTATGGTCTAATAGAAATTGAGCAATGCTATTTCGAGCATTATTTTGATCTTTTTTTGCTATTGTCGTATTATTAACAGTTGCGATATCTTTTCCAATTTTTTGTTTAGCACTTTCTGCGGTTTCTAATTCAGCAACGAATTTCAACAATTCAACATCTTCTTTTTCAAATTTAGCATTATCATATTGGTTGATGATGTTATCTGCAAACTGTTGATTACCACCCTTAATAGATAAGTTATTAATTTTCATTTTTAAATCCTCATTTCTAAAATTATGAATATAAAAACTTTTTGAATCATATTCTGGTTCAGGGTTATAGTTCCAGAAAATGGTGATAACATATTGTGCTCAAGGAGAATATTTAACGGCCTTGACAAACGCAAAGTCATTGGTTGATTTCGCATAAATTCAATGTGTTAAAATGGATATTAAAAACATAAGACCCTGAACTCCAATAAAAATCAATTTTTTTGAAATTTTAATTATCAAATATTTTAAAATCTCGCTCTATAATTCTAATTAAGCCCCATTGTCCAATTTCTTCTATACGATATTTGGCATTTTGAATGTAATACACAGCGTTTTTGTGTTCTCCTAAGTTAACATTATATTGGCAAAGTTTTGCAGCAAGAAGGTTCAATTCGGTATCACGGAGGTGGTAATTAGTCTCTTTTATGAATTGTTTTGCTTCTTCATAATCATCTAAAGCCTTTTTAAAATCACCGGTAATAATCAAAAAATGGCCGTGAATTAGTAAGTAATCGACACCGTATAGCGTCATACTACAACGTTCTATTATCTCCCAAGCACTATTTAAGTCGGCTTCGACTTTTTCAAACTGTTTTTGCGCCAGATAAAAGTCAGCTCTGTATAGATAAAATGGGGGCATAAGTTCAATTCTCTTCGACATTTGTATTTGTTCAATAGCTTGTTCAAAATATTTTTCTGCAATACTTGTCTTATTTAAAGCAAAATACGCACGAGCAAAAGTTAATTCCCCAAATGCATTATTTAAAGGGTTATTATATTCTTTGTTGTCAGATGATTTTCCTTTCTCAATTATTTCATAAAGCTGATTTTTATTTTTCGCTTTATCTAAAAGCAAAGAACAGTAGTCAAAACCACTTAAAGAGTAATACAAGCGCCTATTATTTAATTGTTGTTCATTTTTTTCTGCCTGTCTGAAATTTGCTTCCGCACCTATTAAATCACCTATTCGATGCAATACAGCAGCTAAACGACATTGGTTTAAGATTTCGTCTTTAGCTCTTTTATTAATTTTAGATTCATGTAATGCTTTTATTATAATAATTTTCGCGTCTTTAAGTAATCCTATCGAGTTATATATATTTGTCAGGATTCTTTTTGAATCAGCTTTTTCTTTTGCTATATTCTTAATCTGTTTCATCTGTCTTAAATTAGAATTTATTGACAAAATAGCTTCTTGCAAACGACCCTGAGACACTAAGCAATGAGAAACTACTTTTAATAACCAAATAATATTAAATTTAGTTAAATCAGTCTTTATAGTATTTTCCCAACCTAAAGGGAAAAATGCGGATAAAGCTGTGATTTCTTGTGAGTAAGCACCGAGCATATATTCACTGTAATGTTCCTCGCCTCTTAATATACGTTTGTAATAAATACTCTCTAAAGTTTTTTTATATTCACCTGCAAAACAACCATGCATTACTGCACGATAAAGAGGTTGCATTTCTTCTAAAGTATCTGGTAATTCTTTCTGAGGTAGTTTGTTATAGTATTCAAACAAAACCATGTGTGCCTGTTTAAAATTTTCAGAATAATCGTCTTTAAACTTTCGGCCAAAATATGAACGAATTATTGGGTGACAATCCCATTCCATTCGTTCTAAACTACCTTTTTTACCTAATAGCAGGCCACTTTTTTCTAAATTCTGTTCCACTGTCCTCAATTGCTGAACTGTTAATGACTGCAGTTGTTCGGCATGTTTCGAGTTGCTAAATAAAATCGCCTTTTCCTCTCGATTCATTGGGCGGTCAAATAAACCTATCAAATGTAAAAAATGGCGAGAATTTGAATCTTGTAATTCATCGTAATAACTTAATACCCGTTTGGCATGACAACTATCTTTTTCGGCGTCACTATTACCGTATGCCGATGTTAATGGTGGTAAATCTTTATAACGACGGCAATCACCTTGATGACGCATAGACAGCAAATGTCCTATTAGAACTAAGCTCAAGGCATGACCATTTAAGTCTTTACTGATTGATTTTCGTTCTTTCAAACTACCTGTTACACCTAATGATTCCAATAACGCTGCACCTTCATCTTCCGGTAAGACATCCAACTCTAAGTTTGAATAATGTTTTGGATGCCATTTTTTTAATTCGATCAACGGTTGCCGAGAAGATATTAACACAAAACTTCTACTTTTTATTCTTCTAAAACAGGCTATTAATTCCTTCAATGCTATATCGTGCAATTCACCATTTATATTCGGTAATTTTGGTGGATATTGCAAAGGTTCTAAACCATCAAGGATTAATAAACATGGCAATTGCTGCATACAACGAGCTAATAATCGTGCTTTCTCAATATCGTCTTTAGGGATTTCAGATATTCCTAAAAAAGGTAATATCTTATTAAAAAAGTCATATGAATTAGTAAAAGTTTTATGAGATCCTTGTGAATAAAATGACCAACCAAACACATAGGTTTTATCATAATAATTGCATTCAGCTATTTGTTGTAACCACTCATCAATTAGAGCAGATTTTCCTATGCCACCAGATGCGATAATCGTTACAAGGCGTTTGTCCTCATTTAAAAAAATATCAGTAAGTTGTATAAGTTCATTTTTACGACCAATTAAAGTAGTGGTTGGATCTGGAAGATTGTTGATGTCAAATTTAGAAATAACTTCTGTTTCTAACTGACTATTATAATTAATTATCGTATCAGCAAATTGTTGCTTACCACCATTTATAATTTGATGTTGAATTTCTAAGCTATTTTGTGATTGAGAGTTATTTGACTTAGATATCATCTGATTTTATAGTCTTTCATTTACGAAATATTATAAATTGTTTATATATATATTCAAGAAGTTGAGAATTAAGTGACTTATCATTCATACAAAATGCTTCTGATGTTGCAATAGGAAGTTGGTTGTCAACATGTGCTACTATCGATAGTGTATCTTTGTTAATTGTTATTTTTTCTTTAATTTTTGATAAAGCAAGTCTTATTGCCTCTTCAGTTTGTTGTAATAACATAGGAGAAATTCGAGCTTTAGATATACGACCTAGAACAAAATAAAAATCATTGTCTTTATACCCATACTTATTATGCTTATGGTAAAATTTAAATTTTTCAAACTTCTTACGAAGATTATATAGTGATTCGGAATAGATACCATTCTCAACAGGCCAACCAAATGCGACTGCTATTTTGTTTTGAAATAAAAACGATCGAAAATATGGATGTTGGCTGCTACTTTCAAATTTATAATTTTTATTTGCTTGCCAACCACCAACTTGTATTACAATTTCACCTATTTTATCCGATTGAACAAAATTTAAGAAGCCTTCAATATTTACTTTTTCTTCTTTATTCAAATACAGTTTAAAATACTCATTTATCAGCTTTTTATTTCTGAATATACATTTTAGCCCAATAATTGTTCCATGTACTTGTTCTAATTCATAAGGTCTAAAAGAAGAGCCTAAAGAACGAGAAATTTTGTCCTGTAGTAATAGTATCATATTTACTATCGAATCGGGCTTTTTCCCATAATGGCTAACAAGAGTGAGTTGTGGTGTTAATTTTTTAAGCATTACTAATTCGTTTCATAATTAACGCATAACAAGTTAGCAACCTCCAGCAAAGCCAGAGGATTGGTTTGATAACCGCTCAAAGCGGTTATAAAAGCACGTACCAATTAAAGGTGGTTAAAATAATTCCATCTGATTGATTTTCAGATCAGTCTCTTCCTGTTTCTTGATATATTTTTTATGGTTTCTTCATCACACCCCACTGTTGAATGAAGTATCCTCTGGCCCGGAAATTCTGGCCTGTAAGATTTTTCCGTTTCCCTGCATAATTCCTGGCAACGTAAATCGCTCTTTTCCCTTTGAGAGCCTTTTTGTAGAGCCAATTCCTAAAATCTCTCCCCTAAATATTGCCACAGTTTTCCGTATACCACCTTCTTTCAGTATTTCGGTAAACTAGCTGAGACTTGCAATCCCACGTTTTATGTATGATTTTATTGTTTGTAGCCTTACAGAAAGCCTCTTGTCTTGTGATCTTTGGGCGCTTCATATTATTGAAGGCTTTCGTTTATTCCCGCAAATGTCAAAATCTGGGAATCTTCCCGACTGAGCCGGAGGGTTACCCAGGATAGTCATTATGTAGTTTTTTCTAACTCTCGCAAGTAACATGTACAAATTCTGTATCAATAAAAAGCAGAATTGACAATCATTTTGCGTTAAAGATTATCAATCTTTCTCTCACGATAACATGGTATAATTGACCGCTTTTTTTGAAATTATCCGACCACCACATATTGTGCTTGCATTGAAACGCCAAGAATCAATTCAATTGGAGATTAACCTTAATTATTCCAGTTTAAAAGTTTTGATTTTACGCCATAAAGAGACCCGGTCGATTTTCATGATTTCAGCAGCCCGGGTTCTATTCCAGTTGGTCTGTTCCAGCACCCACTGGATATAGCGTTTTTCCTGCTCTTTCATGGTAGGGATTTTGCCTTCCGGGGCTGTGCGGTAGGTTTCAATGGCCAGCTGAGTAAGATGGTCAGGCAGTGCCTCGGGATATATCACGTCGCTGTTCTCCATGGCCACGGCCCGTTCTATGATGTTTTCAAGTTCCCGGACGTTTCCGGGCCAGGTATAATTGACAAGAAATTCCATGGTGGTCCGGTCAATTTCCTTGATTTTTTTTCCCATATCCCGGTTTTTTTTTGCCAGAAAATGATAGGCCAAAAGCGGAATATCCTCTTTTCTGTCTGTCAAGGCAGGCAGTGTGATGGAGGCCACGTTGAGCCGGAAATAAAGGTCCTGGCGGAAATGCCCCTGGTCTACCTCGTGGCGCAGGTCTCGGTGGGTGGCAGCAATGAACCTTAAATCCACGCCCAGGGTCTGGGTGCTGCCCACCCGCATGATTTCTTTTTCCTGGATTACACGAAGGATTTTGATCTGCATGGAGGGCGGCATATCCCCGATTTCATCAAAAAATACCGTGCCCTGATCGGCAAACTCGAACAATCCTTTTTTGGTTTTCATGGCACCGGTGAATGCCTCTTTTTCGTGGCCGAAAAGCTCGTTGGCCATGAGATCCTCTGAAAATGAGCCGCAGTTAAAGGCTACCATTTCATGATTTTTCCGGCTGGAAAGACTGTGAATCGCCCTTGCCACCAACTCTTTGCCTGTGCCGCTTTCCCCTAAAATCAATACGGAGATATCGGTCTGGGCCACCTGGGCAATGGTCTTTTTTACCTGGCGCATGGGCGGGCTGTTACCAATGATCTCAGGCAGCGTTGCCTTTTGGTCAAGCTGCTTTCTAAGCGCCTGATTTTCCATTTGAAGGGATCGTTTGAGCAGGGCCTGTTTGATGATCTGCCGGACCTCGTCTATTTTATAGGGTTTTGCAATGTAATAATAGGCCCCTTCTTTCATGGCGTTAACCGCATTGTCCACGGTGGCGTAGCCGGTGATCATGATCACTTCGGTGTAGGGCTGCAATTCCCGGCTGTGTTCAAGGATTTGCATGCCGTCGATTTTCTTCATCTTGTAATCGGTGATAATCAGATCAAAGGCCTTGGATTTGATAAGGTTCAGCCCCTTGGTTCCGCTGTCGACGGCCGTAACTTTATATCCATCCTTGAGAAGGATGTGTTCAAGATTTTTAAGGGCGATCTGCTCATCTTCGATTATCAGAATGTGTTCCTGCATGCTTCTCCTAATGTTAGTCCGGCAGGCTGACGGTGAACATCGTACCCTGCCCAAGTCTGGAATTCACGCTGATTGTTCCACCGTGCTGCTCGATGATGCCGTGGATAATGGAAAGTCCTAATCCCGATCCTTTTCCCACTTCCCGGGTGGTGAAAAAAGGATCGAAAATTTTGGCCAGATGGTCTTCTTTTATCCCCTTTCCCGTATCCTCAACCGTAAAAACAAAGGTGTGTGCCTGACGGTCATTGAACGCTGAAATGCTCAAACGTCCGCCTTCCTGGTCCTCCATGGCAAATACGGCATTGATAATCAGATTAAGCAGTACCTGCTGGATGCGACGGGGATCCATGCGTCCTTCAACATCATCGGGAACGGTGATTTTCACGTCAATATTCGAAGGAATGTCGCCTGTAATCAGGTGCATGGTGTTGTTGACCAGTTTTTTAAAGGGGACCGGTTCAAGGCTGAAATCACTTTGCCTGGAAAAATCCAGCAGGGCCCGGATAATTTCCTTTGACCGGTTGATTTCCTGTTCAACATTGGCCAGGAGCGTTTTTTTGTACTTAATATCCGGATCTTCTATTTCCTCCTGGATAATCTGGACACTGGTGGAGATATTGTTCAACGGGTTGTTCAATTCATGGGCCACCCCGGAGGTAAGGGTCCCCAAAGAAGACATTTTTTCGGCCTGGATGAGTTGGGTCTTACGCTGGTCCAGCTCTTCAATCATGTCGTTTAAACTTAGTGCCAAAGACTCAAATTCGTCTCCGGTCTTTATTGCCGGGATTTTATCATAGTCTCCCTTGGCAATGTGTTTGATTCCGGTTTCAATGGCCTTTAAGGGCCGGTTAAGCTTAATTACCAGAAAAATGGTGGCCAGCACCGTGAGAATAAACAAAGACAACAGGGAAAACATGAGATATTGCCTGGACCGGTCCAGTAGTTCAAACACCTTTTTCTTCTCTGTTTTCACCACCTGCTCAATATCAGTGGTCAGTTCCCGTCCAAGCTGGGTCACCGTATTTTGAATCTGCAAAGATTGCTCAGAAGAGACTGTGCCGTTTTTATACAGCGCCAACAGGGTTTCCATGTTGGTGCGGTAGGCATTGATGGCCTGGTTGCGTTGCTGAAAAGAGAGCTTATTTGCCACAAGGTCAGAGAATTTTTTTTTAATAACCGCCTGCTTTTCATCAATTTTGCCAATGTATGACAGGGCCTGGGACAGATCTTTGATATCTTTTTTTAAGAAAAAATTTTTCTCGTAACGCCGGGCCTCCAGCACCGTATCCAACAGGTCCCGTTTCTTTTCAATGAGTACCAAGGTGTTTAACACCATGGAATTGCTGTAGTGGTTTACAAACCAGATAATACTGTTCACCACCATGAAAACCAGGAAAAAAAATGATATTTTTTGTCTAAGACTGAATTTCATAAGCCATTTATATATTTGTTCATAAAGGGAAATACAAGGCCATAGCCGGTTTAATTCTTTTTACTTTACAATAAATGCGGGGGCTTGATTCTATTGTCGGCCATTTTTTGTAGGGGCAATCCCCCTGTGGTTGCCCTCGTTAGGGCACGGGGGCCTGCCCCTGCAGCGGCCGACGTTAGAACCAATCCCAAATACGACAATAAACGGGCCGATCGGACATAAGCTATAAGCGCATCCGATCGGCCCGGGGGAATACCATTGTCTTTTAAGTTTAAGAAATACCGTAGAAAAAATAGATCACGGCCAATTCCACAACAAGAAACAGCACGGTCATCACAGCACCGGCCTTGGCATAATCAATGGTCCTGTAGCCGCCCGGCCGCATGATCAGGGCATTAACCTGGTGGGTAGGCAACACAAAGGTATTGGACGCGGAAATTCCCACGACCAGAGCAGCCATTCTCGGATCTGCCCCTGCCATCACTGCCATGTTCATGCACAGGGGTACCAGAAGCACCGTGGCTCCCACATTGGAGATAACCAGGGTAAAAAAGGATGCCATGATACCCACAACCGCCAGAAGTACAATGGGGGACGGCGTCCCGATCAGGTTAAGCACGGTTTGGGCAATAAACCCGGCCGTGCCGGTTTTTTCAAAGGCAATACCCAGGGGAATGAGCCCTGCCAGAAGAAACACCGTCATCCAGTCAACTGACAGATATGCCTCGTCAACGGTCAGAACCCCGGTAATGATCATGCCAAGCGCCCCGGACATAAGCGCCACAGACAGCTGGATTTTTAAGACCACGATCTGAAAAAGGGCAAGTGCAAGCCAGCCCACAGCCAGCATTGCTTTTTGGGGCCGCAAGATTTCACCTTCTAATTTAGAGGCAAACACCAGGGATCTGGGTTTGGGCCTGTTCATCAGAATATGAAATTTTTCCCATGGCCCCTGGAGCAACAGCGTGTCTCCCATGGCCAGCCGGATATTGGTCAGCCCGGAATAATATTTTCGATTATCCTTGAACAACACCAGAGGATTGAGTCCGTACATCTCCTTGAAATTAACTTCGTTCAATGTTTTGCCGATGAGTTCGGATCTTGGCGCCACAACAACTTCGGCCATACCGGCATTGGTATTGGCCAGAAACTCTGCAAAGGTGTCAAGGGCAGGCTTTATCTGCCAGCCGTATTCCTTTGCCAGCTGCTCAATATTTTCCCTTTTGCCGACCACTGCAATATCATCGCCGCTGTTGATTCCTTCATGACTTTGGGGCACATGGTTGGTGGTCCGGGTGGAGGGAGAAGATATACCGATTACCGTAACAAGGAACCGGGGACGAATGTTTAAATCATCCAGAAGCCCAACGGTACCGGTGTCTTCGGGTACATGCAGCTCAACGAGGCTGTTGACGCCCTGGTATTCATTAATGAGCACATCCGAGGCACCCTTACCGGCCTCGCCGCTTGCGCTGGGAAGAATGAACCGCCCGAAAATTAAAAAATATACAAGCGCTGTGAGCAACAAACACACACCGATGGGCGTCTGGGTAAACAACCCGAACGGTTCAAGCTTTTCACCGCCCAACACCATAAGGTCATTGAGCAGGATGGTCGGGCTTGCGCCCACAAGGGTCAGGGTGCCGCCGATAATGGCGCAAAACCCCATGGGCATCAGGATGCGGGAGGTGGGAATTCCCACCCGCTTGGAGATTCTTTGGGTGGCGGGCAGAAACAGGGCTGCGGCCCCAATGTTCTGCATCATACTGGAAATAACGCCCACGGTACTTGATACCAGAAGCATAATTTTGGCTTCGCTTTTGCCTGCCAGAGCCAGAATGGGCTTGGCCACCTTATTCATAACGCCGGTTTTATCCAACCCGGCACCAATGATAATTACGGCAATAATGGAACAAACCGCATTGGAACTTAAGCCCACAAAGGCTTCTTTAGGAGAGATCAGTCCAATCAGGGGGAGAAGGACCATCATCATTATCCCGACCACATCCACCCGCACCCATTCGAACACAAAGAGGCAGATAACAAAGACCAGGATGATCATGGTCATAATCATATCAGGTGTCATTTAAAAAAACACTCCATTGAGAATTAACTATTATTAATCGTTGAATCGCTGCTACTAATCTTCTTCATTTCTATAGATAAAGCACAGCACCGCTGTAAACAAAACGATACTAAGACCGATAACAAAATGCGCACTCATGAAAGATCTCCTCCTAATTTACTGAATAAACGCAAAGCCGCTGGGCAATCCGATTCTGGTTGACGGCAGCATCCCTTATCCTAGCAGGGCTCTTGTTCTCGGAAATAATAAATTCAATATGACCGCATTCTTTAGTGATATCGGCAATGGCATGGTCAACATCGACCTGGCTTGTGGTATGGGCAAATTTCAGACCCAGCTCCGCAGCCTTTTCCTGGAACGCCACCACATTTTTCCCGGCTGCATTCTTAAAATCGGCGTACAGTTCTTCCTGGGTGGTGGAAAAAAATGAGGTCACGTCATGGGTCAGATTGGCCGCGTTCACCGCAATAATGCCGTAATCCATGCGTTTTGCCATATCCAGGGCATACTCAACCATATCATCGGAAAACCGGCTTTCAAGGGTGGCAACCACCAGGTTTTTCCCCTCGTTTTCCCGGCACAACATGCACTGATCGCTATCAGTATCAGCATCATTGTTAGCGCAAGGCTGGGAAAACTTAATTGCTTTTTCCGCATCGCCGTGTTTTTTGCCAAGAGTTAATATTTTATTTAAAAAATTCATACGCCACTATCCTCCTTTAGATGTATTGGGTTTATCATTATTGCCGGCAACTAATCAGCAAGTTGCATACCAGTTCCCCAAAAACAGTCGCAACAGCTTACTTAGCAAGGCTTTCCAACGGTTTTGGACTACGCTTTCAATTTCAATCGTGTTGCAGAATGCAATATTTTTTTAAATTATTATTCAAAGCCTCGCCTCATGCCTGTTTTTGGATATTGCAATTGTCAATGTCGGTGTTGCTTAATGAAACAATTTATAACGAATTCTTCTTTTACTTTTGTTTGAGTAGATTGAAAAATCCTTATGCAATCATTTCTTAGAGGGCTGCCGCACCTTTAACTAGGCATCAGGCATGGTAATTGCTCAAGGCTCCATACTAAAACTCGATCATCAAGTAAAAAAACTTAATAATTTTTGAAGTATGAAGAGAAGGGAGGCTGTCAGGGTGAAACGAATCTTTAAAAAAGAAGAAGAGGCTCAGGTAGTTGATACGGGAGCAGAAGAGATTGCCGCACTGCGCGAAGCCGTGCTTGACCAAAGAATTCCGGCCGAAGTTGAAAAAATCCTGCTCAAGGAAGTAGACCGGCTTGAAAAGATCAACCCCACTGCGGCAGAGTACACCATCGGGCTCAACCATATCGACTATGTGACCTCCCTGCCCTGGAACCGATACACCCAGGATAATCTTGACATCCAGCGTGCGGAACAAATCCTGAACTCCGACCATTATGGGCTTGACGAAATCAAGGAAAGGATTCTTGAGCATTTAGCGGTCCGGCAAATGAAGTTGTCCCGTAAAAACACCATTCTCGTGGTGGATGATGAACAGATTACCCGGATGAACCTGGAGCATGTCCTGTCCAAGGAGGGTTATGAGGTCAGCACGGCTGAGGGGGGCAGCCAGGCCCTGGATTTTTTAAAGGACAACACCGTGGATCTGGTGATCACGGATCTTAAAATGGACAAGGTCGACGGTATGGCACTTCTGGAACGTATAAAGGCCACAAGTCCGGCCACAGAAGTGATCATCATCTCCGGGTATGCCACGGTACTCACTGCCGTGGACGCCATTAAGCGGGGTTCTTTTCATTTTATTCCCAAACCCCTTAAGCTTGATGACATCCGGGAAACCGTTAAAAAAGCCCTGGGCAAAAAAACAGGACTTGTGGAAGCCAAGGGACCCGTGATCTGCTTTGCCGGCCCTCCAGGCACGGGAAAGACCTCACTGGGCCAGTCCATTGCCCAAAGCATGGAACGTAAATTTGTCCGGATTTCCCTTGCCGGCGTAAAAGATGAGGCCGATATCAGGGGGCACAGGCGTTCCTATGCCGGTGCCCTTGCCGGCCGGATCATCCAGGAGATCCGCCGGGCCGAGTCCTTGAATCCCGTACTTATGCTTGATGAAATTGATAAAATCGGACAGGATTTCAAAGGTGATCCTGCGGCAGCCCTCCTTGAGGTGCTGGACCCCCAGCAGAACGCAAGGTTCATCGACCATTACCTCGATCTTCCCTTTGACCTTTCCAAGGTGATGTTCATTGCCACGGCCAATACGGTGGCACGGATTCCCGGGCCTTTGCTGGACCGGTTTGAGGTGATCTCCATGTCCGGGTACACCATCGAAGAAAAAATTCATATTGCCGGGCGCCATCTGATCCCCCGGGCCAAGGATGATACCGGGCTTTCGGGGTTTGATCTTGAATTTACACAAAATGCACTTTGTACCGTCATCAGGGAACACACCCGGGAGGCCGGATTACGGGGCCTTGAACGCAAAATTTCTGCCATATGCCGCAAGGTTGCCCGGCAATATCTCAATACACCGGGGGCATCCCGGCAGATAAAAATTGATGAAAGCGCCGTGGAAAAATTTCTGGGCCCTGCCAGATATCACTATGAAATTGCAGGGGCCCGGGACCGGGTAGGGTGTGCCACAGGACTTGCCTGGACGGAAAGCGGCGGGGAAATCATCTTCGTTGAAACCACGCGGATGATGGGGGCTGAACGGTTGATCCTCACCGGATACCTGGGAGACGTAATGAAGGAATCGGCCCAGGCGGCCTTAAGTTATATCCGCAGCCACACCGAACAGTTTGGCCTGACTGCAGACTTTTTCCGGGGCCGGGATATCCACATTCATGTGCCCTCAGGGGCTATTCCCAAGGACGGCCCGTCAGCCGGGATGACCATTGCCGTGGCACTGATCTCCCTTTTAAAAGATATACCCTGTCCCAGGGATACGGCCATGACCGGCGAGGTGACTTTAAGCGGCAGAATCCTTCCGGTGGGCGGCATTCGGGAAAAACTGCTTGCAGCCAAAACCGCCGGAATCAAGACAATCATTTTTCCTGTCAAAAACCAGGCTGAAATTGCAGCCATGGATGCCGGCCTCAAGCAGGGAATACAAATCTTTACCGCAGGTGAACTCGATGAAGTGATCCGACAGGTGTTAGGCATAGAAGCCATTACAAACTGAGATTTTGCGTTCCAGCAGGATTTTGGCCAGATTTTGGGGTCGGACCAAGCTGTGAAGTTTAATCGTTTGATTATATTGATGAAATTTTAAATGATGTCGTTTTTTTGCCTCTTAGAAGGGCTATTTGGGTATCAAAATGGGGCTTCTGAGAGAATTCTCTATTCCAATAGAATGTATTATCGAAATCAAAATGGTCAAAATCTCCATAGAGTAATACGTCTTTCCTAAGTTCAAAGCCTGTCTCTTATGTGATTTTTCCTGTGACTTTTGGCTTTGTTTCCAAGAAAATTCGCGTTATCAAAGGCAGGGGAAAGCAAGAAGGAAAAATTATAAACCTTTTATCGTTTATCAAAAAAGGAAATGAATATGACTGAAGCATTATCAAAAAATATAACCGTAGGAGACAGTTACAAGCTGATTGTTGAAAAACCGGCGACCGTAAAATCGGATCAGCTTATTGATGAGGCATTAAAAATCATGATTGAAGACACGAAAACGACCAGTGTTTATGTTCTTGATGATAAGGACCGGCTGGCTGGCGTCATTCGTTGGAACACCGTCGCGCAGTATCTTTTCCCCTACAGCACACAGGAGGGGAAACAGTTATAATTCAATAACGGAATTTTTCAATATGCTGGATGCCGTTAAAGCGGGTGATATTATGAATAATGAGCCCTTCTATGTCCGGAAGGAAACAACCGTTCCGCAGACAATAAAAATAATGGCGTCCGAAAAAATAAACGAATTACCGGTGGTCAGTCCGGACATGCATGTTATAGGAGTTATTCACATTCTGGAAATCACAAAAGCCTATTTAGATCAGCAGGAAAACAACGGTACAGGTCAAAACAAGTAATCAGACAGTTATTTAAACCAGCCAGACAGAAGGGCGCTGTTTTTTTTACAAAGTCTGATCCAGAAAAAATCGATTACGCTTCCGGCAATGTAGTAAGGAAAATCGGTCCAGGTAAAACCGTTGCCTATTAATAATCTTCCAATAAAAAAAGAACGGATCCATTCCAGAAGTAACCGATTTCTGGAATGATTTGTCCTAAAAATAATTTCATCGACAACATCTGAAACATGATCGAAATGCTTCACGAGTGCACGCAAGCTGTTGCCGTGCGGCACAATGATCGCCTTCTTCCCTTCGTTCAGGGCAGGCACAATAGTCGTGTGCCAATATGGTAAGAAGCGTTCAACCGTGTCTTTCAAAAACTCCGTCAAGGGAATGTTCTGTTCACCTAGTTGGATGTAACGTGGGTCTGTCTCCACCGGGATATCGCTTATCAGTTTTCTCCAGGGAGGGAGGAGGCCTATCGTCGCTTCTGCACCACACGAAAACTTAGTCCTCGCCAAAACGCTCTGCGGTTTCTGCCTTATTCAGGCCCTGCTCCATAGTGACGTTAAGGAACGGGCAAAGCTCCATAGTGACGTTCGTTAAGTCGCCACGAACGCTCAACGGGAATCCACATCTGGTATAGTTCGTCCAAGACAATCCAAAGTGTCCGCACCGCGCGCTTCAAAACCGAGGTATAGGCGACATCGAAGGAGAAGCCTTCTGTCTCAAGAGTCTTGCCAGCTTCTCGTGCCTTCACAATGCCTCAATCCGAGAGGTCCACGTCCGTCCACCCGGAAAAGCGGTTTTCTTTGTTCCCCAGGCTTTCGCCGTGTCGCATAGGTTCAGTTTGATCACCTGTGTTCTTCTTTATCTGTTTCCAGCCAACGTCAAGTTAACCGGAACCCTTTTGCGTCCGTGTTCGGCGCCGGTTATGTTTTTCATTACAATTCGTTCTTGCTTCGATGAGCAGCTTCTTTATTTCATACTTAAATTCAATAGCATGTTCAAGAATTTTACCCCTTTTTTTTAAGCCATTTTGACAGAAGCCGTTCAATAGTGACCAGGCCTTCAAATTTTCCCACTTCATTCAGCACAGGAATGGCGTTGAGTCGATGACTGATCATCAGGTTAATGATTTCATCTAACGGGTCTGATTCTTTACAGGTCAAGACATGCCTGATGACTAAGTCCCCCGCATGTTCCGATGTTAGCAGGGAATAAAGTTCTGTCACCTTCGAACTGGCAGAAACGCTATGAGAAAAGATCGACTGAAATAATCGCTTGCGACTGATGAGGCCCAGCAGATTTTCAGACTCATCGACAACACAGAGGTAATGTATTTCCGGATGTTTTACAATGAGTTTTGCCATAGAACGAATGGTCATATCTTCAGACACATTTGCGACCGTATTATAAGGATGAAGATCTTTAATCAATTGTTTCATCATGATTATTCTCCCTCAGATTTATTTTGTATCTGTTCCGGAATTTCACCGGCTTTGGATATCGCAAATTTCACAGACAACGGACCGATGATCTGAACCAACAGTGTCGTAGCAGCAATAACATTGATAACCGTGTGCCCCAACCGCTCTCCGGCGGAACCGAATTCCCCGAAATGCTGGTAAATGTCGAGAGCAAGTCCGATGGCAACCCCGGCTTGCGAGAACAGAGCGAATCCAAGATACTTTCTGACCGTCAAGGGTGCCCCGGATATAGTCGCCCCCAGAAAGGATCCCGCCCATTTGCCGATTGTTCTGCCGAGAACATATAAAACACCCAATATTCCCATAGATGGCAGCAAACCCAGTTGCAACCTGGCGCCGACAAATAAAAAGAAAATAATATAAATCGGCGGGACAAATTTTTTCACAACTTCGAAATTTGATTCATTGCGATCCGGATGAAGATTTGTAAGCGTCAGACCGACAGCCATGTTGGTTAGAATGAGTGAAAGATCAAAATGTTTGGCGATACCGCTTGCCAACAATATTGCCGCAACATTTATAACCAATTGGTCATCTCTTGTTTTGATCCAGCGCAGAACATGGTCAATAATCAGAGAGATTAAGAATCCCAGCAGTAGCGAACCGAAAATTTCAATAAGTGGCTGTAACACCATGATTCTGATATTCAACCCTCCACCGGTAACAAGCGCATTGGCGAAGGAAAAAGCAAAGCCGTAAAGAAAGAGAGCCAGCCCGTCATCAAGGGCCACGATGGCTAAAATCGTAGACGTCAACGGACCTTTGGAGCGATATTCCCAAAGAACATCTACGGTCGCTGCCGGAGCCGTTGCTGAACTGAGAGCGCCCAACAAAATGCCCAACGGTATGTTTTTCGTTAATAGTATCGTCAGGGTACAGACAAGAAGCATTGCCAGCAGTCCTTCGGATAGCAGGATACTGAAAAACTGTCTACCATATTTTTGGAATATGGAGTATTTGAGTTCTCCTCCGACCATAAAGCCGATAAATGCCAGAGCCATTGAAGTCAGAGGGGACAGATCATCAAGTGTCTTCAGCGATATAAAATGAAGCACTGAGTCTCCGAGCACAACGCCGACAACAATATATCCGACAACCTGGGGGATACCGAAGCGTTCGAAAAGTCGTCCGCCTGCCAGCCCTAACGCCATAATAAGACCAAGAGTAAATAATATATGCATTCTGTATTATCCTTTCATTTTCCCGTAAGATTGCCTTTTGTGATCTTTTAGCATATTCCCCCGCTTGGAAGTGTATGTCCGGATATATTATTTCTGCTTTATGAATCCTTGCTTCTGAAGTTTATTTGAGCATCGTTCATCTTGAGGTATAACGGTTTAAAGCTAAAATTCAACTAAATTGGAGAATATCCTCAGCCGACCAAATCATGCAAGAAAAAACATGCTCTTTTGTGAGTTTCTTTTAAAAGTCTTGCTGTAGACCACATATTAATTTTTACCTTTTTCTCTGTATAACCATTAGAAACATAACCCCACATAGTCAACAGGATCTGAATAAGGTTATCGAATGAGGTGTAGTAGTTCAGATACGATAAGGCCGACCCAGATGCATAATGCAACGCTCATGCCGCATTATGCATCGTTTCTTATGCTTTTATTTTCAAATGGTTATAAAATAACCTAAAAATAGCGTTGTATTTTGCAGCAAAGTTGTCTGATTGATAAAAGATATAATATGTATTTAATATCATTTGCTTATCAATCAATTCCAACTCTTTGGCACACATTTTGCTTTTAATTTCTGAAAAAAATGATTTGTGCACCCAAACGATGAAAGCACGCCCCCGGACAATGAGGGGCAAAAAGCAGCAGTCCAAGGACGCATTCATGCCGGACAGACGACACATTCTTCTTGTACTTGAAAACGGAATCGCCGAAATGCTCAAGGTCCGGTATACCGGGGACAGCAGTCAACATGCGTTCAACCATGCTGTGGCCATGCACCAGCATGAAGGGTTCAGCGGGCACCACGACATCCGATACAGAGATAAAGCGTCAGAATTTATAAAGTATATTGCGGTTGCACCGAGCCTTGCAGCCATTATTTGGGGAAGTGACGAGGATATTGTGACCGGCAGGCGGAGAAAAAATCCAAGCCTTGGTTTGAGATAGTCAGACCGCATATTCACACGCCCATCGTCACTCCCAAAACGCGTGTCAAAGGCGCTCTGACTCAATCGCGCCCGACGCACAAAAGCCCAAAGTGAGGTTAACGCCATGCAAATTATTTGTATCTCTCGTGGATGCTATGGATTTGGAAGCGACCTGTCCGAGCGTCTGGCCGACAAACTGGGATATGTCTGTATCAGCAGGGAAATGATCACAGACAAAGCCACGGACTACGGGATCCCCGTGGGCAAGATTGAGATCGACATCCTGAAAAACAAGCCCATCACCGAGCAGCGGGGCATCAACATTGATCTGTTCAAGTCTTTTGTCACCTCGGAGCTGTGCCAAATGGCCCAGACCCAAGGGGTGGTTTACCACGGCCGTGCCGGTCATCTGGTGTTGTCGGGCTTGTCTAACGTGATGCGGGTCCGGGCCATTGCCGACCAGGACAAACGGATCGAAATGGCCATGAACAAGACCAACCTGGATCGGAAACGGGCCAAAAAGTTTCTGGAACAGACCGATGACGACATCCGGCGCTGGGTCAGGATTCTCTACAACGAAGACTGGGAAGATCCGGCCCTGTATGACTTGACGATCAATGCCCATCACATGAGCGCGGAAAGCTCCGCTCATTTCCTGATGGGAATGGCGAACCTACCTGAATTTCAACCCAATCCCGCATCGAACCAGGTCCTGGAAGATCTTATGCTGGCCGCCCGATGCCGCCTGGCCATCGGCCACAATGAAGAGACGTCTCAGGCCAAGGTGACGGTCAAGGCGGAACGAGGCAAGGTTTCGGTCACCTATCTTCCGCGCCAGGCCAGGGAAGCTCAAGGCATTCCCACTGTGCTTGAAAAGGTGTCGGACGTGAAATCCTTTATCTGCACGGTGGCCTCCACCAATATCCTCCTTTTGGGAGAAACCTTTGATGCTGAAGCCGAACATATGGATCACCTGATCGATATTGCGGAGAAATGGAACGCTGCCGTGGAAGTGGTTCATGTGTCCGACTCGAAAGAGGCTGAAAATAATGTGGCAAGCCCGGCCGGCAGCGGCGAAGACCAGGGTGGGATTCTTGACGATACGGCTGATGCCCCGGTTCAAGCCGAAGGCCTGGAAGAAACTATGACTCGATTGATTCAGGTGGGACGTGCGGGTAGCTCCCACACCACCCACGGCGGTATCAACGGCGTGGTTCAGGAGGTATCCAAAAGCGTGGACTACAGCCTGATTGTCATTGGCCAGGTGTTTGAGAGCAAGGGCGCGGCCAAACAACGATTGAAACGTGACCTGGTCAGCCGTCTGACGGATAAATTCAGCTGCCCGGTGTTGTCGGCCGAAGATCTCAAGTCCAAGTATTTGTTCGGGCCCAAGCAGTTTATGCGGCTGATTTTGTCTCTGGGGCTGTCCGCCGTGCTGTATGTGATTGTATTCGGATTCCAGAAGCCGCTTCTGACGTTTGTCAGCGCCGGTCAAACCGGCGGAAACGTGACTCAAAAAATTTCGGCTGCCGTGGCTATCGCGTTGTTCATTCCCCTGGTTGCCTTCATTATCGGAGGGTTTTACCATAATTTTCTTAAATTGATTCGATTGGAATAGCAGGCCGCGCAAAATACCATGGTCCGCAAGGACGCATTGCATATGAACAACAAATTAAAAAAACAGGTCATTTTGACCACATATAATGCGAGGTGAAACATGCCGGGAATATTTGGAGATCTATTTATAACAATGACATGGGCAACGGCCTTTCAGGTGGCCTTGCTCGGGTTGATCGGCGGTATATTGAGCGGGTTTATCGGGTCCGGGGGAGCCTTTTTCATGACTCCCGGGATGATGAACCTTGGGGTGCCGGGGCCGGTGGCCGTGGCCAGTAACATCACCCACAAATTCGGCAAAGCCATGGTGGGCTCGAAAAAACACGGTGAAATGGGGAACGTGGACAAAAAGCTCTCTTTTTTCATGCTGATCACCGCATTTGCCGGTATCCGGCTGGCCGTTGTGGTTATGAAACTTTTGTTTGCCGGCAGCGGCGATTCCCATTCCACGGACCACGGTGCCGGGGCTGACCTATATATCAGTCTGGTCTTTGGCTTTATTCTTTCATTGGTGGCCCTGTCCATGCTCAGTGACATCATCAAATCCAAGGTATCGGATGAAAGCGGACCGTCCACCAAGATCGTGGATTTTCTGGCCCGGCTCAGGCTCTACCCCTTGATCTATTTTCCGGTGGCCGACGTGAAAGTCTCACTCTGGGTCATCATGACCTGCGGTCTGGCCACGGGCTATCTGGCCGGCACCATCGGCGTGGGCGGCTTTATCGGCGTACCGGCCATGATATACGTGTTCGGCGTTCCTGCGGCCGTGGCTGCCGGTAGCGAGCTTTACCTGGCCATGTACATGGGTGCCTTCGGTGCCTTGAACTATGCCTTTGAAGGCATGGTGGACATCCGGATGACCCTTCTGCTTTATGCCGGATCTCTTCTGGGGATTTACATCGGCGTATACGGCACCAAAGTGGTCAAGGAAATTGTCATCCGTGGGGTGACCGCCGTGATCATCCTGCTCTGCGTCATCAGCCGTATCGTTGCCATTCCCATTTATCTTCAGCAACTCGGTTACGTGAATTTCGATCCCAAGTACAACGAGTACCTGAACCTGGCCAGTAAAGGAATGCTTTATGTGGCCGGTTGCACGGGTGGTCTGATGATCCTTTTCTTTGTTGGACGGGCTTATTTCCAACGCCGCAAAATCGAAGCCAGTCTGTCACGGGGCATTGGAAAAAAAGACATGCAAACCCAAATGGAGGAGATAAGCCATGCATAAAGACAATATACGCATTATTGTGATCGACGATGAATCCATTGTGGGCAAACGCCTTAAACCAGCTCTTGAAAAAAACGGCGCCCAGGTCATCACCTTTGAGGACCCTGAAAAAGCCTTGGCGTCCTTTGACGAAGACCCCACCGACATCGTGGTTACCGATATCCGAATGGACAAAATCGACGGCATTGAAATTCTGGATCGTGTTCTGGCCAAGGAAAGCCGGACCAAGGTTATTCTCATCACCGGCTACGCCACCGTTGAAATCGCCCGGGAGGCCCTTTCCAAAGGGGCTTTTGATTTTATTGCCAAACCGTTTAAACCCAATGACCTGAGGGTCATTATCGAGCGAGCCGCTAAGAGCCTGTTTAAAAATTAGGGGATCGAAGCGAAATCACATGAGGATGAGAACCAATTTTCTCAAATTTTTTGTTAATAGCCGGACTATTGGCCGAAAATTTGAGGGAATTGGGGCCATTCTCATGTGATTGCAGCCGATTCATCTATTTTTAAACAGGCTCTAAAGAACTGACCGCATGATGTCATTCACTCAGGAGTGAATGACATGAATAAATTAAGGATCTCTCATGCCACTTTCTATATTTATTCAAAATATACGACTGAGCAGTATCCGGGCCAAGTTGATTGTGACCTTTATCGTGTTTTTCGGATTGTGCACGGCCGTTTCTCTGGGATCGATCTGGATGTTGTCGTCCATTGAAAAGAAGATTGATTTTTTGGATGTGGCTAACAATTTCATGGTGGAGATCCAGCAGGCCCGGCGTTTTGAAAAGAATTATCTGCTTTACAACACCAACCTTGCGGATGCCCGGGAACATCTCACCATGGCCAGTGCTATTCTGAGTACCAACAAGGACACCGTTGAGAAAATCCTGGGCAAAAACCATACGGCCACCATGATTCAGTATATGACCGAATACTCGGATCAGATCGCCCATTTAAACAAAACCAAGGACATAGAACTGTTGCGCCAATCGGGCAGCCAGTTGGTCAAACTGGCCGACGAGTTTGTAACCAAGGAACGTGAAGCGGTCACCCGCATGTTCAAGCTGGCACAGCGCGCCCCCATCGTTTTTACCATCATTCTTGCCCTGTTTATGGTGGCGATTTTTGTGACATTGGCGCGCCAGCTGGTGCTTTCCCTCAATCGCTTTATGAATTACACCAAGCGCATCGGGGAGGGGGATTTTACTCCTATTCAGTACCCCAAGCATCATTCGGACGAATTTTCCAAGCTGGCCGACGGCTTCAATCATATGGTTCAGGAGCTGGACCATCGCCAGGAGATCCTTGTTCAATCCCACAAACTCAGGGCTATCGGCACCCTGGTGGCCGGGGTGGCTCACGAATTGAACAACCCTTTGAACAATTCCATGCTCACGGCATCCATGCTCAAGGAGGATTTCGATATCCTGGAACAGGATGATAAAATGGAGATGATTGATGATTTGATTCACGAAACCGAGCGTTCCCAGCGCATCGTACGGGAACTGCTTGATTTTGCACGGGAAACCGAAACCAATATCAAACCCTTGAAAATCGACGAGATTCTCAGGGATTCCATCCGCCTGGTGGCCAATCAGATGAAAATGGCCAAAATTAAAATGGAAGTTGATATCCAGGACGGCCTCCCGCCGGTTCACGGTGACGAGCAAATGCTCAAACAAGTGTTTGTCAACCTGATTCTCAATGCTGTTGATGCCTTGCCCCCCAAAGGTACCATCAAAACATCCATTCTCAAAGACCAAAAGCCCGGTTTTGTGGTGGTTAACATCAGTGATGACGGCCCGGGAATCCCCGAGCACATCAAGGACCGGATTTTCGAACCGTTTTTCACCACCAAATCCAAAGGCAAAGGAACGGGCCTGGGCCTGTCCGTTTCCCGGGGCATTGTCCGTAAGCTGGGCGGGTATATCACCTTGGACAGTGAAGAAGGAAAGGGCACGGCCTTTAATGTGGCCCTTCCCACCACCCTTCTGCCCTCACGCGTGCACGGCATTCAGTAACTTGATTGTATCGGAATTTCCATTTCCTGGTAGCTCATAGTTCATACTATAGTACTCCAACTTTGGTTTTTCCAGGTATGCATTTTGCTTGGTTCAATAATAGCTTCGTATACAGAATGTTGTTCTGAAGCATACCAAAGTTGAAGTAAAATATTCAGGCAAAATGCTGCATAACAATATATGTGCCAAGAAAGACCTAAGTTGGATGACTATATATATGGAAGTTAACTTCAGACTAATATGTTATTTATCCGTTAATTCAAGAGCTTAACAAGGTTTATATTCACCAAATTGGTGAAAGATAAATGCAGCTAATTAATTGATTTCACATTAAAATCAGAAATTAGATGGTGGATTTGGGGAAAGCAGCAGGCATGTCATTTGCCGAGAGAAACGGCCGCCTCATGATTGGGAAAAAAGATTAGAAAACATCTTTGTTTTATAACCGGGCTTAACGTGCTAATTTTGTTGAAAGTATTGAAAAAGGAAACGGTTATGACTGAAAAAAATTCGATATCAGGCCCTCAGAGTGATAAAAAAAAGTGGATGATCCTCGGTGCAGTGATGTTAGGTGTCATTATGGGGCCTATTGATGGGAGTATTGTCAATGTGGTCCTTCCCACAATTGCCAACTATTTCCAAAGTGACTATGCTCTGGTGCAGTGGGTTCCGACCATATATCTTCTTGCTATTTGCTCCTTTATCCTGGTCTACGGCAGACTGGGGGACATGTTGGGCTACAAACGGATTTTTCTCATCGGACTGGCCTGCTTCTCAGGTGCATCTCTGCTGTGCGGATTGTCTCGGAACATCTGGATGTTAATCATCTTTCGGGCCGTTCAGGGGGTCACCGTATCGATGCAGATGGCCTTAGGCATGGCTATTATCACTTCGGCGTTTCATCCAATGGAACGTGGCAAAGCCATCGGCATCTATGCCACCGCTATTGCTTTAGGCCTGATGATAGGACCGGCTATAGGTGGTGTAATTGCTCATTATTTGAGTTGGAGATTCGTCTTTTTCGTCAATATCCCCATCGGTATCATTGCCTTTTTCTGGGGCCGCCGGGTAATTCCTCCGGGAAAAAAAAAGCCGGGTCAACGCCTGGATATGGCCGGCGCCGCCCTGGCATTCGGTTTTCTCTTCAGCATAATGCTTTATGCGAATCGAGGTGAAACTTTTGGGTGGTTTTCCGGATGGGGATTTGTGTTGCTGCTGTGTACCATATTATTAGGATGGCTTTTCGTTCATGTTGAACGAAGAGTGGCGCAGCCCATGCTGAATCTCAAAATTTTTTCCAACCGCCGCTTCAGTTTTGCCTGCCTGAGTTCCATGCTGAATTTTATAGGACTTTATACCGTAGTTTTCCTAACACCTTGGTACCTCGCTGATGCATTGCAAAAGGATGTTTTTATCGTCGGCATGGTGATGATGGCTTTTGCTCTGCTCACATTTTTCATCGGACCGCTGAGTGGAGCGTTGTCGGACCGTATCGGCTACCGAGGTCTTGGTATTGCCGGCATGCTGATCCACGCCTCGGGATTAGTGCTGCTCAGCAGGTTGGACACCAGCGCGGGCAACCTGAATGTGGCCTGGCGTTTGGCGGTTTGCGGATTTGGGGCGGGCATGTTCCAGAGCCCGATCAACAGTGCTGTAATGGGTAGTGCACCGGCTCAATTCCGGGGTATCGCGTCCAGCCTGTTAGCCGCCATGCGCAATACCGGCATGGCCTTCGGTATTGCTGTGTCCGGCGCCGTCGTATACAACCTTGCACCATTCACCACCCGAGGCCAAGCCGGACCATTCAGTGGCGCCCAACTCGATATCTTCATTAACGGTTTGCATTGGAGCTATTTGACCGGTGCTTTGTTTTCCTTGCTGTCTGCAGTTGCTGTGTTTTTTTCAAAAAGCGACATGAGTTCGTCAATCGGGGATTAGGACATTCAATGAATAGCATACAAAAACAGTTTCCGATCATGCGGGGCCTGCTGCCAATACGGTGGCCGAAGGTTCCAGGTGAAGTTATCGCCGGTGTAACCCTAGCGGCCCTGGCTATTCCAGAAGTAATGGGCTATACCAGGATCGCGGGAACGCCCATCATCACAGGCATCTACACGATGCTCATCCCGGCCGGCCTGTTCGCCGTGTTCGGGTCATCCCGCCACTTGGTCGTGGGGGCAGATTCGGCGACCGCCGCCATGCTATCGGTTGGCCTTGCTGGTCTCGCCGTGAAGGAGTCCGCTGACTATGTTGCCCTGGCGGGGGTGCTGGCCTTGATGGTGGCGGGTTTTCTGATGATAGCGCGGGTTTTCCGGCTTGGGTTTCTCGCAAACTTTCTCTCCCGTACCGTCCTAGTCGGATTTCTTACCGGGGTTGGTATCCAGGTAGGGCTGGGGCAAATCCAGGGGATGCTGGGTATCCACCGTGCAGCGCACGGGATATTCAGCCAGCTCGTCACTGTCTGGCGGCAAATCGGCCAATTCCAGCCCTATTCGTTGTGCCTATCGATTGCTGTGATTTTCACCATTATTGGCTTGAAACGGATCTCAGAGCGGATTCCCGGGGAGCTGATTGCCGTGTCCGGCGCCATTACAGCGAGCTGGATCTGGGATTTTAAGGCGAAGGGAGTCGCTGTCCTGGGTGATGTGCCGAGTGGATTACCGGAGATAGGGGTGCCTGATATCAATTGTAGCTGGGCGCTTATAGAGCAGCTTCTTCCGATCGCTTTTGGCATGTTTATTGTCATCCTCGCGCAGAGTGCCGCCACCTCCCGGGCTTATTCCGACCGCCATGGTGAATACCTGGACGAAGACAGCGATCTCGTAGGTCTTAGTATGGCAAATATTGGTGCCGGCTTATCAGGTACTTTCGTTGTTAACGGCAGTCCGACAAAAACCCAGATAATCGACAGTGCCGGTGGAAGCAGTCAGTTGACCCAACTCTCCGCAGCCGTCGTCGTAATGCTGGTACTGCTCTTCTTCACCGCACCGCTGGCCTATATGCCGGAGTCCGTGCTTGCCGCAGTGGTCTTTCTGATCGGTGCGAAACTGATTGACATAAAAGGATTGAAAAAAATCTATGCCGAGCGTCCCTGGGAATTCTGGGTCGCCGTGACCACGACGGTGGTTATTGTATTCTGGGGGGTTGAACAGGGTATCCTGCTGGCGATTTTTCTTTCGCTGATAGTCCATACACGCCACGGCTACCGGCCGAAAAATACACTTATGATCATGACCGGGGCCGGGAAATGGCATTCGTTTCCCATCAGCCCCCAGAATCAGGCTGCACCCGGCCTGATGATCTACCACTTCAGCCACAGTATATACTATGCCAATTGTGTGCAGCTTAAAGAAGAGGTAAAAACCTTGGTCAAAAACGCGGAACCACAGTTGAGATGGTTTTGCATCGACTGCGTTGCTGTCGATGACATCGATTTCACGGCAGCCGAAACCCTATTCATTCTGCTGGATCTGCTTAGTAAACGAAACATTCGTCTCGTTTTTGTTGCCGTATCGGATGAAGTGAGGAACGAGCTTGATCGTTCCGGTTTGTCCGAATGGATGGGCTGCGAGGCGTACTTCACTTCCATTGAAGACGTAGTCGTGGCCTATGAACACCGCCACAACTAAATGAATATAACCTTATTACAGGCCCTGGACAATTCAAAAAATTGTAAGCAGCGTCTTTATCGACCTCCACGTCTTTGTTTTTCACAATGCCCTGGTATAAATTTTCGTTGTGAAATGCCAGGTTAAATAGGGCTGTGAAAATGGCAAGCGGTGATGCACCTTTTTTGAATTTTGCAAAATAATCACTGAGTACGCCAATCTGTTCTGAATTTGTTATTTGATTTTGTACGTCGGTAAGGGTAGTATTAATTTTGACGAATTTCCTTTGCCTGAAATGTTTGTTTAGTGGTAAACAAAGCTTATTGTATAAAGCGAAATTCGTCAATTTAAACTGTATATTCGATCTGTTATATTTTTATTTGCTGTCTTTTTTAATTACCGAAAGTTGATTCTAATTTTTAATTATTCTGGCAAAAAACCAGAGAACAATAATTGTAGAATTTTAATTTACCACAGGAAAATACCATGTTTAAAAAATTACTGATTGCACTTGCCCTATTGATATTCTCGGGATGTCAACCCCAGGAGCGGGATTGGAATCCCATCTTCGAAGACACCCATTTCAACTATTTCAACACTAGAATAGAAAAGTCTTTGGCCCTCGTAGACGAGCTTGTCAGAAGTCCGGAAGGGGTTTTGCAGGAAAATCTTGAGCTCATACGTCAGCAATTGCTTAAGCTCAAGGACTACTACGTTCCTATCACGACCGTAAGACAGGAAGTGTATGATGCTGAAAGATATCTGAAAATAAAGGACACAGGGAAAGCAAAAGAATTACTCAGGCGTGCCAGGTCTAAAGTGATCTCCCTTCTGGGCAGTACGGACAATTCAGTCTTTGATAAGGTGGTGGTGGAGCTGACATCCATGATTGATGAAACCCTGGCCAGCCTTGAGCATAACGATGTGGATACAGCTTACATCCGGCTGAAAACTTTAGGCGCACATGTTAACCAAATGCTCTACAAGGGCGAACTGGTCCTTTCCGGTACCGAATTTGAGAAGTAAAACCATAGCCGGACCTGAATGTCACCTTAATTATTTAATGAAAAAATTTACATACAAACCCGTATTTAAAAAAGATACTGGAAAATCTACTATTATATAAACCTTTAAAAGAAAGGAGATCAAACATGAAACATCCGGAACGTATTCTCGTTGTATCCATGGGTACGAAACAAGCCCTTGAAGCCGTTCAGTGGGGAATTTCTTTCGCCCGCAATTACGGGGCGGAACTTTTTATCACCCATATCGTGCACAACCCCTTTGGGCTCGAAGGCTGGAGTCTGCCCATATCCTCAGCCAAGGTTATAGAGGACGAGTTCACAAAAATACTTGAGGATGCCCGCAAGGACCTTCAGGATTATATCAAGACGGAAGATACCGAAGGGCTGGCCATCCAGGAAAGCGTCATGCAGGGGGAACCCGTGCAGGAAATCACAAAATTCATTTCAGAAAAAAATATTGACCTGATGGTCATGACAGCCCATGAGCAGGGTTATCTTGAACATCTGCTGATGGGTCATGACATTCGGGAACTGATCCGAAAAATGCCCTGTTCCATGTTCCTGCTCAAAAGAGAACTGGAGTATAAGCGCTATGAATAAATAAATACCGCTGCCCGGCGTCCGGCGACGCCGCAGCGGTAGATCATCGTACCACAGCAGCAAAGGATTATTTCCATGCAAAAAAAAAAGGAAAACTCACATAACGATAAAACTGTGTCCCTAGAGGATTTGCAAACACAACTGGATACCTCACCGGAGGGTTTAAGCAATGAAGAAGCCCAAGCCCGCCTGGAAAGTTATGGATATAATGAACTGGCAGAAAAGAAAGAGCGGCCGATCCTCAAGTTTCTCAGCTACTTTTGGGGACCCATCCCCTGGATGATCGAAGCGGCCGCCCTGTTGTCAGGCCTTATCCGACACTGGCCGGATTTTTTCATTATTGTTATCTTGCTGCTGGCCAATGCAGTGATTGGGTTCTGGGAGGAGTTCCAGGCCGGCAATGCTATTGCTGCGCTTAAGGCCAAATTGGCCCTCAAGGCCCGGGTAAAGCGAGCCGGAAAATGGACCTCCCAGCCCTCTCGAAACCTGGTTCCCGGAGATATTATCCGAATCCGGCTCGGAGATGTGGTCCCTGCGGATGCACGGCTGATGAGCGAAATGTCCGTAGAGGTTGACCAATCCGCCCTGACAGGGGAATCGCTGCCGGTGAAAAGGCAGATGGGGCAGGCGGTCTTTTCAGGATCCGTCATACGCAAAGGAGAGGCCCAGGCCATTGTATACGCAACCGGTACAAAGAGCTACTTTGGGAAAACCGCCCAGCTGGTCCAGGAGGCAAAAACCGTCAGCCATTTCCAGGGCGCGGTACTCAAAATCGGCAATTACCTCATCATTCTTGCCATTGTGCTGGTGGCCGTGATCCTGACAGTTGCTTTGTTCCGGGGCGACCCCATGACCGAGGCCCTCCAGTTTGCCCTGGTGCTGACCGTGGCCGCCATCCCGGTGGCCCTGCCAACGGTGCTGTCTGTTACCATGGCTGTCGGGGCACGGCTGCTCTCGGCCAAAGAGACCATTGTCAGTCGGTTGGTGGCTATTGAGGAACTCTCCGGCATGGATATACTCTGCTCGGATAAAACAGGAACCTTGACAAAAAATGAACTTACACTGGGAGATCCGTTTGCGGTGGACGGGGTGGACCCCGGCCAGGTGATTGAGAGCGCCGCGCTCTGCTCAAAGGCGGAAAACCAGGACACCATTGACCTTGCCGTATTAAACGGCGTCAAAAGTGAGGCGGTGTTCAAGGACAAAACAGTGGATCATTTTATTCCCTTTGATCCGGTGGGCAAGCGGACCCAGGCCCGTGTACGGATTACCGGTAAAACACCCTTCAAGGTGACCAAAGGCGCTCCCCAGGTGGTGCTGGATCTGTGTGACAATAAAAACACGGTGAAAACGGCGGTGGAAACAGCGATCAATGAATTTGCCGGCAGGGGCTTCCGATCCCTTGGCGTCGCCAGAACCGATGATAGGGATCGGTGGCAATTTTTAGGGGTACTGCCCCTTTTTGATCCGCCCAGAAACGATTCCAAAGAGACCATTGCCACGGCAAAAAAGATGGGGGTGGGCATCAAAATGATTACCGGCGATCAATTGGCCATTGGCCGGGAAACCGCAAAGCAGCTGGGTATGGGAACCCGTATCCTTGACGCTGAGGGATTCAGCGGTACCCGGTACCATGAATCCGGGCGAATGGATCAGTCCATTGAAGACGCTGACGGTTTTGCCCAGGTCTTTCCCGAGCACAAGTTTCATATTGTGGAGATCCTCCAGAAGCACGGGCACATTGTGGGCATGACCGGTGACGGTGTCAATGATGCCCCGGCCCTAAAAAAGGCGGACTGCGGCATTGCCGTCTCCGGGGCGACTGATGCGGCCAGGGCGGCGGCATCCATGGTCCTTCTGGCCCCGGGACTCTCCGTTATTATAGACGCCATCAAGGAGAGCCGGAAAATTTTCCAGCGTATGACCAGCTATACCATTTACCGCATGGCTGAAACCATCCGTGTTCTGCTGCTCATGACCCTATCCATCCTCGCCTTTAACTTTTATCCGGTCACGGCCGTGATGATTGTTCTTCTGGCACTACTCAACGACGGCGCTATCCTCTCCATTGCCTATGACAATGTCCATTATGCAGACAAGCCCGAGGCATGGAATATGCCCCGGGTTTTGGGCATTGCCACGATCCTGGGGATCACCGGTGTTATCGCCTCTTTCGGTCTGTTTTACATCGGCGAGCGCCTCTTTCATTTGAACCGGGATTTCATCCAGTCCCTGATGTACCTGAAACTTTCCGTGGCAGGTCACCTGATGATATTCGTTACCCGTACACGGGGGCCCTTCTGGAGCATCCGGCCGGCAAAAATTCTGTTTTTCGCTGTGGTGGGCACCCAGATCCTGGCCACGCTGATCGCTGTTTACGGCATCTTCATGGCCCCTTTGGGATGGGGATGGGCCCTGGCTGTATGGGGGTATGCTCTGGTCTGGTTTTTAATTAATGACGCCGTTAAACTGACCGCCTATCGTGTTTTTGATTCGACCGGGTTGCCCGAAAGACGGGCACACAACCACAGATAGATGATAAATATCAAGGCTCATGTCGTGTTTCAGGGTCTTTTAAAGGCGTATTTAGTCTAACTAATTGAATTTATTTGAAATAAAGCGATGGCTTGCAATCTGTGATTTTGAGCGTATTGCCAATAATTTCAATCCTCCATGAGAAGGTAAGTCAAGTGTTCGATTCACGAACATCAAATTTTATTTTATGGGTGTTAATTTAACCGCTCAGCCCAGCGGAAGTGGGAGCCAGTCCTGAGAATGGGCACCACAAAAACTGCCCGTCGGAAGGGATTGGCTCCCGCTGGAGCGGCTTTTTATCTCACCCCTTTTTTAAACCCAGACCGTCACGCTTCCATTCGCACTCTTTAGGGCCTGCCATTGTCCCGGTGCATGTTAAGATCCGTCGGCAGGAGCTGCAATCTGTCAGGCGCACTCGTTTTAACTCTTTTTGGACAGACCGTATCAGAAATATATCAAATTTCTTTTGAATAGGTTTGCCCAATGTCGATCCAACGAGCTCCCTAATAAATAAAAGC